>CBIHMP010000525.1:0-1531 GCA_966211015.1 uncultured Luteolibacter sp. | reverse complement strand
CCCGAGTTCCCCGCGGCTGGCACCCCCGGTCATCCCGCCTTCCCCGCGCGTCAGGGAGACGATGTGGAATTCCCGTCCCCTCTCCGAGAGCTCGCATAGCAGACAGGAGGCGAAAAGCTCGTCATCCGGGTGCGCCACCACCACCAGCCAGACCCCCTCGTTTCCCGGGAGTTCGTCGAGCGAGACGGGGCGCGGCTTCCGCGGCGGGAGGATGCAGCGCCACACCCGGCGCAGGCGCTTCCGGTAGAAAAGCGGATCGCTCAGGCGCTGCGACAGCTTCCTCCACATGTTCAGTCTTTGCCAGGGGTGCGGCCGAGAAATTCTTCGACGATTCCCACCAGATTCTCCGCGAAGCTTTCCGGCCGGAAGCGGGCCACGCGCTCGCGCAGGCCAGCCCGGATGCCTTCCAAGCGCTGCGGCTGCCCGAGAAGGGCCACGATCTTTTTCACCGCGTCGTCGATGTCTGCAAAGACGAGATGGTCGCTGCCCACGATTTCCTGGACACCGCCATCGTCCGAAACAAAGGGAACCAAGCCCGCTGCCGCCATCTCCGCGATCGCAATGCCGAAGGCTTCGACCCGGCAGGCGTGAATCCCATACGTGCGGGTGGAGAAAACGCCGCCCTTCTCCGCCGGGCCGAGAAAGCCCGGCGTTCGCACCCATTCGGATCTCTCTTCGGCCATCTGGCGAATGCGCTTCGAATAGGCGTCGTCGCCGAATTGGCCGATCAGATCCAAAGTTACCGGATGGCCCGCCGCACGCACGCCGTCCAAAATGGCCAGGACCGTCTCGATCTCTTTCTCCGGCACGATGCGACCCATGCAGACGAAGGCCAGCGGGTCCCTCCCCACCGCAGATCCTCCAGCATGCAGGGGCGAGGGAGGATAAAGAACGGGCGAATCTTGGATCTGGAAAAAGGTATCGAGGATTCCCGCGGTCCAGCGGGAGTTGGCCACCACCCGGTCATCCGGGCCGGCGATCCCACTCTGCCTGTGCCCGGCGAGCTGCGACCCTACCGACAGGTACACCCGGCGCAGCCAGGAGGGCCGGTGACGGGCTTGCTCGGAGGCATTGGGGTAGAGGCCGAGGCGGGCACCCTCATCGAAGCTGAAATCACCGATCAATTGGATCGCGGGTTGGCTGAAGCGGATTGGATTGTAGGCGCTGATACAGGCATCATAGCGTCCGGGGAGGGCTTGGCAGAAGCGCTCGAAATATGCCCGCTGCCAGAATGCGAACTGGGTGCCGCTGGCGACACCGGGAAGCCGGGGTGCCTGCAGCAGCGTGATCTTTCCCGGATCGACCCGCGTGCCGTAAACGGCGTTCAAGCGGTCCCAATCGACCGGCGAGGCGGTTGTAAAAGAAATCTTCGCAATATCCTGCAGGGCGTGCAGGGACCACATGGCGGTGGCTTCCGAGCCCCCGCGTCCCATCCAGGGATGGGCGATCAGGATCTGAGGCTGGAGGGGGAAAGCCATCGGATCAGGGCGGCGGGGAGGCGTCGATGCCCGGGGGCGGGACGGACCGTTTC
>CBIHMP010000524.1:0-1567 GCA_966211015.1 uncultured Luteolibacter sp. | reverse complement strand
CTCGGGGAACCTTCTCGCCATCGGGGCGGGCGGGGATGATACCAGTGCCGCCAACGCCGGTTCGGTCTATCTCTACGATCTGAACGCCCCCGCTCCGGCTGTTCCCGTCCTCGCGTTCGCCAATCCGAACCCCGCGACGG
This sequence comes from uncultured Luteolibacter sp., assembly GCA_966211015.1. Classification (GTDB taxonomy): domain Bacteria; phylum Verrucomicrobiota; class Verrucomicrobiia; order Verrucomicrobiales; family Akkermansiaceae; genus Haloferula. Next base: position 1,427 of record CBIHMP010000524.1, on the reverse strand, counting down.
AAGACCGGTTCGGCCACGCGGTCGCCGTGTCCGCGTCCCGCCTTGCCGTAGGTGCTCCCCTCGACAACAGCCCGACGGATTCCGGGCGCGTCTATTGTTACGATACCAGCTCTCCCACGCCGACGGTGCCGGTAGCGACCCTGGTGAAATCGACCCCGACCAATGGCGACCAGTTCGGTGCCTCGGTCGGTATCTCGGGATTGAACGTGATTGCGGGAGCTCCTTCCGACAACAAGACCGCCTTGGACAAGGGTGCGGCGTATCTCTTCGGTCCGGCGGCCCCCGAGATCGCCGTGGAGGGCCCCGGAGGAGAGGAACTGGTCTCGGGAGATTCGGCGGATTTCGGTCCGGTTGCGATCGGGCAAGGCGGGAGCGGAACCCTCTCCTTCACCATCTTGAATACCGGCATTACCGGCCTGCCGATCACGGGCATTTCCCTCGTCGGCGGGGATTCCGGGGACTTTTCCATAAGTACGGAAGGCACGCTCCCGACGGTCCCGGCGGATGACGATACCGCGTTCACCGTGACTTTGAGCCCGACCGTCTCCGGGTCGCGAACCACGAAGGTGCGGATTCTGAACGGGGACGCCAACGAGAGCCCGTTTGACATCATCCTGACCGGGACCGCCCTTTCATCCGAAGAAGATGCAGACGGGGACGGCCTGAACGATGTGGCCGAACTCCGCATGGCACTGCTGGGATTCGATTGGCAGAGCCCGGATGCGGCGCTTGTGGCGGCGTTCCAAGGAAATACCGCCGCTGCGGGCCTCTTCAGCGCGGATCAGGTGCAGGCCCTCAGGCTGACCCCGCCGCGGATCGTGAAGGAGCCGGCGGGCGGCAATCTGAATCTCACCTGGGCCCTGGAGAAATCCACGGACTTTTCCCACTATGTGCCTTTCCCGATGACCGGGACGGCAGCCGCGATCAATTCCAGCGGTGAATTCGAGTTCCGGTTCAACGTGCCGGACAACGCGGCCTTCTTCCGATTGGAAGCGAAATAGGCTCCTGCTTTCCTCCCGATGTTCCGGTCCCTCCCACGACTGCCTTCCCTCATCGCCGCAGGTGCCGGTTTGTGTCTCGCAGGTGGCATGAACCGCGCGGACGGGGCTGCGGTGCCGCATTCGCTCGAGCATGCCATCGCATCGCCTAGCGCGGCGTGGCAGACGGGGAATGCTCTGGGGCATACGCTCGCGCTCGATGGCACGGTACTGGCGGTGGGCTCTCCTTTCGACGACCGGGGAGGAGCCGATAGCGGCGTGGTCGGCATTTACGATGCCGGGACGGGAGCACTCCTCCATGCGCTGGGAAATCCGGTTCCCTCGAAGGAAAGTTATTTCGGCTGGTCGGTCGCCGTTTCGGGAAGCCGGGTCGTGGCGGGAGCTCCGGAAGACGATTCCGGAGAGAACGACACCGGCATCGCCTACGTC
>CBIHMP010000523.1:0-1579 GCA_966211015.1 uncultured Luteolibacter sp. | reverse complement strand
CGTCTTCCCACTGCGCGTAGCAGACCTTGCCCTCGCGGTGGATGGCCACCCAGCGGCCCTTGCAGACGGAAATCCCCTCGCCCCGGTAATCGCGCCAGAACCACGGGATCACTTCCGAGGCCTCGGGCCGGTGCTGCCCGTCTTTCCCGATGTCGTTGTAGGGAAGCGCGATATAAAAGGGGTTCAAGCGCGGCGTGAAGGCCGCGGGATAATAGCCCGCCCGGCGCTCCGGGTGATCGTAGCCGCCGAAATTGGCCTGCCAGTTCATGTCCCACGCGCTTGCGGTATTCGGCACCGGATTGTTCTGGCTGGGCAATTCCCCGATCCAGAAGACGGTGCCCACGACATTGCCGCGCCAGCCGCGGAACATGCGCAGGGAATGCGGGGATTCCTCCACCACCAGCCTTGCCCGGTCAGGCGTCCCGAAGGGATCGCTCAAGCCCGGCAAAGCCTCCCGGCGGTTATCCAGCAGTGCCCCGTGAAGCTCCTCCAGGCGGTCGCCTAGAAGCGCAGCCGCCCCCGCCACCGGCATCAGGGCCGGAGCTAAGGCAACGAGGATGGAGCAGGGCAGCTTCATGAACGTTTTTCAAAAAACGCACCCCGGATGGGGCTCTTCGCCGGGCAGTATGGACATTCAGGAGATTCAAACAAGAAATTTCCGCTTAATTTTTGAACGCCCTGAAAGATTTGCTGTCTAAGCGAAATTCCAAGGAAAAAGGAATTGAGAATCAGCCATTTACACCTCCGCGGCAGTAGCCCTCAAGCCTGCAATTCCTGCGGAAACGGCGATTCTCCGGGGCCGGAAGAGCTCCGATCCAACGTCATTCCCCCGCCCGACCGGAGCGGCGAAGACAGGGAAATGACGCGGAACGATCGAACTCATGGACCTGCATACGAAAGCAGGAGGCAAGGGGCGAAACAATGAAATTTTTAGGATTCCGGACTATTCACCTCAGGCAGAATGCGTCCCGGCGGATTTTTTAGAATCCCCCGCCCCGGCTCCCCGCGAATCTCCGTTCGAGATCCCGCATCGAGAACTCGCTGAGGGTCGGCCGGCCATCCGGAGCGCAATAGGGCAACTCGCAGCCGAAGAGGACCGCGAGCAGCTTCATCGCCTCCTGCGGCCGGGGTGCTTCGGCGATCGCCGCCCGCCGGGCCAAGGGCTTGGCCAGGAAATCGAAGGCGAGCCGGGTCGCCGGAACCTGCCCCCCGGCAAGCTCGTCGATCAAGCCGGTGACGAAGGCGCGGGGATCCCCGACCCGCAGGAAATCCGGCAGCGATCCCACCCGCAGGGTCCCCGAGCCGAAATCCTCCAGCTCGATCCCCGCCAGGGCAAATTCCTCCCGGTGCCGCAGGGCCAGATCGCACTCCCGCGGCCCCGGCTCGATGAGCACGGGCACCAGCAGGGTCTGGCTTTCCACCGGCAGCTCGCCCGCGGCACCCAGCCAGCGCTCGTAGAGGATCCTTTCCCGTGCCGCCCGCGGATCCAGCAGCACCAAGCCGTCCGAAGATTCCAGAATCGCGAAGCGATCGAGCAAGGTGCCTACGAAGCGGAAGGGCACCACGCTCTCCGCCGCGG
>CBIHMP010000522.1:0-1587 GCA_966211015.1 uncultured Luteolibacter sp. | reverse complement strand
CGTGAATCGGCTTTCCAAAGGGGGCAAAATCGGACATTATGGCTCTCGTCACCCCCCACCCCCGATGAAGCCTCCCGATCTCGAACCGCTCAAGCGAAAGCTTCTGAAAGCCGCCGAGGAGCTCCTGTCCCGGGTCGGCAGCGGTGAATTCAATTCCTTCGAGGCGGTTGCCGACGGGCGACGGATGGTCGTCGAGATTGCGATGCTGCCCCCGCCCACCCCGACCTGCCGGGGAGCCCAGCGAGCGACACCTCCAAGTGGAGATCGGCCCGGATCCTACAGGGAAGGGATTGCCGACACCGCTTCTGGTTCTGAACCAGGTTCAAGCTAGGCGGGCCCAAGAGAGGGGCCTCCGCGGCCGGGACGGATCGACCTCCACTTGACAGAGCCCGGTTTTGTGCAATCTGCCCATTATGGCAGTCCAAAAATATGCATCGATGGCCGGCCTTCGGGATGCGATCCGCCGCTACCGCGTGATCCGCTTTTTCCACAATGGCCGGGAGTACGAGGTGGAACCTCACGATCTGAGCACGGCGCCATTGACCGGCACCTTCGAGGTCACTTGCTGGGTGCGGAAGTTTCCGGACGGCTCTCCGCCGGCTTGGAAGAAATTCCACTACTGGAAGATCCGCGCGATGGAGGTGATGCCGGACACCTTCCTCCCCCGGCGCTTTCCCGGGAAGGGGGTCTCGTTGGCGGGCTCGCGAGGGCTCCGCGGGCCGCGGATTGGCGACGTCCGGGCGGGACTCAGCCGCTCCGGCTTCAAAGTAGCTACTCGACCCTCTTCCAGAGAGTCTGCATCACGCCGTCGGCGCGGCCGAGAGTCCGGACGAATAGCCAAGGACCGGCTGCGCCCTCGGCACCGGGAGGTGAGAATTGCTGCACGGGACTCTTCTTGTTCCACTCCGGGATCCTTCCTCCCGCGATCCAATCTCCGACTTCGCATTCGATCGCTCGGGCCCGGTGTTGCGGGACTCCGGTACTCAACATTGACATAGGGAAAAGTTACCCCGGATCGACCGATCGCAAGCGCCCCCGGACGGGGGAAATTACGGGTTCGCTGGCGGTCCCTGCATCCGGCTTCCATGATCCGCTTATCCGCCGCCGACAGGGAGGTCTCCCGGGGCTCGAATCGCAGTCAGGACCGTCTTGGTAAGTAGATTCCCCCGCCCTGCGTCACTTGCGCGGAGGACTTTCCCGCCTATCGGTATCGCTACAATGCGGAAACGCATGGTGCCCGTGGTTTGGGAGGGCTGCGGGCACCTCACTCAATTTCCAGGTGGTTCGTGATACGATCTCACGAATGGTTTGTGCATCCGGCCCGCGGTCCGGAAGGACCGCGGGTCGCTCTTCCCGCGACAGAGGATTTCCAGGGCCGGTCGCAATGGCTTTGCGAGCGGCGTGCGCCCGGTGTCCGCGGCGAGTTCAGCAGTGGGCCGCGGGCACCGATCCTCTCCCGACCGGGAGCGCCGGAGTCGCTTCCTTTGCACTTGGAACTTGGCACTGCGCACTCGCGTCCTAAAACGCGGCCATGTTCGTCTGGTCGAAGCTCTCCGCCGCCAAGTGGCTCGATGCTTGGGAAGACCG
>CBIHMP010000521.1:0-1606 GCA_966211015.1 uncultured Luteolibacter sp. | reverse complement strand
GGTCCTCACGGGGGTGTTGGTCGGGATCTGGGGGTGGGCTGCGAATCCGCGCCGGTATCTCGACTGAGGTCGGATCATTTCCGTGAAAAGCAAGCCCCGCAGCTATAAGGCGACCCCCCAGCAGGTCGGCGCGCCTTCCGGTCAGGTGGCTCGCGAGCTCGGGCTGCCGTGGAAGCAGGTCGGCATGCCCCGGCTGGTGCTGGGGCGGCGCGAGTGGATGGCGCTGCCGGAATTCGGCGTGGGGCCTCTGAATGCAAAGACGGACACTGGCGCGCGCACCTCCTCCCTGCATGCCGAAGAAATCCAGGTGGCTCCCGATGGCGGACATGTCTTTTTTGTCACGAGCGACCACTATGGCCGGCGGGTTACTTGCGAAGCGGCTATTGTTAAATCGACAAAGGTGAAAAGCTCCACGGGCGTTTCCCGCCGCCGCTACGTCATCGAGACCGAGGCGATGCTGGCGGGCGGCTTCATCTGGAGGATCCGCCTCACCTTGGCCAACCGTTCGGACATGCGCAGCCCGCTTCTTTTGGGCAGGCAGGCGCTCGCTGGATATTTTCTCATTGACCCGCAAGGAAATCACTTGAAGGGAGCGCTGCGCGATCTCGAAGCGCACTTCCCCGGCTGCCTCCGCCCATGAAAATCCTCGTTCTCTCGCGCAATGCGAACCTCTACAGCACCTCCGCCCTCGTGAAAGCCGCGGAGTCGCGCGGCCACGAGGTCCGCGTGGTGGACTATTTGCGGTGCTACATGAACATCACCGCGCACAATCCGAAGATGTTCATCGAGGGCGAGGAGCTCACCGCGGACGCGGTGATTCCGCGGATCGGTGCCAGCCACACTTTCTACGGCAATGCCGTGGTGCGGCAGTTCGAGATGATGGGCGTTTTCACGGTGAACGATTCCGTCGCGATCGCCCGTTCCCGGGACAAGCTGCGCAGCATGCAACTCCTGGCGCGCAAGGGGGTGGGGCTGCCCATCACCGGCTTCGCCCACTCCACGGATGCCACCCGCGAACTGATCAAGATGTGCGGCGGAGCACCGCTGGTGATCAAGCTGCTGGAAGGCACGCAGGGCGTGGGCGTGGTGCTCGCGGAGACGGCGAAGGCCGCCGAGTCCGTGATCGAGGCCTTCAAGGGCTTGCGCGCGGACATCCTGGTCCAGGAATTCATCAAGGAGGCGAAAGGCGCCGACATCCGTTGCATCGTGGTGGACGGGAAGGTCGTCGCTTCGATGAAGCGGCAGGCGGCGGAAGGAGAGTTCCGCTCCAATCTCCATCGCGGCGGCACCGCGGAGAAAGTGAAGATCACCCCCGAAGAGCGGTCGGTGGCCATCCGCGCCGCGAAGATCATGGGCTTGAACTTCGCCGGGGTGGATCTGCTCCGGTCCAATCACGGTCCGGTGGTGATGGAGGTGAACTCTTCCCCCGGACTCGAAGGCATTGAAAAGTCCTCCGGAAAACCGGTGGCGGACATGGTGATCGACTTCATCGAAAAAGCCGCCGTGAAGCGCCCGAAGCCGCCCAAACCGACGGACAAGTGACGGGTCCTCATGCTGCCGCCAGAGGCGAAGCCCCTCATGCTGCCGCCGAAGCGAAGCAGTAAGG
>CBIHMP010000520.1:0-1618 GCA_966211015.1 uncultured Luteolibacter sp. | reverse complement strand
GCCCACGTGGAAGCAGGGCATTCGCTTCCTCTGGGGCCCGCGGGACGAGTTCTTCTACGATTTCGAGTTCCAGTACGACCAGCAGTTCCGCGGCATGCCCAAGCCCGCCGGCTACTACGCCGGGATGGACTGCAGCGATCTTTCCCAGGCCTCCGCCTTGATGGCGCGCGGCCTCGCTTTCCCTACCGGCCCGCTCGGCAGGCCCGTCATCAAGGGACAATACGCTTTCCACATTGAGAACCACCGCCTGGTAGCCTGCCTGGAGACCATCGCGCGCCGGAATGGCGTCGAATTCGCCGACGATACCTTGGAACGTGCCGAGACTGCGGCCGGTCAGGTCACCGCCCTGCATTTCAAAAGCGGGGTGATCCGCACGGCGGATCTTTTCGTCGATGCCTCCGGCTTTAGCGCGGAGCTGATCGGAAAGGCGCTTGAAGAACCCTTCCAAAGCTTCTCCTCCGGGCTCTTTTGTGATCGCGCCGTGATCGGCGGCTGGAATCGCACCGATGAACCGATCCTGCCCTATACCACGGCCGAGACGATGGATAGCGGCTGGTGCTGGCAGATCGAGCACGAGAGCTTCATCAATCGCGGCTATGTTTATGCCAGCGCCTTTATTTCCGATGAGGCAGCGCGGGCGGAACTGCTCGCGAAGAACCCGCAAATCTCCACCACCCCCCGTGTGGTGAACTTCCGCAGCGGCCGTTATGAAAGGAGCTGGGTGGGAAACGTCATCGCCGTCGGGAACGCGTCCGGTTTCGTGGAGCCCTTGGAAGCCACCGCGCTCGCCCAGATCATTTATGAGTCCCGCTGGCTGGTCGAATCGCTGCGACTCACCGGAGGCAAGCCGGATGAGGCCATGCGGGCCACCTACAACCGCCTCGTCTCCATCGCATGGGACGAGATCCGCGATTTCCTGGCCTTTCACTATAAATTCAATACCCGGCTCGATACGCCCTTCTGGCAGCACTGCCGTCAAAACACGAGCCTCGGCAATTACGAGGACCTCTACCGCCTCTATCGGGAGGTGGGCCCGAATCCCTCGATGCTTGTCCAGGTTTTACCCGCCCGCCCGAACATCTACGGCGTGGAGGGCTTCCTCTCCATGCTGGTCGGCATGCAGGTCCCCTATGACCGGGTTCACCTGGCCACCGATCAAGAACTGGGGCTGTACGAACGCCATCGCGCCGGCATCGCCGCGAAGGCGAAGGCAGGCGTCTCCGTCAGCGGGGCTCTCGATGCGATCCGCCGCCCGTCCTGGCAATGGACCTGAACCGCCTTCCCCGCATGTATCCTTCTCCCATCCAGCACATCCTCGTCGCCGGTTCCGGCACGGACGCCCTGCTCGCGGCGGCGACCTTGAAGCGGTCCTTTCCCGGGATCACGATCACGCTCCTGCGGGATCCCTCTGCCCCGGCGGCGGATCCGGCCGGGGAGAGCACCACCCCGGCGGTGCTCCAGCACATTTGCAATGGCTTGGGCCTCCAAGGTGCGGATATCCACCTTTACGCCCGCCCGGTGTGGACGCTCGGCTTCCGCTACCTCTGGGGTGCCCGCGGCACCTTCTACCGCTCCTTTGACGCGCCCTACGGCGGAGGCCTCCAAGGCTTCCGCACCG
>CBIHMP010000519.1:0-1640 GCA_966211015.1 uncultured Luteolibacter sp. | reverse complement strand
CGACTAGCGGTCGCATTCGCCCATCACGAAATCGAGGGAGCCGAGGACGGCCGGGTTGTCCGAAACCATGTGGCCCGGAAGCAGGACGCACGGGGAGGAAAGATAATTCCCCAGCTTCAGCGAAAGCCAGGGCATTTCCTTATCCTTGATATAGTCCTCCATGTCGTCCTCGTCGTCATCGGACGAAATGAAGTGAATCTCGAAGGAAAAGTAGTCTTTACTCTTATTGTAGAATTCCACCAGCGAGGGGGGCTTCCACTCGCCGAGGCGTTTTGCGTCCGCCTCGGCGAGGTCGGAAATCTTGAGGGTCACGGTCTTGCCGTTGCGCATCTTGAATTCCCCGGCCTTCTCGCCGCCGGATTCCGTGACGCCCACGAGTTCCAGGTCGGCGGTCTTGCCGTCCTTGTTCGTCCACTTCTCAAACGCGGCGAAGGAGACGCCGGTCATCATGAGGCTGAGTAGGATCGTCGTTTTCATAGCGGGTGACTTATACGACTAGCGGTCGCATTCGCCCATCACGAAATCGAGGGAGCCGAGGACGGCCGGGACGTCCGAAATCATGTGCCCGGGGAGCAGCACGGAGAGCGGGGAAAGATTGCAGAAGGAGGGGCTGCGGATCTTCAGGCGGTGCGGCACTCCGCCGCCGGTAGAGTGGATGTAGAAACCCAGCTCGCCCTTCGGGTTTTCCGCGCCGAAATACACTTCGCCCGGAGGGGCGTCGATGCCCTGGGTGGCGACGATGAAATGGTGGATCAGCTCCTCCATCGACATCAGCACCTTCTCCTTGTCGGGCAGCATACTCTTGGAGTCGGCGAGGTTGACGGGGCCCGGAGGCATGGTGTCGAGCACCTGACGGCAGATCTTGATCGACTGGCGGATCTCCTCCATGCGGATCTGGTAGCGGGCGTAGCAATCGCCCTCGTCGGCGATCGGCACGTCGAAATCGTATTTCTCGTAGCCGAGGTAGGGCCGGTCCTTGCGCAAGTCGCGCGGCACGCCGGAGGCACGCAGGTTCGGGCCGGTGAGGCCCCAGGCGATCGCGGTCTCCTTCGAGATCATCCCGATATCGCACATGCGGTCCCGGTAGATCTTGTTCTTATCCAGGAGCTTGGACACTTCCTCCAAGGTGGCGGCGCACTCGTCCAGGAAGGTCCGCACCGCCTGGTCGAAGCCCGGCGGCATGTCGCGGAGCTGTCCCCCCACACGGGTGTAGGAGGTGGTGAAGCGCGCGCCGGTAAGCTGCTCGCAAAGATTGTAGATCTTTTCCCGCTCGGTGAAGGTGTAGAGGAAGACGGTCATCGCGCCCACGTCCATCGCGCAGACGCCCACGCCCAGCATGTGGGAGGAAATGCGGGCGAGCTCGCAGCAGAGTACGCGCAGGGCCTGGCCGCGCGGCGGGAGCTCCCAGCCCATCAGCTTTTCGACCGCGCAAGCATAGGCCACGTTGTTCGCCAGGGGTGCCAGATAGTCCAACCGGTCCGTGTAGGGCACGAACTGGTTGTAATGCATGTTTTCCGCGATCTTCTCGTCCCCGCGGTGGAGGAAACCGATATCGGGATCAGCCTTCGTGATGACTTCCCCGTCGAGTTCCAGGATCAGGCGCAGCACGCCGTGGGTGGCAGGGTGGGAAGGGCCCATGT
>CBIHMP010000518.1:0-1669 GCA_966211015.1 uncultured Luteolibacter sp. | reverse complement strand
CTCTTGGGCGACGGTCGGCGACTTCTCGATCGAGGTCGGCATCAAGCTCGACCACCTGTCTACCGGGATGATGGTGGTGGTCACCGGTATCGGCCTGCTGGTACACATCTTCTCGCTCGCCTACATGGCGGACGATGGTGCGAAGGCCCGCTACTTCACCTGCCTTTCCCTCTTCATGTTTTCGATGACCGGCATCGTGCTGGCGTCGAATTTCATCATGACCTTCATGTTTTGGGAGCTGGTGGGCCTTAGCTCCTACCTGCTGATCGGCCACTGGTATCAAAAGGACTCCGCCGCCGATGCCGCGAAGAAGGCCTTCATCACGAACCGCGTGGGCGACTTCGGCTTCATGATCGGCATCCTGATGCTCTGGGGCATCACCGGCACGCTGACCTTTGATGAAATGAAGATCCCCGAGGGGATTTCCACCGGCGTGCTCGGCGCGGCGTTGCTTTGCGTTTTCTGCGGCGCAGTCGGCAAGTCCGCCCAGATGCCTCTCCACGTGTGGCTGCCGGACGCCATGGAAGGCCCCACCCCCGTCTCCGCCCTGATCCACGCGGCTACGATGGTCGCGGCCGGCGTTTACATGCTTTTCCGCGTGCAGCTCTCCATCGGGGAAGCCGCGTTCGATAACTTCGCGGGTACCACGATCGCCTGGATCGGCGGCATCACCTCCCTCTGCGCGGCGCTGATGGCCACCCAGCAGGACGACATCAAGCGGGTGCTGGCCTACTCCACGCTCTCGCAACTCGGCTACATGGTGATGGCGGTGGGCCTGCTTTCCGGGGAAGCCGGAATGTTCCACCTCTTCACGCACGCCTGGTTCAAGGCGCTGCTCTTCCTCGGCTCCGGTGCGGTCATCTACGCCTGCCACCACGAGCAAGACATCTGGAAGATGGGCGGGCTGCTGAAGAAGATGCCGATCACCGGCCTTACTTTCGCCATCGGCACCGCGGCACTCATCGCCGTGCCCTTCGTGACCTCCGGCTTCTACTCCAAGGAGGAGATCCTGGCCGCCGCCTACGGCAGCAACAAGGTGCTCTTCGGCATCGCCGTCTTCGTCGCCTTCCTCACCACCTTCTACATGACCCGTGCCTTCGTAGTCGCCTTCCTGGGCAAGCACCGCTCGGAGAATGCCGGCCACGCCCACGAGGTGGGCCCGCTGATGTTCCTGCCCCTGTTGTTGCTCGCCGGAATGGCCATCGGTTCCGCCTGGCTGACCGGCCCGCTGAATGCGATGGATCCGCGCGCCCATGCCCACGGCCACGCCGAGGGCCACGCAATCATCCTCGGCGCTTCCATCGGCTCGCTGGTGCTTGGCCTGATCGCCGGTTTCGTTCTCTACGCCGGCAAAGACAAGGACCCGATCTCGATCCCGCTCTTCCGCGACCGCTTCAAGATCGACTACATTTACGACAACTACCTTGTCCGCTATTTCCAAGATGCCTTCGCGGCCATCGTCCACTTCTTCGACGAGTTCCTGATCAACGGCCTGATCGTCGGCGGCTCGAGCCGCATCGCGGAGGGCTTCGGCGGTCTTTTCCGCCGCGTGCAATCTGGAAATCTCCAAGGCTACGCCTTTGCCTTCGGCATCGGGGTCATCCTCGTCATCTACTTCACGGTTTTCTGAAAGTGAGCCTCCGCTGATCCACGAATCACTTTCCTTTCC
>CBIHMP010000517.1:0-1674 GCA_966211015.1 uncultured Luteolibacter sp. | reverse complement strand
GTTTCGTCCCAGAGGGTGATGCCATTCACGAGGATACCCTCCTGCGGCAAATAGCCCACGCCGACATACCGCGGCACCACCACTTTCCCGCCCGAAACCTCCACGATCCCCGCGATCGCCTTCATCAGCGTCGATTTCCCCGCGCCGTTGTGTCCGGCGAAGGCGATGCGTTCCCGCGGCTGCACCGAGAAGCTGAGGTCGGAGAAAAGCACGCGGGCGCCGTATTCAACGCGGAGATTTTGAACGGTGAGCATGGAACGGCGCGGAGACTTGCGGGCCGCGGCCCCGCGGTCAAGGGGTGAGGGGAGAAGACCGGCCTCTGGCCCCTTCCGGATCGGGGATCAGAGGGGAGATCCGCGCAGGGGAGGCTCTTCCCTCGCAAAAATACGCGTAGGAATTGCCGTCCTCATGCCGTTTTATTGGCGCGTGAGGTGGTTACTTCTTGTTCCGGCGCTGGTGCAGATCGCACCGGGGGAGGCCGACTTCTGGGATATGGCACCGCTGCGGTATTCGGACACGCAGGCGGATAATTCCATCACCAAGCTGGCGGCGGATCTGGCCTCGGGGGCGAGGCGGGTGGAGGGCCGGAGCGGCTTGGAGCGCCTCCGCTTCGTGCTCCGGGAACTGGGCGTGCCGGAGGAATCCCAAGCCTTGGTTTTCTCGAAGACGAGCCACCAGAATTCCTTGATCCACCCGAAGAATCCCCGCGCCTTGTTCTTCTCCGAAGAAGCCTACGTCGGCTATGTGCCGGGCGGAGCCGTCGAGGTGATCGTGCAAGACCCGCTTCTGGGGCCTGTTTTTTACCTCATTGAAGCCGGAGAGCCGGGAAAATTGAAGATCGAGCGGGATACCTCCCTTTGCATGTCCTGCCACGGCACCACCCGCACCGAAGGAGTGCCCGGAATGCTGGTACGTTCCGTTTTCCCGAACCCGGCCGGCCATCCGCTTTTGGCGAAGGGAACCGTGCATGTGACCTACCAAACCCCGCTGCCGGATCGCTGGGGCGGCTATTACGTCACCGGCCGCAGTTCGTTGCCGCATCTTGGAAACCGCACCTATCAGGAGGAGGACGGCGAAGGGGACGAACCGCGCACCAGCGATCTCACGGATCTGCGCGGGATCATCGATGTCTCCAAGTATCCCCGGCCCACCAGCGACATCGTTTCGCTGATGGTGCTGGAGCACCAGTGCCTCATGCACAACCTTTTGAACGCGGCTGCCATGCAGTACCGCCGGTCCCATTTCCTGGCAAAGGCCATCGACCCCTCCGCCGATCCGGACGCGGGTTCCGCCGGCCGGGTGGCGGATGGCCTGGCGGAGAAGATCGTGGCCTGCCTCTTTTTCACGGACGAGGCCAGCCCGGGCGAAGGAATCGAAGGCGGGGAAGAGTTCCAGAAAATGTTCAGCGCCCGCTTCCCGCGGACCAGGGAGGGGGACTCGCTCGCGGACTTCCAGCTTTATGACCGCCTGTTCAAGAACCGCTGCTCGTACATGGTGTATTCCCGGACTTTCCGGGACCTGCCGCCGAGGGTGAAGAGCGCCGTGCTGGCGCGGATGAAAGCGGTGCTTGCGGGGGAAGATCCGGTTTTCGACTGGCTGAAGAAATCCGAGCGGAAACGGATCGACGCGATTCTCGCGGAGACGCTGCCGGGATGGTGAGCCGCTCCCCTAGGT
>CBIHMP010000516.1:0-1677 GCA_966211015.1 uncultured Luteolibacter sp. | reverse complement strand
GTCGTAATCGTCATCGATCTTCAAGCGGAAGGGCTTGCCCCAGGCATCGTAGAATCCTTCGGGGAGAGCATTGGCGCTGCTGCTGGAGAAGACGAGTCCACCCTTTGCCTTGTTCGTGACGGACTTGGAGTCGAGGAAAGCGAGCTGGCGGGGATTCTGCATTTCGCTGCCGACCTCTTCCTTGCCAAGCAAGATAATGAGGAGCTCGGAGGCGGCTTGGCCTTCCATCTCCATTTCGTCACTTGGCATGCCGAAGGATGGCAGACGGCTGTATTCGCGGTAGTAGCCGTCGAGCGCCGACTTCAAGCGCGTGGCATCGTTGAGGGTCTGGGTATTCTTCGCTTTCTTGCTGACGACGCCGATGGCCCCCAGGCTCATTGCGGCGAGCACGACGATGATGGAGATCACGACGAGGAGCTCGACGAGAGTGAAGCCGCTGGATGTGCGGCGGGATGGACGGGTTTTCATATCGGGATATTTCGTAGATTTCGTGAAAGAGAGCCAAAAGGCGGAGCGGTGGCAATCATCCGTTCCAACGGCCCTGCGTTTCTGAAAGAATAACCCGGAGAGGGGCCGTGCCAAGAGGATTCTCCATAGGCAGCAGCGCCGCAGCCGGGGGGGGAAAGGCGGCGAATTTGGCCGTTAGGTCCCGGTTGCCAGAGGCGCTGGAAAGGTGCATGCTTGTCTTCTATGGATCGAAAAGAACTGCGGGGCGCCTTGCTCCGCTTGATGGGCGGCAAGGGTTACCGCCCGATGAACAAGTCGGAATTGTCCCGCGAATTGTCCCTTTCCACCGACGACCGCTCCATGCTGCGGTCGGAGCTCGCGGCGATGACCAAGGAGGGCGTCATCGAGGAGGGGAAAAAGGGCCGCTACGAAGCGGCAAAGTCGAAGAATGCCGACCACCTGAGGGGTGTCGTGCGCTTTCTCCCGCGCGGCCACGCGTGGTTTTATCCCGATGCGGCGGACGAGGAGAACCAGAACTCGGGCATCGATCTGAAGAAATACTCCCGCGTCCATATTCCCCGGCGGGACACGGGTACGGCGCTGGAGGGGGACCGGGTGGAAATCCAATTCCAGGTGCCGCGCCCGGCGCAGTGGCGCCACGGCAAGAAATTCGCGGAGGAAGAAGAGCCGGACGCCCGCGGCAAGGTGGTGAAGGTGCTCGAGCGCCGCAGCGGCCGGGTGGTCGGCGTTTACCGGAAGAAGGCGAAATTCGGCTGGGTGGAGACGGTGGCTCCCGCCTTGGACGGACAGATCGACGTCCACGGCGATACCACCGCGGAGCCGGGGCAACTGGTGGTGGTGGATCTGGAGCAGTGGGACAAAAACAAGACCCCCCGCGGCCGGATCCTCGAAGTGCTGGGGTGGCCCGGCGATGCGGGCGTGGATATCATGGCGGTGATCCATCGCCAGGGGCTGCGCACCTCCTTCCCGGAGGATGTCCTGGCGGAAACGAGGGCGGTGCCGGAGGAGGTCGATCCCAAGGAGATCGCCCGCCGGGAGGATTGGCGGGACCGGCTGGTGATCACCATCGACCCCGCCGACGCGAAGGACCACGACGACGCCATCTGGGTGGAAAAGAACGGCAAGGGCTGGACCCTGGCGGTTCACATCGCCGACGTGTCCCACTACGTGAAGCCGCGCACCGCGCTCGACAAGGAAGCGTCCGAGCGC
>CBIHMP010000515.1:0-1741 GCA_966211015.1 uncultured Luteolibacter sp. | reverse complement strand
AGCCTACTCCGGAGGAGCTGGCGGAGGCGTCAAAACCTTCACCCGTGGTCGCCGAGAAATATCTCGAAGGGTATTTCGCGAAGCGTCCCGAGGGCTTTCTGGTCGATCCGCAGGGACTGCTCGGAACGAAGGAGCACCGGGACCGGGCCAAATTCCTCGATTATCATTCGGGCGATTCGAGGATCGATCTCTTTGTCTATCTCTTCGACGGCCATCAGGAGATTCCCTCCGAGGTAAGGGAGGAGGAGATCGTGGAGCGGCATTTTTCGGAGGGGAGGCCCGCGGTGGTGGTTTATTATTACCTCGGGGCACCGGAGCGTTCGGACATCTATGTGAGCCCCCTGATCAGCGATGCGGTATCGTCCGCGGAGCAGCGGCGGGCGCTGGCGAGTTCGGTGGAGGAAGCCTTGGAGAAGCCGGACAAGTTCGCGCAGTTCGAGGCGTTTTGCGTGCAGCTTTCGATCCGCATCTATTGGATGGAAAAGGCAGCGGGTCTGGTCAGGGATGCCCCGCCGAGGGTGGCGGCGCTGCCTCGCCCCGAGGTGGTGGAGGAGCGGGAGCCGGAGCACGGGGAGCTTGCCCTGAAGCTGCAGGGAGTCCTCCGCGAATGGGGTGCTTCCGCGGCGATCATGGTGGGAGCTATCCTCACGGTGGTCGCGGGCCTGTGGGTGGTGCGGAGCAGGTCGAGATACCGTTTCCCCGTCTTCGACGTGCCGCCGCGCCTGGGTGGAGCACACGCGGCGGGGATCGGCGCCGTGATTTCTTTCGGAAGCACCACGCAGTCTCCTTCCTCGCAAAGGAATGACGTGCCGGACTACCTTGGCCTCTGAGGCGATGACCGATTGGGACGAGAGGTGGCGAAAGGGGGAGACCCCGTGGGAGAAAGGCTACGCCGCCCCTCCGCTCGCGGAGTATCTGGAAGACGAGGATTGCGAACTGCGGCGTGCGGGGAGGGTGCTGGTGCCCGGGTGCGGCAGCGGCCATGACGTGCGGGAGCTTAGCCGCCACGGCATCGGCGCCACGGGCCTCGACCTCTCGCCGAAGGCCATCGAAGTGGCGGAGACATGGCCGCGGGCGGGAAGCGAGGACTACGTCTGCGGAAGTCTCTTCGACACGGATTGGAGGCGCGGCCGGGCCTTCGGCGGGGTGTGGGAGCATACGTGTTTTTGCGCGCTGGATCCCTCCCTGCGGCCCGCGTATGCGCGGGCGATGGCCGAGCTCCTGCCGCCGGGCGGGTACCTGGCGGGAGTGTTTTACCTCACCCCGTGGGATCCGGGGGAAGCGGTGGAAAGCCCGCCCTTTGAAGCTTCGAGGGAAGAAATCGTCGCGCTTTTCGCACCTTGGTTCGAGCTGCGGAAAGACCGCGTGCCGTCCCGCGCGTATCCCGGGCGGGAGGGGCGCGAATGGCTGGCGGTCTTCGAGCGGCAGAAGTGCCCGATTCCCGGAGTTGCGGAGGAGCCGCAGTTTGTCTAGAATCCGAAGTGTTTGCCCGAATGACGGAAGTTCGCACCGCTGCCCTGACCGGCCTCTTCGCCGGGATTTTGTTGTTACCGGCCGCGGTGCGCGCCGAGCGCTCCTATATCAATGACAAAAAGGCTCCGGACAGCCGCCATGATCTGGAGGTGATCCAGAAGCATCTGACGGACACCCTGCCGGCCAGCCGCCGCGCGACGGTCTGCATCGATCTGGGCGAGGGATCCGGGAGCGGGGTGGTGGTGACGCCGGACGGCCTGATCCTGAC
>CBIHMP010000514.1:0-1759 GCA_966211015.1 uncultured Luteolibacter sp. | reverse complement strand
CGGGAGTCTTCGGCTGCGATTCGGTTTTGGTGTCGCGGATGGGCGGTGAACTCTTCTGGCTCTGGGGGGACACGACCCTGCCGGGCTACCCGCTGGGGATCTTCCACTCCACCGCCGCCGTCACGCCGCTCCAGCCGCTCGCGAAATTCCAGCCGCCGCTTGTGATCGATTACGACTACTTTCGCGATGCCGGAGGCAAGCCCCGCGGCGTGGCCGAAATGGAAGGCAAGGGCCCCACCTGGCTGAGCGGCATGACCTACCTCGGCGATCCGACGCAACCGACGCATCTCGTCGCCACCTACTCGAAGATCGAGAATCACATGGATGAATACGAGGTCGGTCTCAGCGTCTGGGACCGGCGTGAGGAGCGGTTCAAGAAAGTGCGGGCCGTTTGGGAAAAGAAGGACGGCAAAAAACCGCTGATCCTCCGGGGCCACCCCCTGCATTGGACCGACCGGGGTGAAGAGTGGCTGCTCTTCGGCGACCCCTTTCCAGCTGTACGCTGCCGGGCCGGCTACGACTCCTGGAGCGATCCTTCGAAATGGGAAAAGATCGAGGCTCCCGCATCCCCGAGATCCGCCGAGGACGGCTCCGAAGTGAAGCCCCACCGGGGATCGATCGCGTGGAGCCCGTTCCGCAAGCGCTGGATCACCGTCTTCACCCAGCATTCCGGCAAGCCCTCCGCCTTCGGCGAAATCTGGTACGCGGAAGCCGGGTCCCCCCTCGGCCCGTGGGGCAAGGCGGTGAAAATCCTCACCCACGACAATTACACGTTCTATAATCCGCGCATCCACCCCGAGCTGACCCCGGGCGATGCCTCCTTCGTCGTTTTCGAAGGCACCTATACGGTGGAGTTTGCGGACCCTGCGCGGCCGACGCCGAAATTCAACTACAACCAGCTCCTCTACCGCCTGGACCTGGACGACCCGCGGCTGGCGGGGGCCGCGAACTGAAAGCGGCCTGCCGGCTGTCCCGTGGCCGCTTCCGGCCACACCCTGCCGCCTCTGTCCCGGTTGCCCCGGCCGTCCGGCCTGCTTGCCGTCCGGGTGCAAAATGGCATCCGGGTGCAAAAAAAGAGCCCGGCACCTTCATTGCTGAAGATGCCGGGCAAATACCTGGCGGCGACCTACTCTCACAGGACCTGTCGTCCCAATACCATCGGCGCTGCGGCGTTTCACTTCCGGGTTCGGAATGGGACCGGGTGGTTCCACCGCGCTCTGGCCACCAGAGGGCGGTCCTGCTGTCGATCGGGATGATCGCTCCAGGACCGGGACTCTGGTTGTCCGAGCTCCCCGGCACCCGCATCGCTGCATGGCACCGGGCCGTCGTTGTCTTTGTCGTTGCCGTTGTCGTTCGGCGGCATGCCGCTCCCTGACATCCGCACGGAGAATCCATCTTCAATTCGAGACCTCAATTCGTCCACCTTGAGCCGCGCGCGGCCGCTTGGAACAAGCGACTCCGAACGGAATCAAGCCAAACGGATGATTAGTACCGGTAAGCTGCATATGTTGCCACACTTCCACTTCCGGCCTATCGACGTGGTGGTCTTCCACGATCCTTCAGGGAAAACTCATCTTGGGAGGAGCTTGGCGCTTAGATGCTTTCAGCGCTTATCTCTTCCGCACGTAGCTACCCGGCCATGCTCTTGACAGAACAACCGGTGCACCAGAGGTGCGTCGATCCCGGTCCTCTCGTACTAGGAATCGAACCCCGCAGTTTTCCTGCGCCCACAGAGGATAGAGGACCGAACTGTCTCGCG
>CBIHMP010000513.1:0-1762 GCA_966211015.1 uncultured Luteolibacter sp. | reverse complement strand
GGATTTCGACTGGAGCGGCTACTCCCTGGTGCAGCTCCGGAGTCCCCGCCTGACGAGTCTGGCGACGATCTCGGTTTCAAGCGATCAAGCGGGCAATGCGATGATGGCTGCGCAGATCATGAGGAGCAAAGGCTATCGCAGGGTTGGCTTCGTCGGGATCAAATGCCAGGCACGTATGTTCGGCGCCGGCTATCTTTGGAGCCAGCAGGGAAGGAACCCGCGGGAGCGCCTCACCCCTCTCCTTTTGAAGGAAGGCGAAAGTCCGGAGATCCACCTGAGATCCTTGGAACGCTGGATGGGCGACCAATCCCCGGATGCTATCCTCACGGATTTCCCCGCGGTGCCGGAGATGCTCGCCCGGCTAGGCTTCCGGGTTCCTCAGGACCTGGGGCTGGCAGCCCTCGGGATCCTTGATTGTCCGATCAGTGCCGGAATCCACCAGAACCCCTGCGAGATCGGCCGGATCGGCGTTCAACAACTCGTTTCCCTGCTCAGCGGCAACGTCCGCGGTTTGCTCTCGATCGGACAGGATGTCCTGGTAAAGGGCACTTGGACGGATGGCAGCAGTCTTCCCCGGCGGCGGGTGCGCCCGCGGCTTGCGGAGAGCGCTGTGGAATGAATGGTGAGCCGGAACGGCGATTCCTCGTCAACCCCAAAGGGTTGTAGCACCATTAGCTTGAGATTGTCGCCCTGCGGCTCATCTCCGACATCCGCCAGCCCCGGGTAAGGCCTAGGTCGGATCTCCGACGGCACGGCCACGCCCGATAGGGAGCCGGACCGTGAGGCGTCGCCCCGAAAAAGCAAAGAACGCACCCCCCACGAAAGGGTAGTTGTCAGACAACTTATGACGATGTAAATACACCGAAACCCTAGAAAAAACCCTTGAAAGCTTCGCGTCACTTCCACGTCCGTCGGCGTCGCACTTTTTCCGGACCCCGAAGGGGCTTCGCCCTCGTAATTTCCCTCTCGCTGATGGTGCTGCTCACGGTTTTGGCCGTGGGGCTCCTCGGTCTCTCGAGTCTTTCCCTCTCGGGATCGGCTCGCGACTCCTACCGGGCTGAAGCCAAGGCCAACGCCCGGCTTGCCTTGTCCCTGGCGATCGCCCAGTTGCAGAAACATACCGGCCCCGACCAGCGAATCACCGTGCCGGCGGACCAATTGAGTTCGGGCGGAGACGGGGGGCAAAGCGACGCCGCCGAGGCGCGGCATCACTGGACGGGGGTGTACGATTCCTGGACCTCCACCTCGACCGAGCGGCCTGATCCCCGGTTCCTCACCTGGCTGGTGTCAGGAGATCGGAAGGAGCTGGAGAATCCTGCCACGGCGCGGACCACAGGCGATGAACCGATGGAGCTGGTGGGAGAAGGCACCGTGGGCACTTCGGAGACAGGACGCGTGGAAGTTACCCCCCTGCGCGTCGATTCCTCCGGGGGAGGATCGCCGAGGATCGCCTGGTGGACGGGCGACCAAGGCATCAAGGCTGCGATGGCAACGCCTCCGCCGGCGGATGATGCCTCCTACGCCGCTCTCCGCGCGGGACTCCAGACGGCTCCCCGGAATGCGGTGGAGATTGTCGCGACCCGGGGGGAGAAGCCCTTCGGATCCCTCCAAGCTGGAGACACCCGCCTCACCTTGGTCACGGATTGGAAGCAGTCCTCCCTACTCGCCTCGGACCCGACCTCCACGCGCGAGCTCTTCCATGACATCGCGCCCTTCTCCACGGGCCTGTTGACCAACGTGCGCGCCGGAGGATTCCGCCAAG
>CBIHMP010000512.1:0-1774 GCA_966211015.1 uncultured Luteolibacter sp. | reverse complement strand
GCGTGGGAATCACCGAGCGCTACCTGAAGCAGAAAGGCATCAACGCCGAAGTCGAATTTTCCTGGGGTGCCACCGAAGTGAAGGTGCCCGATCTCGTCGATGCCATCGTCGATGTCACCGAAACAGGATCCTCCATCAAGGCCAACCGCCTGCGCATCGTCGATACGCTGCTGACGTCCTTTCCCCACTTTTACGCCAGCAAAACCGCTGCTGCGGACCCGTGGAAAAAGGAGAAGATGGACCGCATCGCCCTGCTCCTCAAGGCGGCCCTCGGTGCCCGTGGCAAGGTCGGTCTCAAAATGAACCTTCAGGTCGCGCGCCTGCCCGAATTGCTCGAAAAGCTGCCTTCACTCCGCCGGCCGACCGTCTCCCAGCTTTCCGAAGAAGGTTGGGTCGCCGTCGAGACGGTGATTGACGAAGTGATCGTGAGGGACATCATCCCGGCCCTCAAGCTCCTCGGAGCGGAAGGCATCATCGAGTATCCTCTCAACAAGATCGTTCCCTGATCTTCCAGATTTCATCGCAAACCAACCCCGAACGCAAAAGCCATGGGCTCCATCAAGAAACGCCGTAAGACAAAGATCAACAAGCACAAGCGCAAGAAGCGCATGAAGCAGAACCGCCACAAGAAGCGGCTCCGCTACAAGTCCTAGGACTTGCTTTTCATCTCTGATCTGACATGCCAGCGGGCTGGATTCATCCGGCCCCCTGGCATGTCGTTTTTGTCTGAAAACCAACAAAAAGCGAATCCATGAGCCTGCAGGTGGTCCCGGATTTCCAGGTGATCGACGAATCACCGGACTGGATCATTGTCAACAAGCCCGCCCCCCTGATTGTCCATCCGGCGAACCGGAAACCGGAACCGACCTTGCTCGGCGGGATCGAGGTTCTTCTTTCCTACGAGATCGAGAATGGAGCGTGCCCGGCGATCGTCACCCGTCTGGACCGCGATACCAGCGGGCTGGTGCTGGTGGCGAAGCATACCGCATCGGCTCGCGAACTGGGCATGGTCTTCGAGCGCCGGGAAGCGCGGAAGGAATACCTGGCGATCGTTTCCGGCTGGCCGGAAGCAGAGGAGTGGGAATGTTCCATGCCGATCCTGCGGGCAGGTGAATTAGGCCCATCCCCGATCTGGGTGAAGCAGATCACCCATGAGGCTGGCAAGGCCTGCCGCACCTCCTTTCGGGTGGAACGCCGTTTCGAGCGGCAGGAAGGGAAATTCGCGCTGGTGAGGTGCTTTCCCGAGACCGGCCGGATGCACCAGATCCGGGTGCATCTCGCCCACGCCGGACATCCCATCGTCGGCGACAAGCTCTATTCGGGCAACGGGGACGAATACACCGAATGGATGCAGACCGGCTGGACCGATGCGCTGAAAGCCCGCTTGTTCCTGCCGCGCCACGCGCTGCATGCGGCGGTGCTGGAGGTCCCATGGGCCGGCGGCCACGTGGAATGGCGGGCGGAGCTAGCCGGGGATCTGGTGGATTTCATCGAAGGTCGGGAGGTGGGTGTGACGCCCGGAGTTGTCATTTGGAGCCGCCACGGCTAAGTGTCCCCTCATGGTTTCGCTTGGTGAGGTGGTGGCTTTTTTGGATGCAGAACTCAGGACCGCGGAGATCCAGGATTATCCCGGAGCGCTGAATGGCCTGCAGCTGCAAAATTCCGGAGCAGTGCCGCGGATTGTCGCAGCGGTGGATGCTTCGCTGCCAGTAATCCGGAAGGCCGCGGCCGATGGCCCCGGATTACTCATCGTGCATCATGGGATGTTCTGGCA
>CBIHMP010000511.1:0-1800 GCA_966211015.1 uncultured Luteolibacter sp. | reverse complement strand
CTACGATCCGCTCGACCGCCCCGGCGACGACGACTACGACACGCTGCTTGCCAACGGCAGCTACGGCGGTGCCGACTTCATCGAGATCCCCGGCCTGACGCCCGGGGAGGACTACCAGATCCAGATCTGGCTGGCCGATACCCGCGATTGCTGCCAGGGCCGCATCTACAACTACGGCACCTTCGACGAGGGTGAACCGAACGTGAACCTGAACGCCGGCGTCTTCGCGAACACCGCCGCCAATCCGGGGCAATACGTCGTCGGCACCTTCCAAGCCCAGCACGCCAGCCACTTCGTTTACATCTCCGGGGAGTTCGGGTCCCAGTACAACGCGATCATGGTCCGGCAGCTCTCGGAACCGGCGGCGGGACCGAAAGTGATCCAGACCGGATTCGAAGGCGGAGATTTCAAGATCACCGTGGCGGATCTGGATACCACGAAGACCTACCAGCTCCGCCGGAGCGTGGATCTGGTGCTCTTCACGGATCTAGGAGCGCCCTTCGTTCCCGCCGGGGCGCAGCAGGTTCTTACCGATGAAAATCCGCCCGCGGGCAAAGCGTTTTATCAAGTCGTCGAGGTCAGCCCTTGAGGGTTCTTGGGTGCGACGAATGGGCTGCCTCCCGGTTCGCCGGGAGGCAGCTTCATTATGCCGCCACATGAAGCTTTCGACACGGGCTGAAGCAGGTGCCAGCATGTTCCGGATGAAGGGGATCTCATGAGGGAGCACCGCCGGCATTTCCCGGTTTCCCGGCGGGGGTCGTGCGCGCGCCTGGCGGTGCGGGCAGCCTCCCTGCTGGTCGCCGCGGCGGCACAGGCGGCTCCGCCGCTGCCCGTGGCCGTGGTGGAATCCAGCCACATGAATTTCGGCCACCCGCTTTCCGAGCTGGTGGACGGGGACACGCGCGCGGGAAACGGCCTGGACATGGCGCGGGTGCAGTTCACCGAGCAGGAGATCATCTTCGCCAGCGGCCGCCCGATTTCCGCGCAGGCCTTCCAGTTCACGAGCTGGCACGACTCCGTCGAGCACGCCGCCTATCCGGCCGAGATCGAGATCGCGGTGACCTCCGACGAAAAGCCCTCGCGGCACTCGAACTGGACGCCGCTCAAGCCGGGCGTGGTGATGACCCAGGACTTCGCGATCTCCCCGGGTGCGGCGAGCATCGAGGGCCACAGCATCGAACTCTCCGGCGGCCGGGCGCGGATCATCCTGACCGTGCGCGCCACCTCCCCGCTCACGGGAGTCACCGGCTTCCGGCTCCGCTTTATCCCGCACGATACCGGCCAGTTGAGCGGGCAAAAGACACTGGGCCGGAGCAAGGCGGGGAACTGCGTGATCAATGAATTCCAAGTCGTCCCGGACCCGCTGCGCTCGACCAATATCGCCCTCGGCAGGCAGGTCGGCACGCCGGGCGAAACCTACCCTTCCCTGCCGCCGCATCTTTTGACCGACGGCTTCCCCTCCACTTTTTCCCATCCCAACGACCACCATGAGGCGAAGGGCTTCTACTTCGAGATCGATCTCGGCTCCGTGCGGGATCTCGACCATGTGATGCTGCTCGCCCGGCTGGACGGCGAGGCCGCGGACCGGCTGGGGAACTACGAGGTGCAGTTGTTCGATGACGCGGCGGGTCGGCCCGGCAGCGTGCGCTGGACGGCGCGGATCCGGGCCGACGGCTCGCACGTCCCGGTGGGCGGCAGCGAGCGGGTGACGGCGAAGGATGGCGAGGGGAAGTTCTCCGGCCGCTTCATCCGGATCGTCAATCCGACGACCGCCGCACAGTCCTTTCACCTGCTTCGCCG
>CBIHMP010000510.1:0-1810 GCA_966211015.1 uncultured Luteolibacter sp. | reverse complement strand
CAGGGTGTTGTACGAGGTGATCCGGACGAAAAACTGCACGGGACGGGGCATCGAGATTTCAGCTCCTGCCTGTGAGGCGGCGAAGGCCAAGGGGCTGGACGTCATCGAAGGGGATGTGGACTCGTTCGGTGAAAATCCGGAAGTCGAAGAGCTTCTCTTTTCCCGCTATGACACCGTCGTGCTTTCGAAATGCATCCAGTATTTCAAGTATAAAAACGAAATCTTCGATCGCCTGGATACGGATTCAGTCATCATTTTCCAGAACAATCCGAACTACTGGCGCTCACGTTTGAATGGGACCAGAAAGGCGCTGCTCCAAGCCGACAAAACCCTCCCCTACCGGCTCAAGGGAGGTGAGGAGATTGTCATTGATTCGCCGAAGGCGGTCATCCGCTGGGCCGCCTCCTACGGTTATGGCAAATCGAAAATCTACTATGGGCGCCTCCATCGCCATTCGATGATCATCAAGGTAAGCCGCTGAAGCCATCGGGCCGCTCCTGCATTCCACAGGAGCGGCCCGGCTTTGATATCATATCGAATCAGGATGCGGACGTGTCATCAGCCGCCGGTCTGGCCGTAAATGGCGGAGTCCGTGATGAGGTAGTCGATCCGGTTGTGGCGCAGGGCGTTTAGCGCTTCCTCCGGAGTGTTGATGATTGGCTCCTCATGAGCGTTGAAGCTGGTATTGACCAGGCAGGGAATGCCGGTGAGCTGCTCGAAACGCTCCAGGAGATCGTAGTAGAGCGGGTTGTCCTTCCTGCGGATGATCTGAGGGCGGGCGGTGTTGTCCACATGGACGACGGCGGGGATCCGGGTCGACCAGGCGGGTTTGACCTGCGTGGTGATGGTCATGAAATCCATCGCTTGGCGGTTTGACCGGGTGACTTCAAAGACCTCCTCGGCCCGCTCTTCGCGGACAAACGGCGCGAACGGCATGAATTCCGTGCGGGACAGCCGCTTGTTCACACTGTCATTGATGCTGCGGTCCGCCGGGTTGATCAGGATGCTCCGCGCACCAAGCGCGCGCGGACCGTATTCCATCCCTTGGGTGAACACCGCGCATACTTTTCCTGCGGCGATCAGCTTCGCGCCTTCTTCGACAATGTCCGAGGTGGTAACCAAGTGGAGGCCCGGGCCGGGATCGGGGAATGTGGAGAAGACCTCCCCCCAATAAGGCAAACCGATCTTGTGGCGATGGGCGAGGAAATGGTCGAAGCCATGCTCCCGGATCATGACCTGGAAGGCTCCTCCGATCACGAGACCTTCGTCGCCCATGGGGGGCACGATGAACACATCCTCGACTCCCTCGACTTCGGAGATCTTCTGGTTGATCAGGACGTTGGAGAAGACGCCGCCGCTGAGCCCCACATTGGTGAACCGGTATTTGGCGATCAGGTTGCGGAAGGCGGTCCGGAACAGATCTTCCAGCAGCGTCTGGGCGGAGCTGGCGAGATCCTCGATGCTGCAACGGGTGGCGAGATCCTTGAGGAACGCCTCCATTTCCGCGTAGCTGGCGAAGGTGGACCGGATCACCCCATCTTCACGGACGGAAAATTTGGCCTCCAGATCCGGCAGCACTGACGGCTTTCCGAAGGCCGCCAGCCCGGTGATCTTGCCTTCGTGGCGGTTGCGCTTGAAGCCGGCGATCTCCGTGACGATGCAGTAAAGCTGGCCCACGGAGTGCGCCTTCTCGTCAGGCCATTTTCCATGGATGATTTCATCTCCGCCGAAGATGTGGCGGAGTTCCTTGCCGTCGAAATGGTAGATGCTGTACTGGAGGAAATCCCCGCCGCCATCCGCCGTGTAGATC
>CBIHMP010000509.1:0-1817 GCA_966211015.1 uncultured Luteolibacter sp. | reverse complement strand
CTTCATTGGCATCCACGTCATCCGGGCCCCGGAACCCGCCAAAAACTTCCGGAAAAATTTCCGGTGCCGTATTTCCGCGGGACAGACCGCCAGCCCGGGGCCTCAGAGGCGGGGCCGGATCTCGCGGTATAGCCAGGCCCGCGTGTAGCTCCACTGGCGCTCCACGGTGCGTTCCGGAAGCTCCATTTCCCGCGCGATCTCCTGATTTGAAAGGCCTCCGAAGAACTTCAGAAGCACGATCCGGGCTCGCAGGGGGTGGCTCGCCTGCAGGCGCTCGAGCGCTTCATCGATCAGCAGCGTCTTCTCGTCGCTGGAGATCGCTTCGTGTGCCGCCTCGTTCATTCCCACCCGCTCCTGATTGCCCCAGCGCTTGACCCGGGAGCGGTGGCGGGCGCGATCGATCAGGATGTGGCGCATCGCCTCCGCGGCCGCGGCGAAGAAGTGGGACGGGCCGTTCCAAGAGCGTCCGGCATTGCTTGCGGAGAGGCGTAGCCATGCCTCGTGCACGAGGGCCGTGGGCTGCAGGGTCTGCCCCGCTCCACCCGTGGCCATCCGGGCTGCCGCCATCCGGCGGAGCTGGGAGTAGATCACCGGGAGAATCTCCTCCGGCAATCTCGGCGGTTCGGACGGTGACATGGTGCGAAGAGGAGACGGGGGCTGAACATCACGAGTTCACTCTCCCCGATGAACTCCTTCAAGGCGGGAAACTTGTGAAGCCGCTTTTTGTCCGGTCGAAAGCACGAGCGATCCCACGCTCGGCGGCGTCGCCGGAAAACCGTGGCGCGGCTTCTGACGCTCTGGATCATTTTAGTTCCTCAAGGAATGAGTGAGCCCGTGGCCGGTAGAGACCCCGCGGCATGGAGTGGCCTAACTTCTTTGCCTAATCCTGAAAAAATTTGTAACCTGCGCGGCCCGATTGCCGTCACATTGAATGAAAGCCCTCCGAAAATGAAAGCCAAGTTACTCCTCGCCGCGTTGACGATCAGTGTGTCGCAGGCGGTTCCGCCGACCTTGCAGACGGGGATCCCGGCATTTCTGGATACGGATGGCGACGGAACGATTTCGGAAGCGGAACGCCAAGCCTTCGCCGAATCGCGGGCGGCGGCGCGTCAGTCGGGCGGAGCCCGGAATTGGGATACAAACGGTGACGGGACGGTCGATGAGGAAGAGCGCCTTGCCGCCGTTGCCGCCCTAAAAGCGCGGTTGGAGACGAAGCTCGCCTCGCTGTTCCTCGACTTGGCCGGCGACGATTCGGTCCTGACACTGGAGGAGTTCTCGACGCTGCCGCAGTTCAAAAACGTGCCTCCGCAGACGGCGGCGAATCTTTTCAATCTCCTCGACGCGGATGACGACGGGTTCGTGACGGTCGGAGAGTTTTTCAAGGGAATCGGCCGGGGCAAGCCTCCGACCTCGCCGCCGGATTCCCCGTGATAATGTCGATTTCCGTTGGGGAACCGGGGGGCCAATCCTTGGGGGAGAATTGGCCGCCTTTGCAACCCTTCGAACAAGAGCAACCCGGCCTCGCCGGGTTGCTCAACTCCTTCGCAGCTTATGACCGAGTGAACGAATCGTGACCGTCCGCCTAGCCCTTGCCGCGATCTTCAGCCTTCTGACCCTGCTGTCGGAAGCCGGCACCCTTTACTCTACGCAGTTCGAGGAATTCACGGTCGGGAACAACCGTTGGTCGGGCACCGGGGGGTGGGTGGCGAGCAACACCACGCTGGGGATTCAGGGCATCATGCAGGATCCGGTGGCCAATCTCCCTCTGGGAAAGTCCGCTTACCTCGGCTATGCTTCGCCCGCCTCCCCATTCACCA
>CBIHMP010000508.1:0-1836 GCA_966211015.1 uncultured Luteolibacter sp. | reverse complement strand
GCCTTGCTTTCGCCGTTGGACACCAGTGCCGCGGCGGACGCCGGATCCGCGCGATAGGCCGCGAGCGCGCTTTCCAGCGTCTCCATGACCAGCTTCTTCTCGCCGGCTTCCAGCTTTCTCGAAATCAGCCGCCCGGTGATGAAATCCAGCCGCCCGGACGCGTCTTTCCCGCTGCGGATCGCGTGCTCCGCGAGGCGGCGGGATGCCTCGACGAACTGCGGGTCATTGAGGGTCACGAAGGCCTGGAGCGGCGTGTTGGTCCGGTCACGCCGCACGCAGAAGACCTCGCGGGTCGGAGCATTGAGGATTTCCATCGCCGGGTGCGGCGCGGTCCGCTTCCAGAAGGTGTAGAGCGAGCGCCGGTAGAGCGACTCCCCGGAATCGGGGCGGTAGTCTTTGGTGTTCGATTGCGGCATCGCCACGGCTTCCCAGATGCCTTCCGGCTGATAGGGCTTCACCGGCGGGCCGCCCGTCTTCGGCGAAAGCAGATCCGCGGAGAAAAGCGCGAGATCCCGCAATTGCTCGGCATCCAGGCGGTACCGCGGCCCGCGCGAGATCAGGCGGTTCGACGGATCTTTCTCCAGCTTCTCCGGCGACACGGCTCCCGATTGGCGGTAAGCCGCGGAACTCACGATCAGCTTCAGCATGTGCCGGTAGTCCCACTCCGAGTCCGCGAACTCCGCTGCCAGCCAATCCAGCAGCTTCGGGTGGCTCGGCCGGGCCCCCATGATGCCGAAATCGTCATTCGTCTCCACGATCCCGGTGCCGAAGAAGTAATACCAGGTCCGGTTCATGGTCACCCGCGCGGGCAGGGGATTCGCCGGATCGTTCAGCCAGCGCGCGAGTCCCAGGCGGTTCTTCGGAGCGTCGGCCGGCATCGGCGGCAGCACCGCGGGAGTCACGGGCGTGACCCGCTCGCCCTTGTCCGAATACACGCCCCGCGTCAGCACATGCGCGAAGGGCTCGTCCTTTTTCTCCTCCATCACCAGCGAGACGGACCCCCGCTGCCGCAGCGCGGTTTGCTCGGATTTCAGCGCGTCGAGCTTCGCCTGCAGTTCGCGCGAAGGACCGTCCACGTTCGCAAGGTAGTAGTTGAAAAGCGATGCCACTTGCTCCGGCGTCCGCTGCCCGGCGGGGATGGTTGCGATGTGCTGGAGCAAGCTGTTCCGGGCCAGGGCACCGATCTCCTGCGGCGAGAGCAGGCGGCGGTAGAACCGGAAGTCCTGCAAGGCCACCTTGCCATTGAGTTTCGAGTCGCCGCCATGGCGCGCACCCAGGCGCAGCGGCACGTCCGTCTCGATATTCCCGCCCACCGTGTTGGGGTAGGGGCCCGCGTTCGTCCGCTCGCCGTCCACATAGATGGCGCTTGCCTGGTGGCCGGAGATCGTGCCGTCGAAGGTGACCATCACGTGATGCCATTGGCCTGGAGTCAGAGGGGACGGAGCAACGATCTTGTTCGCCGACTTGTCCCAGGAATCGATCACGTGGGCCGCGGGCTGCCCGCCCTGCAAATAGAGGTCCCAGCCGCGGAAGGATTGCGCCGGGTTCATGCGTGCCACCACCGCGCCGGTCGGTTTCCCCTCCACCCGGATGAAGCCGCCGTAGGTCACCCGGTCTCCGCGCGAGAAGCTCCCGAGGTCCCCCAGGTCCACCGGCGCGTCGCTCACCACCGGGGCCTTGCCCAGCGGCGCGTCGATCCGCGAGACATCGGCAGCCCATTCCCGCGATTCGCCGTCCACCAGGCCGCGTAGCGGGCCTTCCGGCTCCGTCAGCGGCAGGTGGAGCACCAGCGTGGAATCGATCTCCCGCGCGGGGGCGATCTCTGCGTTGTTCACC
>CBIHMP010000507.1:0-1839 GCA_966211015.1 uncultured Luteolibacter sp. | reverse complement strand
CGCTTGTCCAAGGCCGCGGTTTGCCGGTCGAACTCCACGATCTCCGTCGGGCAGACGAAGGTGAAATCCTTCGGGTAGAAGAAAAGGATCACGTATTTTTTCCCGAGATACTGGTCCAGGGAGAAGTTTTCGATGATGGTCTCGCCCATCACGGCCTTGGCGCTGAACGACGGGGCTTTCTTACCTACGAGTACGGACATGGTCTTATGGTGAGGTGGTTCGGGAAGTTCTGCCGCATCCGCGGCGGGCGCGCCGTAGGCCCTCCCGGCCTGCCGGGCAACCCCTTTTCCTTGCCCTGCAGGGGAAGCACGGCCCGCACCAACCGCGTGCTGAACCGGGGCGAAGAGCAGCCCCGGGCCCGCCGCGATCCCTCTTGCCCGCCGCCGCCACGACGCTATCATCAAGACATGGGCGCCAGCATCCATGAAATCGAAGCTGCGGTTCGCACACTTTCCCGCCACGATCTGGCGGCCTTCCGCGACTGGTTCTCGGAATTCGACGCCACGGTCTGGGACAAACAATTCGAGACGGACGTGTCCGCGGGTTCGCTCGATTCTCTTGCTGACGAAGCCTTGAGAGACTTTCGGGAGGGACGCAGCCGGAAACTGTGACGCACCACGCGACACAGAAATTCTGGTCGGCCTACGATCAGCTTCCGGAAGAAATCCAACGCCTTGCCGACGACAATTTCGCCCTCTTGAAGGCGGACTCCCGCCACCCTTCGCTCCACTTCAAGAAAGTGGGCAGGATGTGGTCGGCCCGGGTCGGCCTCCATTACCGGGCCTTGGCCGTCGAGGATGGTCCGGACTTGATTTGGTTCTGGATCGGCCATCATGGCGAATACGAGCGCATCATCGGGGGACGGCGGAGGTGAGGAAGAGGCGGACTGAAGTGCTTCCCCCTTGCCTTTCCGGCGCGCATGTCCGGCAATCCCGCCCGATGTCCGCCCTGCTTTCCGCCAATGAAATCCGCCTCTCCTATGGCTACCAGACGCTGCTGGATGGCGTGACCTTGGCCGTCTCCGCGGGGGAAAAGGTCGGCCTGGTGGGGCGGAACGGCTGCGGGAAGACCTCGCTGCTGAAAATCCTGACGGGCTCCCAGGCGGCGGACTCGGGGGAGATCTCCCTGCGCCGCTCGCTCCGCGTAGGCTACCTGCCGCAGGAGTTCGAGCTCGATCCCGAGCTGAGCGTGCATGAAAACATCGCCGCCGGGGCCGCGGACATCGTGGACGCGATCCGCCGCTACGAGCACGGCGAGGGCTCGGACGCAGAGCTGGCGGACCTGCTCCACCTGATCGACCACGCCGATGGCTGGAATCTGGACGCGCGGATCAAGGCCACCGCCACCGCGCTGGGCACCCCGCCGCTGGAAACCCCCGTGGGCCCGCTTTCCGGCGGGGAAAAACGCCGCGTGGCGCTCTGCCGGGCCCTCGCTTCCCAGCCGGACCTGCTGCTGCTCGACGAGCCGACCAACCACCTGGACGCCGACTCCATCCGCTGGCTGGAGGATTTCCTCAAGACCTACTCCGGCGCGGTCATCTTCGTCACCCACGACCGCTATTTCCTGGACGTCATCGCCACCCGCATCATCGAGATCGACAATGGCAAGGCCTACTCCCACCCCGGGAACTACACCGCCTATCTGGAGTCGAAGGCAGTGCGCCAGCAGATCGCGGAGCAGACCGAGCGCCGCCGCCAGCGATTCCTGCGGGAGGAGCTGGAATGGGTGCGCTCCGGCGTGAAGGCGCGCGGCACGAAATCCCGCCACCGGCTGGACCAATTCTACGAGGTGGAGGGCCTGCAGGCGCCGCCGGAGGAGCGGGAAATGGATCTGCTGATC
>CBIHMP010000506.1:0-1848 GCA_966211015.1 uncultured Luteolibacter sp. | reverse complement strand
AGGCCGCCAAGGCTGATGCGAAAGCCGGCATGGAAGATGCCGAGCAAGCTGCCAAGGACGCCGCAGAGAAGACCAAAGCCGCGGCCGAGGATGCCGTGGACAAGACCAAGGCCGCCGCCGAGGACCTGAAAAACAAAGCCGCGGATGGTGCCGAGGATATGAAGCAAGACGCTGCCGACGCACTGGACAATGCCGCCGACAAGCTGCGCGAGTAGCACCGGCACTGCGATTTCCGGGCCCCGGGGCTGCCGAAAGGCGGTCGCGGGGCCTTTCGTTTCCCCGGGCGCGGACCTTTTCGCCGCTTGCAATGGCCGTCCGGAGGCGGAAAAGTCCCCGCGTCTTCCGTATCCGCGACCATCCGCCCATGAATTTCCGATTTGCCTGGCTAGCCCTGCTTGCCGCCACCGGCCCCTCTTCCGCGCAGCAGCCTCCCGCAGCACCGGCCCAGCCGGGCCCGCCTGCTCCCGCCAGCGGCGGTGCTTTCGAGGTGAATGCCATCGCCGCGGTGGTGAATGGCCGCCCCATTTCCAAGAGCAAGCTGGGGTTCATGCTGGCACCGACGTACCGGCAGCTTGCCGCCCAGTTCCCGCGCCGCGGCCCTGAATTCGAGCGCCAGGCACTGGAAGCCCGGGAAAAGCTTCTGCAGGAACTCATCGATCGGGAGATCATCCTGTCCGAATTCAAGGAACTGGAGAAAAAGGGGGCAAACCTGCCTTCCCAGATGGTGGAACGCGAGATCGACCGCCAGATCCGCGAGAACTACAACGGCAACGAGGCCAGTTTCGAGCAAGAGCTCAAGCGCGTCGGCATGAGCCGGGAGGCCTACCGTCGGATGACGAAGGATCAATTGATCGTCCAGGCGATGCGGTCCGAGCATTTCTCCGACGCGCCGCCGCCACTTCCGGGCGAAGTTTCAAAGGAATACGCCGAGATCAAGGACACCCTCCGCGACGTCACCAAGGACAAGATCACCTTCCACAAAATTTTCCTCCCGCGTCAGGATCCCGAGAATCCCCTGTCCACGCCCGAGAGCCAGCTCGCGCTGGCCGAACAGCTGGTGGTCGAGATCAACAACGGCACGGACATGGCCGAACTGGCCAAGAAGCATTCCCGGGATGCCTTCGCGTCCGAGGGTGGCTTTCAGAAGGATTATCCGCGTATCGACCTCGCCCCTGAATTCGCTGCGATCATTTTCGGTCACAAGGAAGGCGAGCTTGTCGGTCCCTTGGAGGACCCCGCGGGCTTCACGATCGTGAAGATCGTCGAAATCAGCCCTGGTCCCGCCCCCTCCCTGAACGAGGTGAAGGAGATGCTCGAAGAACGGGTCCGCCGTAAAAAGACCTCCGCTGCCTACGAGAAATGGATCGAAGGCAGGCGCCGCAATGCCGTCATCGTGAGAAAGATCTGATAGCACCTCCGTTCCCATGCCCCGCGTCCTGATTACACTGGGGGATCCGGCAGGCATCGGTCCCGAGGTCGTGGCCAAGGCTCTTGAGTCCGGCGAACTCCCCCAAGGGTTCGATTTCCAGATTCTGGGCGAGGCTGCGGGCGTCACTCCAGGTGCGCCGGATGCCAGATCCGCCGCACTTGCCTTGGAGGCGCTCGAGGCGTCCGTCCGGATTCTCAAAACCGATCCTCACGCGGTCGCAGTGGTAACGGCCCCCGTCTCGAAAGCCACTCTTCAAGCCACCGGATTTCCGTATCCGGGGCAAACGGAATTTTTCGCGGATCGCTTTGATTGCAAGGAATTTGCGATGTGTTTGAGCGGCCGGAATCTGAGTGTCGGCCTCGCCACGATTCACATCCCTCGCGGAAGCGTTTCAAGCAGCCTCAGCATCGCGGGCATCA
>CBIHMP010000505.1:0-1850 GCA_966211015.1 uncultured Luteolibacter sp. | reverse complement strand
TATTCCACCATCGCCTTGCCCGGAGGCAGCGCGAGATACGCGCCGATGCCCTTGATGCCCTTGTCCGTGGATCTTGCACCCACCACTTCAATGATCTTTTTCAGATGATCCGGCCATGCCAGATACTTCGCGGTCATCAGCGCCTGCAGAGCCACGGTGGAATCCGGATCCTCCATCAGCTTCTGGATATCCATCTGGAACGAGGCATCACCCTGACGAAAAAGCGTTTCGCTCACGCGGATCGCGTTCGCCCGGACCTTCGGATCGGCGTCCGCCATTTTTTCACGGACCATCTCCGGCGTTACGGCATCCAGTCCCTGCAGCGTCCAGAGCGCGTGGACCCGGGCCAGCGGGTTCCCGTCCGTCCGGCTCATCTTTTCCAGCAGCGGCACCACGGACTTGTCCTGCTTCAGCACCAACAGGCGTTGAGCGGTGTCCCGCCACCAGCCGTTCGGATGGGAAAGGTGGGCGGTGAGTTCCGCCGCCGTCTCTTCATACATCCGCGGCTGTTTCACCGGCTTCGTGCTGGTGTGCACCAGCCGCCAGATGCGGCCGTGGCCGGCGATCTTGTCGAGCTGATACTGCTCCACCACCTTCCGCAGGTAGCTGCCCTCCGTCACCCAGGCCGCCTGCTGGATGATGCCGCGATACATGTCCGTGATGTAAAGCGTGCCATCCGGGGCATTGGTGAAATTGAGCGGACGGAAGCAGAGATCCGTGGAACGGAGAAATTCCCCCCTCTGCGCCTGGTAGGGATTGGAAAGCTGCTTGAGCGCACCATTCATCCTCACCACGGAGCGACGCATCAGGCGGCCCACCGGCTCGCCGAAGAACACATTCCCCAGCAGTTCCTTTGGCAACTGGTCGCCGCGATAGACCTCGATTCCCGCTCCACCGGTGAACCCATTGAGCGTGCCTTCCGGCTCCCGCACCCGGCTCAGGCCTCCTTGGAAATCCCGCACCCCGGCTGAGGGGAAGACTTCCTTGAAGCCATCCGCGAATTGGTCCGGCGGATTGAAGGTTCCATAGACCTGCGGTGCCTGGAACGTGTTCGGTCCCCGCTCTCCGCTGGCATTCACGAAATACAGGCTGCCATTGTCATCCTGGTTCATGCCCCACTGGCCGCCATTCGATTTCGTCTCCTCCTTCTTCACGCCTTGCGGGGTCCAGCGCAGGCGGTAGTTCGTCATGGTCATGTAGAGCGCATTGTCCAGCGCCCAGATCAGCCCGCTGGGCTGGTGCTCCATGTTTCCGCCGCGGGGCCCACCCTCGAACCAGATCTCCTTCTTGTCCGCCACACCATCGCCATCCACATCAGTGAGGAGCTGAATGTCCTGGGAGTCGGTCTCGTTGATGAGGATCTGCCCCTTGCCCAGCGGCAGGATCATCCGCGGTAGCATCAACCCATCCGCGAACACCGTATGTTTGTCGAAATTTCCATCCCCCTTGCTGGAGTAGTGCATGGAAATCCGGCTGGTTTTCAGCTTTTCATTGGAGCCGTCGATGTCCTGCATGTAGGTCCGCATCTCCGCGACAAACATCCGGCCATTGCCATCGAACACGGTCACCACCGGCTCCGCGATGATCGGCTCGCTCACCACGAGCTGCATCTTGTAGCCCTCCGGAAGCTGGAAGGACTTCACCGCCTCCTGGGGCGCGAGCGCCTTCACCGCCGGCATCGGCGGAAATTTTTCGTCCGCGCCGTGAGAGACCGAGACGGCGGCGAAGGATGCGAGGATCAGCGTGGATTTCATGGCAAAGTGGATTCTAAAAAAATCGATCTATTGATCCGCGTGGGTGAATCCGCAAGATAAAGACGGCGATGTCCCCGCTAAAGGGGACTTGTCTCC
>CBIHMP010000504.1:0-1872 GCA_966211015.1 uncultured Luteolibacter sp. | reverse complement strand
CCTCCTCACCGCGCGCGCGCCGGTGAGGAGGCCGGGGTGGAGATCGGCGGGATTCGACACCACGTCCACGGTGAAATCGAGCGAGGAAAGCACCTTGGCCACGGGGTCGTCGGTGTATTTGGTGGCAAGCAGCACGCGGGGACCGCCCGCGATCTCGATCCAGCGGGAAGCGCGGTTGTTCCCGATGTGGGCATCCTTCACCTGGCCGTCGCCACCCGCCACCACTTCGGCTTCGTACTGGAAAGCTCCTGCGCGGGGGATGCGGTCGGTGAATTCGGCGCGACCGACACCGTTCACGAGCTTCACCGTGGTCTCCGTGAGGATCTGCCCGCCGCGACGGATGATGAGGTTCACATCGACGTCGGACGAGCCGCGGACGGTGGCGGCGAGCAGGAAGGGCTCGCCGGCTTGGACGCGCTCCGGGAGTTCCAGACGGGAGAGCCGGAAATCGTCGAGCGTCTCCTCGCGGACGAGACGGAAGTCCATCGGAATCCCCTGCGCCTGGAGTTCCGCGGCCGCTTCATGCAAGGGCTCGGTCGCGAAGCCATCGGTGAAGACCAGCACGCGCGCCGGACGCTTCTCATCCGCGAGCGCGGCGATGTGGGAGAGAGCGAGTCCCGTGCGGGTGAGCTTGCGGGAGCCCGTGAAGCCGCTGGTGCCGTCGGAGCCGGTCCCCACGATTTCCCCGCCGTAGTCGAAGAGGTGCATCTTGTCCCCGCTATCCGGCTTCGCCCGTTCGAGCAGGCGCTGCCATTCCGGCAGGCCCTTGTCCACCAGGTCCTCGGTCGAGTCGGAGCGGTCGAGGAGGATGTAGAGGTCCAGGGCGTCCTCCTGCATGTTCACCTTCGGATCCGCCAGGCCGAAGGCGGCCAGGAGGATCAGGAACGCGCGCAGCGGCGACCACAGCCGCAGGCTCTTCCAGAACCAGCCGATGAAAAGGCAGGCGGGCACGATCAGGAACCACTCTGGAGAGCCGAAGGTCATGGAATGAGCCAGTGATAGAAGGGCTTCGGCGCCGTTTCATCGACGAGCTTGTGCGCCCCGTTCACCCGCGCCTGCTGCCACGCGGAACCGTGTTTTTCCGCGAGGCGGACCTCGATGCGGGACGAGTTCGTGGTATCGACGAAGCCGGTGCATTTCAGCGGCGCGGCCGACTGGCCCCGCGCGAGGCTCTTCCGATAGACGGAGAGGCTTTCCGCGTTGGTCACCTGGCCGGCTTTGGCACCCACGATCCAATAATTGACCGGCGTCCCCCGGAAAACGAGGCCGCGCTGGGAGACGGTGACGGTTTGATCGGCATGCCGGTAGCCCTTCGTGGCCGTGCAACCGGGGAGGGCGAGCGGGATCAAGAGCGTGGCAACGAGCATCGGGGTTCTCATCGTTTCAGGGGGCTGCTTCTCGAGGGGTGAGGGCGGGTGCGGGAGAGCGCTTCGCCTCCCGGTCGCGGGTGAAATGCCACGAGACGAGGAGCGCGGCGAGCAGAAGGAGGAACCATGCCCGCCACCAGTGATCTTCCTCGGTGTGGCGCTCGATAGCGGCGGCATTCCCTTTTTCCAGGGTATCCGCGGGAGCGCAGGCGGAGAAATCCGCCTCGCGGGTGTCGGCGAAGTGGACGCTGGCCGCGAGAAGCTCCGTTTCGCCCTGGCGCGCCCGCAGGAAGCCCGCATCGAGCGGGGCCTCGAAATGCACGGCAGCCGCGGCGGGCAGCGATTCCGTCTCCAGAACCTTCCCCTCCAAGCCGAGGCTCTCCACGACGACGGGAGGGGCCTCCGCGCCTGTTTTCGCCGCGATGGTCACCGGCTGCCCGGTTTCCAGATTCAGGGCGGCGGGTGCGATCTTCGCGGCGCGCAGCTCCTCGGCGAAGCGATGGAG
>CBIHMP010000503.1:0-1900 GCA_966211015.1 uncultured Luteolibacter sp. | reverse complement strand
TCTGCTCTTCCGCGAACAAGCCGGCGCCGGTCAGGCGTCCCAAGCGCTTGGCGATATTCCGCCGCTCCATTTCGATGCGGATTTTCCCGCCGGAGGCGGGCGTGGTGCGGATGCCTTCGAACCCGAAGCCGTCCTTTGGCACGCCGTAGCCATGGCCCTTCACGTGGAACCAGACTTCCTTTCCGAATAGCTCCGGATCATCGATGGCGATCAAACCGGCATTGTCGCTGACATAGCGGCTCTCGTGGGTGGTCCGCAGTTCCACCAGCGGGACCGGCCAGCCGTTCTCCTTATCCACGATTTCGATGCGGCAGGGCTGCACGGCCCCGGCGACACCGGCGAGCACAAGGAAGAGGAGCGGCTTCATGGATTTCCAAGGATGAAACGGCAAGCGGCCGGGGCAACCTATCATCCCGGTGGAATCCGGAGCGGGTAAGGCCCGTCAGCCATCCCTCACGCAGCGGAATCCGGTGTGATTGGTCGGGGACTCGCTATCCTGCGAATGGCGGGCCGCGGGGCGATAGCGCATGCAGTAGGAGACATGGCAGAGGAAGGAGCCGCCTTTTGTCACCCGGTGGATGTTGCCCTCGTTCTTCCTGCCGGTATCCCGGTTCACCCACTGGGCGGGGCCCTGGGGATTGTCGGGGTCGCATTTGGTGAAATAGCCCGGATCGTAGAGGTCGTTGCAGATCTCCCAGACGTTGCCCGCCATGTCGTAGAGGCCGTAGCCGTTCGGGGCGAAAGAACGGACCGGAGAGCTCGCCTTATAGCCATCCTCGGCGGTGTTGCTGTTGGGAAATTCGCCCTGCCAGGTATTCGCCATCCAACGGTCGTCCGGTTTCAATTCATCGCCCCAACTGTAGATCTTTCCCGCCAGGCTGCCCCGCGCGGCAAATTCCCACTCGGCTTCGGTCGGCAAGCGCTTTTCCGCCCATTTTGCGTAAGCGGTCGCGTCTTCATGGGTCACGCAGACCACCGGGTGGTCGTCCTTGCCGGCGATGCTGCTGCGTTTGCCCGTGGGATGTTGCCAATTGGCCTCCGGGTCCCACTTCCACCACTCCAGCGAACGTCCGGGGATGTTCGGGTTGCCCTCGATGCGGGCGTCCTCGCGAAAGACGATGGCCCCATTGCTGAAGCCGCCGGGCGGGAGGCTGGCGCGGGCTTCCTCCGGAAAGTCCTCCGCCTTCACCTTCCGCTCGGCGAAAGTGACATAGCCGGTGGCTTTCACGAACTCCCTGAAGCGGGCGTTCGTAACCTCCGTCTCGTCGATCCAGAAAGGTTTCACCGTCACTTCATGCGCGGGTGATTCTTCGGGGAACTCCTTGGGCCCGAAAGGGGTCTGGAAGGCACCGTCATGGCCCATCAGGTACGATCCGCCTTTCAAGAGGACCATCCCGTCTTTCCGCTCCAGGCCGGGAACCAGTTCGGGAGCAGAGGCGGGGGCGGAGGCCCCGGCGGCAGGGCCTTCCTTCTCCTTTTGGCAGGAGGGCAGGAGGGCCAGGACGAGAAGAAATCGCTTCATTCGGCACATCGGATCACCGGAAAAGTGGCGCGTTCCCGCCGGACGGGCACGAACTATTTTCCCTCTCGATTTCCCTGGTTCGCTCCAACAAGCCGAACATTGCAATCATCGCGAATCCGAAGAGCATGGCGCCGCCGGTCCGGTGCGTTAGCATGAATCTTCGTCGTTTTTATCCGCTCAGGCGGCTGCCGCAACAAAAGCAGATCTGGACATGGATCTCGTACGACGTGGCGAACCAGTCCTTCACGCTGATCGTGAATACGCTGCTGTTTTCGATCTTCTTCGGAGCCGTGGTGGTGCGGGATGATAGCAAGGACGACCGCTTCTGGGCGGTGACCTATGGCGCGAGCATGCTGCTTGCGGCCCTTGCTTCGCCCA
>CBIHMP010000502.1:0-1908 GCA_966211015.1 uncultured Luteolibacter sp. | reverse complement strand
GGGTATAGCTCTTGCCGGTGGAGACAAGGGCGGCTGCCTTTTTGTAGCGTTTGCTGCGGTGTTTGGCCATTTGTTGTGTTGGTTTGCAGTTCGGGCGGAAGCGGCTGGCTCCCTCCTGCGGTGCCTCGGGATCCGGAGACCCCTCGGCGGAGATTTCTTAGTAACCTTCGACTTCGAGACCCATCTGGCGCGCGGTGCCGGCAAGGATGCGGGCGGCGGCTTCCGGGTCCTTCGTGTTGAGGTCGGGCATCTTGATCGCGACGACTTCCATGAGCTTCTCCTTGGAAATCTTGCCGACCTTGATCTTGTTCGGCTCCTTGGAACCGGAAGCAAGTCCCGCAGCCTTCTTCAGAAGGTTGCCGGCCGGGGGCTTCTTGGTGATGAAGGAGAACGACTTGTCCTTATAGACCGAGATGACGACCGGAAGGACGTCGCCGGCGGCTGCCTGGGTGGCGGCGTTGAATTCCTTACAGAACGCCATGATGTTCACACCGGCTTGACCAAGAGCAGGACCGACGGGTGGTGAGGGGTTGGCGGCTCCGGCTTTGATCTGGAGCTTGATGAGTTTGACGACTTCCTTGGCCATGATGATACGGTGTTGAGACTAATTGAGAGGGAGTGAAATGAGCGGATCAGGCGCGCTCGACCTGCCAGTATTCAAGTTCGACCGGCGTGCTGCGGCCGAAGATGGTGACGGAAACACGGAGTTTGCCGCGCTCGGGATCGATTTCCTCGACGATGCCGTTCTGGCTTTGGAACGGACCATCGGCGACCTTGACGGTATCGCCGACCTCGAAGCTGATCGCGGGGCGGACATTCTGTTCCCGCTCCTGGATCTGGGAAAGCATCGCCTCCACTTCACGCGGACGCATCGGGATCGGACGGTCCTTGGTGCCGGCGAAACCAATCACCCCTTCCATCTCCTTGATGAAGAACCAGGTCTTCTCGACGAGCTGGTTGTCCTCGGAGATGAGGTTCATGTTGACGATGATGTAGCCGGGGAAGAATTTCCGTTTCGTCTCGGTCTTCTTGCCGCGGCGGATTTCGGAAACCATCTCGGTCGGCACCAGCACCTCGCGGATGTAGTCCGTCAGTTCCTCTTCCTTGGCCTGGCGGTTGATCCGGTCACGGACCCGCTGCTCCTGGCCGGAGAGAACCTGGACGACGTACCACTGGTCTTTGAATGGCGCTGTATCGGGCATGATCGGGATGATGGGAAAAAGTCGGCGGCCTCAGCGGCCAAGGTTGGTGAGGAAAGTGATCACTGCAACGTGGATGTAGTCCCAGAACTGGACAAAGCCGGCGAGAAGCACCATGGCGATCAGGACGACCACCGTGGAGTCAATCAATTCCTTGTATTTGCGGAAGCCCTTGATCTTTGGATCGGATTCCCATGGCCAGCTGGCCTTCCTGAGCTCGCCCTTCACTTCGCTGAAGAAGCTGCGGACGGTCACGAAATGTTTGATCAGCAGATAAAGCGCGATGACCAACAGGCCGTACACAATCTACCAATTGAACTACTGCCGTTTTAGAGGCGATCAAGGGGCACCTCGCTGATTAGGCGGGATGCCCCGGGATCCAGCTTTCCGGCGGGGGTGAGCCCGCCGGAAGCCTCGTGCTAAATTACTTGATGATTTCACCGACACGACCTGCACCGACGGTGCGGCCACCTTCGCGGATCGCGAAGCGCATGGTCTGTTCCATGGCGATCGGGGTGATCAGCTCGACTTCGAGGCCGATGTTGTCTCCCGGCATCACCATTTCAACGCCTTCCGGAAGCTTGATGCTGCCAGTCACGTCGGTGGTGCGGAAGTAGAACTGCGGACGATAGTTCGAGAAGAACGGGGTGTGGCGGCCGCCTTCTTCCTTCGAGAGAACGTAGATCTCCGATTTGAAGATGGTGTGGCC
>CBIHMP010000501.1:0-1914 GCA_966211015.1 uncultured Luteolibacter sp. | reverse complement strand
GACCATGTGGCCTTTGGCCAAGCCACCGATGGCGGGATTGCAAGACATCTGGCCCACGGTATCGAGGTTCTGGGTGAGAACCGCCACTTGGGACCCCAGCCTGGCGGCCGCCATTGCTGCCTCGACGCCGGCATGACCGGCCCCAATCACAATCACATCATAACTCTTCGGGTATCTGAACATCGGCGGGGCGCGCATTCTAGGCCGGAAACCCGATACCTCAAGCTCCGATCCCGCAGCGTTCCACGTGGAACAAAAGGGCGGAAAAAACGAAAAATCTTTCCATCCATGATTGATCGGAAATCTCGACTGAGGCTCTGGGGTACAGCTCCCCCATAGAATTTTCCGCGCCGCTGGCGGCTCGGGAGCATACGCTGAAATCCCGCGCAGGCACGGAATTTTCCCTCGCGGATCGCCGCTGAATCCTCCACTGTCCCCCGCATGCACCGCTGGATCCCCGCACTCCTCCTTGTCGCGTTGTTGGCCGCTTTCCGCGTCCTTGGCAGCGCTTTTCCCGAGAAGCTGCCGAACGTCCAGCCACTGCTGGCGCTCTTCCTCTGCAGCTTGGTCTTTCTGAAAGGCAACGCGCGCTGGCTCATTCCCACAGTCGTCTGGCTGCTCACCGATCCGTTCACCAGCCTGATGCAAAATCATGACGTCTTGGGCTGGCACCACCTCGCCCTCGCCTGCGGCATCGCCGCGACCGCAGGGATCGCCTGGTATGCCCGCCGCCGCCCCACCGCCCTTGCGGTGATGGGATCCGCGGCTCTCAGCGCAGGCATTTTTTACTACCTGACAACTCTGATCTCCTTCGCCACGGATCCGCTCTACCCGAAAACAGTCACCGGTTTCATCCAAGCCCAGTGGACCGGCCCCACCGGCTACGGCCCGACATGGGTTTTCCTCCGCAATCTGCTCGCCGCCAATCTGGCCTTCACGGGCTTGTTCCTAATGGCGCGCCGGTCGCTTCCTGTAGTCTCCGCCAGCCCTTCGCAAATCCCTGCCAGATAAGTCTTGCCCGGACCGCCGCCGCTTTCTAAGTCCCTTTCCTCCAAACGCCAGTCCATGTCCAGCGCTACCCCGACCTCTCTCGATTTCTCCACCGCCGCGATCAATAAAAGCCTCACCGCGGATCAGAAAATCGACCTCTTCACCCGGATGGTCCGCATCCGCCGATTCGAGCAGGCATCGCTGAAATACTACAACGCGGGCAAGATGGGTGGATTCCTCCACCTCTACATCGGCCAGGAATCCGTCGCCATCGGCACCATTTCCCTCTGCGGTGAGAATGACCACATCATCACTGCCTACCGCAACCACGGCCACGGCCTCGCCGTCGGCATGAGCATGAAGGAATGCATGGCGGAGAACTACGGCAAGCAAACCGGATGCTCGAAGGGCAAGGGCGGCTCGATGCACTACTTCGCGCCGGACAAGAACTATTGGGGCGGCCACGGCATCGTCGGCGGCCAGACACCGCTCGGCCTGGGCCTCGCCTACGGCGTCAAGTACCTCGGCAAAAAGGGCTGCTGCCTCTGCTACCTGGGTGACGGCGCGGTCAACCAAGGTGCCTTTCATGAATCCCTGAACATCGCCTCCCTGTTCGACATCCCCGTCATTTACGTGATCGAAAACAACGGTTACTCGATGGGCACCTCCCAGAAGCGGTCCTCCGCCTATCGCGGCTGCCTCGCCCAACGCGCCGAAGGTTACGACATGGACTGGGATGTCATCAATGGCTCCGACGTCTATGAGGTCCGTGCCAAGACCCAGATCGCCATCGACCGCGCGCACAACGAAAGCCGCCCGACCGTCCTTGAGATCGACACCTACCGCTACTACGGCCACAGCGTCGCCGATGCGAACGCCAAGAAATACCGCACTCCGGAGGAGATCGAGAACTACAAGCAGAAC
>CBIHMP010000500.1:0-1918 GCA_966211015.1 uncultured Luteolibacter sp. | reverse complement strand
GTCGCGGGCGGGATCGACTTGTCCCGCCGCCGCGGAGCGCAGCACCGGCACGAGCGAGCGGGCGGACATCTCCGGCGGTGCCTCCCGGCCCGCGAGCTCCAGGAAAGTCGGCGCCAGATCGGGGAGCGAGACGAAGTCATCCACCACCCGCCCCGCCGGGATGCCCGGACCGGCGGCGATCAGGGACACGGCGGTGCCGAAATCGTAGAGCGTGCATTTCCCCCGCGGGAAGCCGGGTGCTCCGTGATCGCCGCTGATCACCAGGATCGTGTTCTTCCACTCGCCGCTCGCCTTCAGCTCCTCGATCA
This sequence comes from uncultured Luteolibacter sp., assembly GCA_966211015.1. Lineage (GTDB taxonomy): Bacteria > Verrucomicrobiota > Verrucomicrobiia > Verrucomicrobiales > Akkermansiaceae > Haloferula. The sequence goes on along the minus strand of CBIHMP010000500.1, from coordinate 1,610 downwards.
GCACGCCCACGGCGGCATCGAAGGCGAGCACCTCGCCGAGGTAGTCGGCCAGGTCCTCGCGGATTGCCGGAACGTCAGGGAGGAAGGCGGGCATCTTTCCCTTCAGATCGTCGGGATCGAGTTTCCACAGCGCCTTCCCGGAGCCCTTGGCCCATTCGCGGTGGGTATTGGTGGGGCCGAACCAGTAGAAAAAGGGCGCGTCCCCGGGGCGGGCGCGGAGAAAGGCGCGGAAATTCTCCCGCACCGTGCCGAGCAGCCGCGCCTTCGCCTCCGGCAGGGGCAGGCCCCCGGCGGTCAGGCGGCCGACGCGCTGGGAGAAGTTGTTGAAATCGCCCCCGGCGGCCTCGTAGGCGTGGCGCTGGCGGTCGAAGGGAGCATCCACCGGCGTCCCCGGCGACCAGACCTTGTAGGTCTTTCCGATGTGATAGCCGCCCTCCCGCAGCAGCAGCGGAAACGACGGCAGCGCGGGGTCCCAGACGGCACCGGTGAGGATCGCCCCGCGCCCGGTCTGCCAGAAATGCCGGCCGCTCAGGAGGGAGCTGCGGCACGGCGTGCACGAGGGCGAGCTGACATGGGCACTCCGGAAGAGCACGCCCGCCTTGGCGATGGAATCGATATGCGGGGTGGAGATGACCGCATTGACCCCCGGATCCGCATCCACCGCCGCGTAGGCGCTCGCATGGCGGCCGTAGTCGTCGGCAAAGGCGAAGACGATATTCGGGCGGCTCGCCGCGCGGGCGCTGCCCAGGACGGCGGCGAGGATGAGGAGGAGGTGTCTCATGAAGGGAGAATGAAAAATGAATAGTGAATAATGAATAGTGAAAATTGAAGAAGGCATCGGCCTGGCCGAACCTCCGGACAAACGGCCTTTGCACTCGTCATCGATCGGTGATTCCTGACCCTCACGTTCCGGCGTACTGCCTTTCCAATATTCATTATTCATTTTTCATTATTCATTATTCATTCGCCTCCCACCACGCTCACCGCGATCTCCCGCTGGTGCGGGGCGCGGCGGTGCTCGAAGAGGAAGATGCCTTGCCAGGTGCCCAGGGTCATGCGGCCGTCGATCACGGGGATGACCTCGCTGGTGCGGGTGAGGGCCATGCGGATGTGGCTGGGCATGTCGTCCGGGCCTTCGTCGGTGTGGATGAAGTACGGCGTATCCTCCGGCACCAGGCGCTCGAAGAAGGCCTCCAGATCCCGCCGCGCGCTCGGGTCGGCATTTTCCATGATGACCAGGCTGGCCGAGGTGTGGCGGACGAAGACCGTGACAATGCCCGTGCCGATCCCGGCGCGCTGCACGATCCCCGCGACCTGCGCGGTAATTTCGTAGGTGCCCTTTCCGCCGGTGCGGATCCTGAAGCTTTCGGCATGTGCGGCCATGCCGGAATCAAGCGCCGGGCCGGCGGGGGACGCAACGTTTCGCTGCGCTTTGGGCGGGAGGGTGAAGGGCTTCGTTTTGGCGGGAGCGTGGGGGCTGCGCTTTGGCGGGAGCATGAGGGGCTTCGCCTCGGGCGGGAGCGTGGGGGCTTCGCCTCTGCGGGAGCAGGAAGGGCTTCGCCTCGGGCGGCAGCATAAGGAGCAGCGACATTCCTGTCGCTGGCGGGGGA
>CBIHMP010000499.1:0-1938 GCA_966211015.1 uncultured Luteolibacter sp. | reverse complement strand
CCCGCTTGATACAGCGGCATGACCACGGCGTAACCCACTGCCAACAGGAAGGCACCGGTGAGGAGGATACGGGGCGTCCAACCGCTGGTGCCGCGGGTCATCCGCCAAGCGGTCAGAAGCAGGAACGCGCCCATGACAATCATGAACACGGGCCGCATCGCGCCGATCGACGCGAGGGGCAAGACATCGGGGGGAAACGTCATGCCGTTAGAAAGACATGATTGTAACTCATTGATCAAGAGCTTATTAAATAATACTACCGGACATCAAACATGCGCCGATAGATAGCTGGAGTAAACCAGCCGCGAGGGTTGATACCTTGGAAATCTTAGCAACAGCGCCGATTTTGCTCCCCGTTGAGAGGAATCGGGCGGACGTCTCATGAGCCCTGGCGACTCCGGGGACGCCTCCCGAGGGTCTCCCGATTTGAAAAACCGGCGACCTGTCTCACCGAAGGAGATCAGAACAATTTCAGGCAGAGGTGCCGGGGATGCCTTCGCTTCGGGAGAACACGGCCCGGTTCACGGGCCGAGTCGGACCACTCGCCAAAAATACGAAGTGTCAGTCGGCTTGGCCACGGTGAGGGAAGTGGTGCCGGAACTCTTGCTGCCGTCCATTGTCTGGACCGGCAGCCAGTTCGAGAGGTCCGGGGATTTATCGATGCGGTACTGGCTCCCCGGATTGCTCGACCATGCGATTTCGAAACTCGTGCCCGCGATCCCGTGGCGGACCGTCTCGAACCCCCCGTTGTTCTGATGGATCACGCCGACCGCCTCCAGGTCGAAGCCGCCGCTCCCGATGGTTGGGGTAGGATCGTAGATCGGGCGATTCCCGCTATCCTTCGTATTGCCGTTGCCGATAATATCGACGATGCGGATGAAGCGTACATTCTGCTTGTCGAGGGCGGGCGAAGCCGGAAGAGCCGCAAGATCGAAGGGCGTGCCGTAGCCCGCCTGATATTTCCCTGCGAGCCCGTTGAGATTGGTGGGATCCATGGTCAGGTCGGAGGCACCGACCGGATTCTGAGTCAGGGAGGCCGACGGAAAGCGGGTGAAATTCGTCCCGTCGCTCGATACCTCGACGAAGCCGAGTTCCAAGAAACCGGAGCTGAAAGAGTTCTCGAAGACGGCGAAATCGTGGCCCTCGCCGTCGCGGACCGGGTGCGGGAAATACAGCGTGATCCGGCCCCCGTTTCCCAGGCACACGATGTCGTAGATGCCGCCGGTAGCCTTTCCATAGGCCTTGGCCGGGGTGCGCCACACCGCGTCCACATCCTTTCCATAAAGCACCTCGGAATGGCCGGTGGCCCAGGCGAGGAGGCGCGGATCATCCTTATGAATCGCGTCGCTGCCGGTGGTGCCGGCCACACCGGGATAGGGTCCGGCGGCGGTCGGCAGGCAAGAAAGCACGAGGAAAATGAGGCGGAGCTTCATAGTTCGCGGCGGACGCCGATCAGCAACTGCCGCCCGGCGGCGGGGTACCAAACGCCGCTGTATTTCACCGTGGCGTAGTGCTCGTCGAGCAGGTTGTTGATCCGGCAATAGAAGGAGAGTCCGGGCTTCGGTTCGTAGCGCAGAAGCAGATGGGTGACGCCGTAGGAAGGCAGCTTTTCGCGGACGTTCTGGAAATCGTTCCCCTCGAAGGCATCGCCCACATACTGATACTCCGCCTGCAGGGTAACCTGCTCGAGAGGATGGCAGGCGAGGGTGGCGGTGAGTTCCCGGTTCGGGACGAGATAGACGTCCTTGCCCGCGTAGGGACCGCTCCGGAAGGTGGCTTCCAGCGCGGTATGATGAAGCGCCGCTTCCCAAATGCCGGAACGGTAGCCGATGGAGCTTTCGAGACCCAGGCGACGGGTATCCGCGAGGTTGACGTTGAGGTTCTGCAGGTAATCGTAGGCGATCTCGCCTTCCAGACGCTGTAAGAAGCCGTTCAGAC
>CBIHMP010000498.1:0-1941 GCA_966211015.1 uncultured Luteolibacter sp. | reverse complement strand
ATTTCGTCCTCCATGTCCTCAAGGGCGGGCGATCCGTGCGGGTGGAGGTTTTCTGCGCCACGAAATCCGAGGCCGAGGCCATCGTCAGGCAGTTCGGGGGGTCGGTCCGAAAGCTGTCGGCGGATTGGAAGAAGGCCGCGCCGGAGATTCCGCCACCCCTCAAGGTCCGGGACGCCTTCGTGGTCACCCAAGCCTCGGCCCCCAAAGATCTCAAGAAGCTCGCGGCGGATTTTCCCGGACGGCAGATCATCAGCATCCCTCCCGAGATGGCTTTCGGCACCGGTGACCATGCCACCACTTCCACCTGTCTCCGCTTTCTGGTGGATATCGCCCGCTCGCGATCCGGGAGCTGGAGCTGTGCCGATCTGGGGAGCGGGTCGGGGCTGCTGGCCATCGCGGCGAAGAAACTCGGGGCGGGTGATGTTTTCGCGTGCGATTATGATCCTTTCGCGGTTCAGGTCGCCGAACGGAATTTGAAGCGAAACCACGTTGAAGGCGTGGAGACCAGGGAACTGGACATCCTGAAGTGGAAGCCCCGTAAAAAATACGACGTGGTCCTCGCCAACATCTTTTCGACCGTGCTGATCCAGGCTTTTCCCGTGATCGTGAAGACCCTGAAGCCCGGCGGGGACATCGTCCTCTCGGGCATTCTCGCCGGGCAGGCGTGGGATGTTTTCACGGCCGCGGCCGCGCACGGGCTGGGCTTCCCGCAAGTGGTGAAGAAAGGTAAGTGGGTGACCGCCCGGGGCGGCTGGATGAACGATCTGACCTCAAATCCTTAACATTCAGAGCCCGGCCGGGGAAAGTGAGGGCGAGAGGCATTTTCGCCGCCTTTGCCGAATCCCAGCGGAAAGAGTTCGAGGTTCCTCGCTCCAGCCCCTCGTCCCCGGACCATTTCACTTGCGCCGCGGGCGGCTGGCGGTCAGAAAAGCCCCCCGCTCCGCCGGGGGCCGCGCGACAGACCGTTGCTCCGCTCCCCCCGGGGCGAGCCACACCATCCCGCGCTTCCATGGACAGCATTTCATCCCGAATCCAAGAGGTCTCCCCGTCCCTCACCCTGGCCGTCACGAACCAGGCCAAAGCCATGCTCGCCCGCGGCGAGGAAGTTTACGGTCTGGCGGGCGGCGAGCCGGAGGTCGATACCCCGGAGCACATCAAAGCCGCCGCTATCGTGGCGATGCAGCAGGGCCGCACGAAGTACACCCCCTCCGGAGGCATCCCGGAGCTGCGCGAGGCCCTCTCCGCCAAGCTCATCGCGGACAACGACCTCTCCTACGATGCCAAGCAAATCTGCGTGACCGCCGGCGCGAAGATGGCGTGTTTCAACGCGATCCTGGCGGTGATCGAGGAGGGCGACGAAGTCATCATCCCCACTCCGTATTGGGTCAGCTACCCGGAGATGGTCCGGATCGCGGGCGGCAAGCCGGTGCTGGTGGAAACCAAGGAGTCGAACGGCTGGAAGATGACTGCCGAGCAATTCGAGGCGGCCATGACCCCGGCCACCAAGATGGTCATCCTCAACTCGCCCTCCAACCCGACCGGCGCGATCTACACCGAAGAGGAGCTGCGCGAGATCGGCGAAGTGGCTCTTTCCGAGGACATCGTCATCCTTTCCGACGAGATCTATGAAAAGCTGGTCTATGGTGACAACAAGCACGTCTCCATCGCCTCGCTCAGCCCGGAACTCTACGATCTGACGATCACCGTCAACGGCTTCTCGAAGGCCTACTCCATGACGGGCTGGCGCCTCGGTTACACGGCCGCGCCGAAAGCTCTCGCGGAGGCGATCGACAAGATCCAGAACCACACGGTCTCGAACGCGACCACCTTCTGCCAATACGGGGCGATCGCCGCCCTCCAGGGCGACCAGACCTTCATCAGCGACCTCCGCGACGAGTACGACGTCAAGCGCCAGTTCGTCCTCGCCCGCCTGAAGGGGAT
>CBIHMP010000497.1:0-1980 GCA_966211015.1 uncultured Luteolibacter sp. | reverse complement strand
TTTCCATCTACCACGACGAGGAAGCGGTGGTTTATATCAACGGGGTAAAGGCCGCGTCCGTCGGCGGTTTCGTAACCGAGTACTCGCTGGTGCCGCTTTCGGAGGCAGGCAAGGCCGCGCTGAAGCCGGGCAAGAACGTCATCGCGGTGCACTGCCACCAGACGAGCGGCGGGCAATACATCGACCTTGGCATCGTCAGCGTGCGGCCCGGTGTGAAGAAGAAGTAACCAGATACCTGCGGATCATTTCGAGGGCACGGGGGGCAATCCTCCGTGCCTTTTCCGTGTCCGCAGGCTCCCCCCGATGCTTTTTTCGCAAATAGACTCGCATCGGGTCGGGGCCGGGGCTACTGCGCTACGTTTGGCACCGGGATCAGCGGTGCCGATCCTATCCGTGAAAATCACCCTGAACGAATCCATCCCGGAAGAGCGGCGGCCTCAGGTCGAGGCGCTTGTCAATGTCACCGCAGGCCCTTCCGACATCGTCTGGAGCCACAGCCGCTTCCCGCGGCTGGTGATCTTCGTGGAGCCGGGGCCGAACGACGTCACCGAACCCGAGGGCGGCTCGATCTTTGAATCGCCGCAGGCGGGGAGGAAATCCCCCGCCACCCTGGTCGCGCTCCTCGAGGAGAAGATCAAAGCCTGTCTTTCCGCCAAGAAGTAAGGCCGGAGCCGCAAAAAAAGCGGCACCCCCTTGCGAGGAGTGCCGCCATGAAAAAAGGAATCGCGGAGAGATTCAGTAGCGGCGTCCACCGCCCGACCGGCCGCCGCCGCCACCACCGTAGCCACCGCCGCCGCCGCCGCGTTCCTCGCGCGCCTGGGCTTCGTTGACTTTGAGACTGCGGCCGTCGAGATCCTGGCCGTTCACGGCTTCGATGGCTTTGTTCATCGAATCGGCCGAGTCCATGGTCACGAAGGCGAAGCCGCGGGGCTGCCCGCTTTCGCGATCCGTGGGCAAGTGAACGTCCGTCACCTGGCCGTGCTGGGAAAACAGGGCTTCGATGTCCTGTTTGGTCGTCTTGAACGACAAGTTGCCTACATACATTTTCATGATCATCCGAAGGTCCGCGCGATAAGCTTTCTCGCGAGCTGTTCCCGCTGATCGGGTTTCAGGTTGCCATCGAATTTGTCGGGTTCGACTGGCAACGCTCCAAGTCTTGATCTTGCCAAGGCGTGGACCAACCTGAGACACTATCGGGTTTGGAGCGACTACTCCACAAGAATCCGAAAAATTTCGACGGAACTCCTTGGGCCGCGCCGGGTTTCGCGAACCGGATTGACGGATCGGCCCGGTCCGCCTGCCATCGCGCACGTGAAGAATATGGCCTGCCGATCTTTCTCCGCCCTCGTCCTTCTGCTCGCCGCCGGATGCGCGACCGAAGCCGTGGAGCCGAACAAAAGCTCCTATTTCGTGGATGTTGAGTTCACTGTCGGGACGGATGGCAAGACTACCGACGCGAAGGTGATCCGGACGGATGCGCCGAAAGCCCTGCAAAAGGAAGCGCTGGCGGAGGTATCCCGCTATCGCGCCGATCCCGCCGCGCAACCCACGAAGGGGCGGCGGACCATCGAATTTGCGGTGGATCCCGGGGAATAAGGGAGCCGCGTCTTCGCGAGGCGCCGGGGCCGGCGCTTGAAATCCGGCCCGGGCTGCTTCCCGCTCGCCAGCCAGCCCGGGTTGGTTAGATTCCGGGCTCATGACGCCTTCCGTCGCCGATTACGAGAAGCTCGGGGCCTTTTACCTCGGCCGCGAATACGACCCGGAGACGCGATCCGCGGATGGCGGGCTGGTGCTCTATGATTCGAGGGATCTGGTGACCCACGGCGTGGTGCTGGGAATGACCGGCTCGGGAAAAACCGGCCTCTGCCTCGCCCTGCTGGAGGAAGCGGCGATCGACAACATCCCCGCCATCGTCATCGACCCGAAAGGTGATATTTCGAATCTGCTGCTCACTTTCCCCGGGCTGGCGGCGGCTGATTT
>CBIHMP010000496.1:0-2009 GCA_966211015.1 uncultured Luteolibacter sp. | reverse complement strand
GAATAGGATGATAGAGATGGCTCGGTCCCGAAGGCCGAACCCCTTCCTTCCAACCAAAATCCCATCCATCCCATCCATCCCGGTCCAAAAACATCCGCGTTCATCCGGATCCATCTGCGGTTGAAAAAAGGATCACTGATCACTGATCACTTCCCCCTCCATCACCCGTACTCCTCCCGGCAGAGCCTGCGCTCCGGCTTCTCCCGCAGATCCCGCGGCACCCACTCCGCGCGGGTTGTCTCGTGATACGGCGTCGCCTGCTCCAGCACCTGCAGGCCGATCGCCAGGGCCAGGATGTCGTCGTCGTGGTGGCCCTGCGCCGCCTCCGCGCGGCCGCTCGGGCGCGTGATGAAATTCCGCGCCTGCCGGATCGCCCACGGGCAGCGGATCTCGTAGCCCTCCCCGTGTTTCCCCTGGCCCGCCTCCCGGATCGCCCGCGCCAGCGTCTCCACGATCATCGGCCGCGTCTTCCGGTCCGTCTGCCATCCGTAGGCCTTCGTCACGATCCCCTCCCGCCGGTTGAAGATCTCCCGCTGGTATAAGTACGCATCCGGCCGTAGCTTCAGCAGCTCCACCAGGCCGCGGTCCATATTCATCTCCGGCACGATCAGGCAGCCGCCGTAGTAGCGGGCCATCCGCCACACCTCCTCCTCCAGCACATCGATGTCCCACCAGCAGCCCAGCCGCGTGCCGTCCGCGTAGAGCACGTTCCGCGCCGCCAGCGCCGGCTCCACCCACCTGCGGGTACTAGGGTCCACGTAGCCCGCGCGATGCACCAGCACGCTGTGCGAATCCGGGTCCATGCCGCCCGTCTGGCTCGCCCCCGTCATCGTATCCACGGACACCAGGTAGCGGCAGCCCTCCCGCGGCTTCTCGAAGCGCACGCAGCGCGCCTCCGCCTCCGCCGCCGGGCGGAAGCTCACCCGGTCCGCGCGCGGCTCGTACTCCAGCACGCCGAATTCCCGCGTGCACAGCCGCGACCGCTCCTCCTGGTAGCGCAGCCCGTCCGCATTGAAGCGGCAATTGCCCGATCTCCGGAAACACGTTTCGTCGTCGAAGGGATAGTCCTGGCCGAATCTCTCCAGATCCCCCCGGCACTCCTCCCGCAGCGCCCAGCGCATCCACGCCGCCTGCCACAGGTCCAGGCCCCAGCGCTCCGCCAGCTCCGCCTCCGCTGCCGTCAGATCCGCCTCCGTGGCCAGCCCCTCGCGCGCCGGGTCCATCCGGGAGTCCGCGAATTCATGCCACGGGGAGAAGACCCGCACGTAGCCGTTCTTCCCCGCCTTGAATTCCTCGAAGCTCACCCCGTTCATCCACGTTTCGTAGAAATCACCGGCCGCGCCCTTCGCCGTGGATTCCTGGATGATGATCGTGTCCGGCTCGTACGGCACGCACTTCAGCAGCCCGTTCAGCACCGTGCTCGCATTCGCCACGCCCTCCTCCGCCAGATACGCCACCTCCGTGATCACCAGCACCTGGTACGTCCCGGAGCGCCCGGCGTTCTGGTTGGAAAGCGTGATCCGCTCCAGCGTCGAGCCGTTCTTGTAGCGCGCCTCCGTGCCCAGCACCTTGCACGCGCCCGCGTCCAGCTCGTCCTCCTCCGCGCAGGTCCGCAGGATCCGGAAAAGATTCTGCCCCTGGAAATGCGCGCCGCCCGCGATGAGCCCGCGCCCGGCCTTCGCCTTCAGCCGGCAATGCGCCGCCGCCACGCACAGCGTGGAGCTGCCCTTTTGCCGCGGCTTCAGCGCCACGATCCGGCACGGCCGCCCCTGCGCGTGGCACCACTCGATCACCTCCGCGATCCGCCGCTGGTACTCGTTGCACCGCGGTCGCACCAGGTCCCCGTCCTTCCGCCGGATCATCCCGAAGCTCTCCAGCCACGCCGCCGCATTCCACCGGCACGCCTCCCGTATGGACTCATCCAGATCCTTCACCGTGGCGGGAGGGTAGGGGATGATGTTACGTTTTGTCAATCGAAGGCGATGAGGGGAATGAATAGTGAAAAATGA
>CBIHMP010000495.1:0-2016 GCA_966211015.1 uncultured Luteolibacter sp. | reverse complement strand
GAGCGGAACCCGGTGACATCGATCACATTGTAGTTCGGTCCGTAGGGGCTGACGACACGATTTGGACTCCCCGTGCGCTCGGCGTAGGGATAATCCTGCCGCGGTGCCGGCGAAGTTTCACGGCGGTACTCCTCCCGGTATTCCTCACGATACCCACCCCCGTCTCCACGGTAATAATCGTCCGGCGGTGTCTGCCGGCGGCGTTCATTTTCCTGGGCGGCGGCGATGCCGGTGCCCAGCGCCGCACCGATCGCCGCGCCGCGCGCCACATCCCGCCGATCGTTTCCGGCCAGTGCGCCGACCGCAGCTCCACCGAGATCGAATAACGTTTCTCAAACACCCGGAACCGATCCGCTTTCATTTTCGCCAGCAGGGCTTGGTAGATTTCGGCCATGATCCGCGCCGGCAACAGTGCCTCGCGGTCGATCGGCGGGATGCTGTCCGCCGCTTCCTTGAAATAGGATTCCGCCCGCTCCGCCTCGTAATTCATCAACGCGAGGAAACGTCCGTCATGCACCCGCCCCACCAGATCCCTTTCCGTGTATTGGAATCGCGAGAGATCCGCCAGCGGCAGATAAACGCGGACGCCATTGGCAAGATCCTCACCCACATCACGCAGGATGTTCGTCATCTGCAGGGCATGTCCCAGTGCCAGCGCGTAGCGGTCGGATGCCGGATCCTGGCAGCCGAACAGCCGCACGGAGACCAGGCCGACGGCGCAGGCGACCTTCCAGCTATACCCGGCCAGCTCGTCCCAATTTCCGAAACGCTGGGGTTTGAGATCCATCTCACAGCCATCGATGATCGCTTTGAGAAGATCATTCGGGACATGATTCCGGTCCCGCATGCCGAGGACCTCTATCTGGAAATCATCCGGATGGGAGAACCCATGTTCCAAGCCGTTCCGCCACTCCTGTAGGGCCACCGAACGGGCTGTAGCGGGCATCCCCGGATCATCCGCGAGATCATCCATCGTCCGGCAAAACGCGTAGAAGACCACCATGTCGTCCCGCCGATCCTTCGGCAGGATGTTCAGGGCGAAGGCGAGATTCGATTTCGCCCGCCGGGTGATCTCGGAAGCGGTGGCCACAGGATCAACGGATGAAACCCCAGTGGCCGGTGGTGACGGGCCACAGTGAAAACAACGCGGGGCCGACGAGATTGAATTCCTTCACGGTTCCCCAGTAACGGGAGTCGAGCGAATTGCGGGTATTGTCTCCGAGCGCGACGTATTCACGCATTCCGCGCTTGGCGTCAGCGGCCAAGACCATCGGCCCGGTGCCAGGCCCGAGGTACTGTTGGTAGCGGCGGCCATCCCGGCGGGGACGCTCACCACTGGCCAGGACGTATCCCTTTTCCCGGAACGGCGGCTCCCCTTGGATCACCCGCTGGATTCCAGGCTCTGAAGCGATTTTTCCATTCACCAACAGGTCGGGCGGGACGATCGAAAGCGTGTCCCCCGGAACACCGCACAGCCGTTTGATATAGTGCGAGCCTTCCGCCTGCTCGCCGTTGCGTTCGTGGATGCCCTTGATGCCGATGGTATCGAAAACAAACACCTCACCGCGGTCCGGTTTCCGGAAGTGGTAGGTGAACTTATTCACCAGCACCAGATCCCCGGTATCGATGTAACCTTCGCAAAGCACCGTTCCCGCCGGGAGGTATCCGCCATTCTGCTGGGCGATGCTCGCCGCCTGCGCAAGGCCGGCATCCTGGCAAGGATTTCCCGGTGCGGGCAAAGGAATCGTTGTCCGGTCAGCGCAAACAATCTCGCCACGGCTGAAGAAGTGGAACTGCTGCACATCCCTGGTGGCCAGCCTGCCATAGTCGGCGAAGAGAACCTGCTTTCTTTCTTTGTTCTCCAATTTGACATACTTCCGCCCGCGAAGGGCAAATTCCACCATTCGCTGCGGGAACGAAGGCCATTGCTCTTTCTTCAGAGACGTGCCGACAATGCCGTTCAACGTCGGCTGCATGGATCCCGTCGGGATGCGGAATGGCTGCAGATAATACGCC
>CBIHMP010000494.1:0-2022 GCA_966211015.1 uncultured Luteolibacter sp. | reverse complement strand
GAACCGACGGCATCCGCGGCAAGGCGAACGAATTCCCGATCACGCCCGAGGTGGCCCTCCGCGCCGGCAAGGCCGTGGCCCAGGTGCTGCGCTCCTCCGGCCACAACCGTAACCGCGTGGTGATCGGCAAGGACACCCGCATCTCCGGCTACATGCTGGAAACCGCCCTGACCTCCGGCCTCGTTTCCATGGGCATGGACGTGCTGCTGCCCGGCCCGCTGCCCACCCCCGCGATCGCCCACCTCACGAAGTCCATGGGCTGCGCCGCGGGGATCATGCTCACCGCCTCCCACAATCCCTACGAGGACAATGGCCTGAAAATCTTCGGCCCGGACGGCTACAAGCTCTCCGACGCGCTGGAGGAAATCATCGAGCGCCACATCCTGGGCGACGAGCCGGAGCCGCGCGCGATGTCCCCCGAGAAGATCGGCAAGGCCTACCGCATCGAAGACGCCCGCGGCCGCTACATCGAATTCGCCAAGCACACCGCCGACAACGTCTCCCTGCGCGGCCTGAAGATCGTGGTGGATTGCGGCCACGGCGCGGCCTACTTCATCGCGCCGCTCATCTTCAAGGAACTCGGCGCGGAAGTCATCAAGCACGGCTGCGAGCCGGACGGGATCAACATCAACGACAAGTGCGGCGCGCTCTACCCGGAAACCGCGGGCGAGCTGGTCCGCCGGCACGGCGCGGACCTCGGCATTTCCTTCGATGGCGATGCGGACCGGGTGATCTTCACCGACGCCACCGGCATTCCCGTTTCCGGCGACCGCATCCTGGCCCTGGCCGCCCTCTCCCTGCACGAGCAAGGCCGTCTCCGCGGTGCCACCATGGCCTGCACGGTGATGAGCAATCTGGGCCTGCACGAGGCCATGCGCCGCGCCGGGATCAAGGTGCTGACCACCGCCGTGGGCGACCGCAACGTGATCGAGGCCCTGCGCGAGAAGGGCGGCTCCTTCGGCGGCGAGAACTCCGGGCACCTCATCTTCGCCGACCACGCCACTACCGGCGATGGCATCCTGAGCGCGCTGCAGGTGCTGCGCGTGATGCAGGAAAAGAAGACCACCCTGGCCGAACTCGCCGCCTGCATGCGCGAATTCCCGCAGGAGCTCGTGAATCTCAAGGTGGCCTCCAAGCCGCCGCTCGCGGGCCTGCCCGGCATCCAGAAGCTGATGAAGGAAGCGGACACCGCCTTCGGCGACGCCGGCCGCCACCTGATCCGCTACTCCGGCACGGAGAATAAGATCCGCATCCTCGTCGAACACCGCGACGCCGACGCCGTGCACCACTGGATCGGGAAATTCACCGATGCGGTGAAGGAGGATATCGGGGTGGGGGTGTGAGGTATGCCAATACGGCTGAACCTATGGACTATACCGAGTTCGAGAATCTAATCGGGAAATCGATCGAATATCTTCGTGCATGCAATGCCAAGAGCGAACGCCATTTTGGGATCGGATCCTACCAGCGATACGAGTATGACCTCACCAGAAGCGAAATTTGGTGGAGTAGCTTGGATGGGCCAAAGGTTCGGGGAAAGGTGACCGTTGTGGGGACGCTTTCCAGTATTTCTGACACTTGGTTTTGGGCATGGGCAAATCCTCACTTCCGCGGCATCGAGGCGGGGCTGATTGATAAGGTAAGGGCCTTCGGTGAATGTGAAGAAATTCCTAAGCTGACGGAGGAAAAGTGGGAGGCCGATGAGGTCGATGCATGGGAGATGACTTCAATCTGCGCTCGTCTCCTGGAATCTGAGGGAGCCTATTGTTCGCCCGGAGATTCAGGATCCCTGTTTCTGTTGTACAATGATCTCGAGTTCATTCCTTCTGAAGAGATAGGAAGATACATTCCTTTAAAACGGCAGGTGTCCTATTCTGCCACCGATTCCGACCTTCGAGGAAATTGATCAATTTGGCGGCCAGTTCGTAAAAGCCCATGCCTCTCTTCACCACGCGCGCCAGTAAAGGTTTCCCGATCCGAAGGGGAGCGCACGCGTCCCCGCGTGCCGTTTCCGGCGCCCTC
>CBIHMP010000493.1:0-2034 GCA_966211015.1 uncultured Luteolibacter sp. | reverse complement strand
CTTCCGCGAGCCCTCGTGCCCCAGCATCCCCGTGATCGCCGCGCCCTGGGCCGCGATGTCCCCGAAGCCGAGCAGCACCATCCCCGCGATGCCCCATGCCTTCCGCGCCAGCGGATTGCTCTCCAGCACCTCCCGCTAGTAGTCCAGCAGCGCCCGCGGGTCGTAGGCATAGTGCGTGCGTCCCGTTTCCTCCGCCCAGCGGGAGGGCGTCTTGATCCCGCCCGTGCCCGGTGCCAGCATGCCGCTGCGGACCAGCATCTCCAGGGCCTGCCGCGTGCGGGGGCTCAGCTTCCCCTCCTTCTCCAGCCTTTCCAGGATCGGTGCCGGGTTCTCCACGGACAAGTCCTGGATCAAGCCCGCCGCCATCTCGTAGCCGCGGAATTTCCGGTCCATGATGTTTTGTTGGATCTGCGGGATCATCTCCAGCATCTTCTTCTTCGAGCCCTCGGATGCCGTCGCACCATGGATCGCCGCCTCCGCGCGGGCCCGGTCCATCCAGCCGGAATTCGTGCCGCCGGGGATGATCTCGCCCGTGCTCGTCACCCGCAGCATCTCCTCCGGCTCCCACTCCCGCTTCTGGAGCTGCAGGTCGCTCCACACCTCCGCCATATCCGTGTCGGAGAGCCCGAAGTTCTTCTGGACGGAGGAGATGATGGGATCGAGCTCCGTGCTCTGCTTGCCCATCCTCGCCGCGGTGCTTTGCGTGAAATTCCATCCGCCCTGCGCGAGACCGCGGATCGCCCCCGCATTCTCCGCCGTCCGGCCCATCTCCGGCGTCGTCCACTTGCCGTCCTCGCCGCGCACCAGGCCCTTGTCCCACGCGGTGGTCGCCGCATCCCCGAAGGCCGCGAAAAAGCCCGTCTTCGTCAGCTTGTTCTCCAGGGCCCGCGCGGCCTCGAGCTTGCCCAGCTGCCTGCTGCCCCGCTGGAGCGCGCGCTCCCTCTCGATCAGCACGCGCCCCGCGGTCTCCTCCGGCGATCTCTGCTCCAGCCACGTCTCGTAGTCCGCGCTGTCCGGCGGCGGCGGTCCTGCGGGTGCGGAGTCCTGGCCGCGGATCCACGCCTCCAGGCCGCCCTCCTCCATCTCCTGCAGCTCGCGCGCCTGCCGCCCCAGCGCGGCCGCGTCCTCGGAGAGCTCCTTGTGCCGCATCAGCGCCGCATCCTCCGCCGCCAGTCGTGCATCCCCGCGCTTCTTGAAGTTCGCCCGGCGGATCTTGGATTTGATCAGCCCATCCGTGTCCTTGAATTCCCCCTGCTGCGCCCGGAGCAGGCGCGCTTCCCGCTGCACGATCTCCTCCGCCAGCTGGCGCCTCCGCGCGAAGTATTGCGCCTCCTTCGCCCGCCGCTCCTCCATGGGGATCAGGCGCGGCATCCGCGGGTCCGGCACCGGGGCGGGTAGCGGTGCAGGCGGCAGCCCGGCCGCAGCCATGAAGGACGGCCGCGGCCCCGCGTCCTGCTGCGGCCCCGGCGCGAGCGGTCCCGGGCCTGGCTCCGGCTCCGTTTCTCCGGGGCGCAGGTATTCGTCCATCAGCGCGGCCGGTCCCCGTTTGGCCGGGCCTGGCAGCACGACCATCGACAGCTCCTTTTTCAAAGAATCACGTTTTGGCAATTCCGCCTCGACCGGAGGCAGCGCGGCGGGTGCCGGTACGGCACGCACCGTATTCCCCCGGGGAGCCTGCGGCTTCACCGGCAGCGCCCTCTCCGGCGTGCCCGGCGCGGGAGCCGCCATGGCCGAAGGCCGCTGCACCGGTGGCCCCGCCGCGCGAGGCCGCGAACCGGTGCTCGTGATTCCGCGGAAGAGGCGAAAGGCCGGGAGGAAGGAAAGGGGATTCATCGGTCGGTGATCGGCGTCTGCGTGTACTCGTGCGTCTTGTCAGGCGGTCAGGCG
Source organism: uncultured Luteolibacter sp. (assembly GCA_966211015.1). Taxonomy (GTDB): domain Bacteria; phylum Verrucomicrobiota; class Verrucomicrobiia; order Verrucomicrobiales; family Akkermansiaceae; genus Haloferula. The sequence continues at coordinate 147 of CBIHMP010000493.1, read as the reverse complement.
TCAGGCGGCTTGCTTGCGGGTCCGGCGGTGGCTTTTCAACGCGCTTGACCCCAGCCGCGCGATGCCCTGCCGCCCCCGGCCGGCGGCACCCACCCGAAGCGCTTCCCCGTCAGCGGATTGATCCGGTGTCCTTCCAAAAGCTCCGCC
>CBIHMP010000492.1:0-2038 GCA_966211015.1 uncultured Luteolibacter sp. | reverse complement strand
ATGTAGCGAAATCGCCTCATGACCGGCATTCCGCCCGGATCGAGGGTCACGATATCGTTGCGATCCGTTCCCTCTCTTCCCTTCAGTCCCATGAGAACCCGACCCCGCTTCGTCGTCCCTGCACTCCTCCTTGGTGGTCTCCTCTCCGCTTCCGGCAATGAGGACCCGGCCGACACCCCTGTTCCCGCGTATCACGAGCAGATCCTCGAAGCGCTGCGCAGCAGCGACGACGTGATCCCGAAACGCCCGGCCGAGGTCCACGCGGTAGCGACGCTCTCGAATGGTGAAGCGGTCGTCCCCCCGCAGTGCTATACCCGCACGGAATCGCGGCACAACGCATGCTATGTGTGCCATCAGGATGCCGTCGAAGGCCGGGAAAACGTGATGAACGACGGCGATCTCCAGGAGGCCTACAGCTTCAGCGACATGGGGATGACGAACCACTGGAAGAATCTCTTTGAAGACCGATCCGGGCGCGTCGCCGCCATCACGGAGGAAGAGATCCTCGGCTACATCGCCGCGGACAACTATTCGGAACTCCCTTCGCGGCTGCGCGAGAAGAACTTCAAGGGCTGGATCCCCGACCTGAAAAACCTGCACCTCGGTGCCGGAGCCTTCGATGAACACGGCTTCGCGAAAGACGGCAGCAACTGGGTGGCCTTCAACTACAAGCCCTTCCCCAGCACCTTCTGGCCCACGAACGGCTCGACGGACGACGTGATGATCCGCCTGCCCCAAGCCTACCGCAGCGACAAGCAGGGCAAAGCCTCCCTCGGGACCTACAAGGCGAACCTCGCCATCCTGGAAGCGAACATCAAGGGCGTGAAGCGCATCGGCTGTCTGCCCGTGGACGAAGCGGAGGTCGGCAAGGATCTGGACGGCGACGGCGAACTCGGGGTCGTGCGTGAGATTCAGGACACCGCTGCATGGGTGGGCGCGGCGGACAAGGAACCGGTCCAGCTCCACCTCTACCCCCAGGGTACGGAATTCCTCCACACGGTGCGCTACGTCGGCATCGCCGGGGACGGGACCATTGGCAATTCCACTCGCATGAAAGAAGTGCGCTACTCGAAGAAGGCACGCAGCTACTCGAAGGAGATGTACGCCCGCCGCTACGCGATGGAGGGCTTCGAGAAGGAGGCGGGGAATCTCCCCGCCTACTACGACCTCGGCGAGTACGGCCTGGACAACGGCAACGGCTGGGCGATCCAGGGCTTCATCGAAGACCGCAAGGGCCGCCTCCGGACTCTCACCTACGAGGAAAATTTCTCCTGCATGGGCTGCCACAACACGATCGGCTCCACCATTGACAAGACCTTCAGCTTTCCCCGGAAGCTCGATGGTGCCGCAGGCTGGGGATATATCGATCTGAAAGGCATGCCGGACGCCCCGAACAAGGGCGAAACGGTGGGCGAGATCGCCACCTACCTGGCCCGCGTGGGCGGCGGCAGCGAATTCCGCAACAACGACGAGATGTCGCGGAAATGGTTCCGGCCGGATGGCACTCTCGACCACGAGAAGCTCAAGGAAGCGAAGGACGTTTACGATCTGATCACGCCCTCGCGGGAACGTGCGCTGGCCCTGAACAAGGCCTACCGCACCATCGTCGAGGATCAGGATTACATCTACGGGAAAGACGCGGTGCTGACCCCGCCCGTGAACGTTTATGACAAGATCGACAACGAGAGCTCCCCGACCCTGCCCGCGGAGCGGATCTTCAAGTGGAACATCCTGCTGGATTGGCCCGCCCGCCGGGACGGAACCAGGTGAAACCGGGCCGGGCGAGGTGTCCCGGCCGTTCCCGGACCGGGGCGAAAGGGAGCCGGACAGTGCTTGGCTGTCGGGAACTCTCCGGCCTAAGTTCGGCCAATGCCAGATCCGGATACCGTCCCCTACCTCGTCGGCGCGGGCATCGTATTGCTCTACCTGCTAGGCATCGTCCACATCGTCCACGCGCTGATGACGGTCCGGACGGCGCAGGGCACGATCGCGTGGATGGTGTCGCTGATCGCGGCACCGTGGGTGGCGGTGCCGCTGT
>CBIHMP010000491.1:0-2045 GCA_966211015.1 uncultured Luteolibacter sp. | reverse complement strand
ACCGCATGGTGCTTGCGGTCGATCTTGTCGTGACGATCACCCGCTCCGGCGTCTTCAAGCTGTCGCTGGAGGTTCCGGACGGCTTCGAGATCGAGTCGGTGACAGGCCCGGCCCTCGCCCAGTGGACGGAGGCGAAAGAGGAAGCGGCGCGCGTGCTGAACCTCCACCTGAACGGCCGGACGATCGGGCAGCAGACGTTCTCCATCGCTCTGGCCGCTCCTTCGCCCGGAGCTCAGGCATCCTGGGGAGTCCCGCGCGTGACCTTGCGCGAGGCCGGGCGGCAAACCGGCGTGCTGACGGTGGTGCCGGACCGTGGCCTGCAGGTCCGCGCCGTGACGCGGGACAAGGTCTCCCAGCTCGATCCCCGTGAAGCCGGCGTCCCCCGTCCCGGAGCATTGGCCTTCCGGCTTCTCCAAGCGGACTGGTCGCTCGCGCTTGCCATCGCGAAGCTGGATGCGTGGGTGACGGCCCAGGTGCTGCAGGAGGTGACGCTGCGGGAAGGGCAGGCGCTCAACCGCGTCCGGCTCGCGTGCCGGATCGAAAATTCCGCGCTGAAGACACTGCGCGTGCGCATTCCGGGGCTGGACGCGGGTGCCGCCGCCACGGTGCGCGCGAGCGGCCCGGCGGTGGGTGACTTCGTGCCTGTCGCCGGCGAGGAGGGACTGTGGGAGATCCGCTTCCAGCGCGGCATCGCGGGGGAAACGGTGGTGGACATCGAATTTCAGCGGCAGAACGCGGGCGAGCGGATCGAGGTGCTTCCGCTCGTGCTGCCCGAGATACGACAAATCTCGTATTTCGTGGCCCTGCGGACCGGCGGGCGCCTCGAGATCGCTTCGACGGGCGATCCCGGGGGCTGGCAGCGCGCCGATTGGGGCGCGATCCCGGAATCCCTCCGGGAGTCCTTCTCCCCACAAGCGCCTGCACGGGTCTATCGTGTCGCGGAGGCGGAGGGGCCTCTTCCGGTCGATCTAAAGCGCCACGAACTTGCGGAGGCCCTTCGCCTGCGCGTCGAAAGAGGCACCCTCACCTCGCTGGTTTCGCCTGACGGGTCTGCTCTGACGGCCGTGGATCTGGCGATCCGCGTGGCGGAAAAGGGCTCCCTGGCGCTGACCCTACCGGCCGATGCCACCCTTTTCAGCGTCTTTGTGAACGAAGACGGTGCGCCGCTGGTGCGCGACGGCGACCGCTGGAGATTCCATGTCCATCCCGCGCCGGAGGGCGACCGGCCGGCCACGGTGCGCTTTGTTTATTCGACTCCGGCGGACAAGCACAACGACCTCGAAGGGCCGATGCTGGATGTGCCGCTGGAGAACCTCTCGTGGCGGGTGATCCTGCCCGAGGGCTGGCGGCTTTCCGATCATTCCGGCGATTTCGACCTCAAGCGCCAGGCGGCGGGAGCTTCGGTGGAAGATTACGGCAGCTTCGTGATGCGCAAGCGTGCCGCGGGCAAGCAGGATGCCGTCGCCCTGCTCGACCAGGCCAACCAATGGCTTCAGGCCGGGGAGCAGGAGAAGGCGGGCCAGGCCTTCGGCAAAGCGGTGCGCAACGGATTCCTGGATGAAGCCTCGAACGAGGACGCCCGGGTCCAGCTCCGCAACTTGAAGACCCAACAAGCGCACCTGGCGCTCAACACCCGCCGGCAGCGGCTCTATCTCGACAATCGCGCCGAGGTTCCCGCCGGCAATGCACAACTCGAGCAGGCGGCCGGCGAAAACCCGCTCCTCCAGGGGAATCTCAACTACGACCCGCGGCAATTCGACCGTTTGCTGGAAGGGAACACGATCGATGAAAACACCGCGATGAAGGCCATCGCCAACCGCATCGTAAGTCAGCAGCTCGCCGCCGACCCCGCGCCCGCGGCCCTGGACGTGACCCTTCCGGAGCGGGGGACCGTGCTCGATTTCCAGCGCAGCGTGCAGGTGGAGGGCGGCAAGCCGATGCACCTCAAGCTCGACCTGGAGCCGACGCAGGGCGGGGGATGGTTTTACGGGGCCCTTGTCAGCCTGCTCGGCGCGGCAGTCGTCGCGAGGAAGAAGTAGCGCTAC
>CBIHMP010000490.1:0-2048 GCA_966211015.1 uncultured Luteolibacter sp. | reverse complement strand
CACGAAGCCAGCCCGGGCGGCCTGGTCGTGGAGAAGGCCTTTCAGTTTCCGGGCATCGTCCGCCAGTTGCTGGTCTTCTTTCGTGAAAGGCGGGATCTCGACGGGATTCGCCGCCACTTCGCGCTCATAAGGAATCCCGCGGAAAATGCGGGCGATGCCCCGGGCCAAGTCCAGATTCTCGTCGATCTGCGGGACGTCCACGGTGATGCGGGTGCCGTCCTTCTCCGCCTTGATGCGGACATATTGCCGGAGTTTGTCCGGTTGGTCGCGGATTGGGTCCGGGAGCGGCTTCAGGAAAAAATTCCGCAGGACGAGCGCCGCGTGGGTGGCCGATAGCTGCGTTTCATCGCCCGGCTTGTCACCGGCCGCGACCATCACCTCGGCGGTGCGGATGCGCTTGGCCGCTGGCATTTTCCGCGCATCGGTGATTTCCCCGGCGATCGCCCCAAGCACAATCCCTCCGACGATCCAGCAGGTGATGCGGATCCAGCGGACGGGATTTTCGGGATTGCTCACGGGATGCTCATGCGGGTTTCAAGAGATAGCCGGCCACCCAGCCATGGTCTCCGGCTTCGTTCTGGCACCAATGCCAGCCGTGGATCTGCTTGAGTGACTCGATCTTGTCACCGCGTTTCACGGTGAGGACCGCCGGGTCGAAATCCTCCATCAGCGCGTAGCGCCCTTCGCCGGTCGGTTCGAGGATCTCTTCGGGGACATAGCCGTGACGGCCGTTGTTGTCCTCCGCCCACACCCAGCCCGGCCATGCGCGGTCCGCCGGGCCGACAGTGATTTCATCCCCCGCTTCGAGCACGAGCGGGTTGCGGTCCTTCTCTTCATAATCGGCATTGGCGGTGAAAGCGGGCATTGGCACCAGCCTAGCAAGGGCTGTGGAAAACGCCACGATTTTGGTCACTCGGTTTCGTCCACCGTTTCGTCCCGCTGATAGATGGGCAGCTGGCGGTAGGGGACGGTGAACGCGAGCGTCATCATCGCCGTACCATAAATGCGCCCGGCCTCGCGGCTGTTCCAGGATCCGTCCTCGTTCTGTTTGGCAAGGTAGGTCTCATACATCCAGTTCGCGTATTCGTTCCAATAGCGGCCGCCAATCTGAAAGGTGCCCTGGGAGTTGTAGTAGTTGCCGTAAAACTCGAATTGGTCGCCCGGCAGTTCGCGGAACGAGCGCATCACGTAGTCCGCGGCTTTCCTCGTTTCGGCGGAGCCGTGGAGGCCGGTGAGCTCAAGGCAGAGCAGGCCCATTCCGGAAAGCGACTTCGCATGGTCCTTGGTGTCCGTGTAACCGAAGGTCCCGTCCTCCTTGTGCTGGTGACGCTTGAGATATTCCACGGCGGCGGCGATCGCTTCATCCGGGATGGCGGCGCCATTGAGCTTCGCCGAGCGCAGGGCCATCAGCGCCCAACCGCTGCAGGAAGTGTCACTGTCCTTGGAGCCGGGGTGGTAGCGCCAGCCGCCTTGATGGCGCTTGTCCTTCTTCACCGCCTGCGCGCGGAGGATCAGATCGAGCGCTCCCGGCAGGGCTTTGCTGATTTTTTCCTGTCTGCCCGGGTCCACCATGCCACTGACTTCCGAGAGGAAGAGCGTGGCAATATTGTGGGCATACATCGGTCCGCTGCCCGCGTGCCCTTTCTCAAACAGACCGTTGTCCTTCTGGTTGATGAGGACGAAGTCGATGCACTTGTTGAGCGTCTCCGTGTAGGGGCCTTCGGTGGGCAGGTGGCCTTTTGAAAGGAAGGTCATTCCGACCAGCGCGGGGATGCCCGTGGAATCGCCATAGTTTTCCGGAAAACCACCGTCCTCTTTCTGCACGCGGACCAAGTACTGGAGCGCCTTTTCGATCGCGGGATCGACGCGTTCCTTCCACCGGGCGAACACGGGATCCGGATGCTCCTGCGCGTAAAGCGGGGCGACGCAGATCAAGAAAGCAGTGAGTGGTTTGAGCATCGTTCAGTCCTTCTTTTTTGACATGCTTTCGAAATAGCCCTTCACCAACCCGCGGTATTCCTCGGGAATCTCATCCGTCCCGCCGGCTC
>CBIHMP010000489.1:0-2051 GCA_966211015.1 uncultured Luteolibacter sp. | reverse complement strand
GGCACTCCTGGATCAGGCGAAGCGGTACGGCTTCGCGTATGATTCGAACGTTCCGAACGTGTTGTCGATGCTGGCCGAGAGCGGACAGTGGGAACTGATCTCGGGCAGAGGGGCGGAGACCGTGGATGTTTTCTACAAATCGGGGAAACCGAATCCCGAGGCGATGAGCCGGTGGGCGCTCCAGCTTCCCGGGCGTGAGGAGACCGCCGGCACCTTCCGCTCGGCCGTGGCAGGACGTTTCCGGGAGGACCCGGCCGCCGGTATGGCGTGGATCCTGACGCTTGCCGAGGGTTGGCACCGCGAGCAGGCGCTGGCGCAGTTCGCAATGACCGCCGATGCCCACCACCACAACGCGGCGATGCGCGACGAGGCGTTGCGACAGATCGCCGATCCGGGCCTTCAGGAGGAGATCCGGGAGTGGCGGCGGAAGGAAGCGAAAGCGAAGTAGCTTCCGGCTCAGCGGAGAGCCGGAAATCGGTGCCTCGCCTTCTTAGTTCCCGCAGAGCGGACCACAAAGCTTCACGATCGAAGGGTCGATCTGGTACTTGGAGTCCACCACCGTGTGGATCGGCAGATGGCCGAAGGTGCCGTCCCGATAGACCATGATGGCGTTCTTTTCACCGGCGATGAGCGAATCCACGGCGGCGATGGCGAACTTGTAGGCCATGATGCGGTCATGGACGGTCGGCGAGCCTCCGCGCTGCACATGCCCGAGCACGGTCAGGCGCGCCTCCATGCCGATGGAGTCGTTGATGTAGCGGGTGGTGTAGTCCGCCATTTTCGTGCCCTCGGCCACGATGGCGATGATGTGGTCGCGGCCCTCGTGCTTGATCTCGTGCTTCAGCTTGGCGCCGATCTTCTCCAGGTCGTAGGGGATTTCGGTGGTGAGACAAAGCTCCGCGCCGCAGGCGAGGGCGCTGACCATGGCCAGGTAGCCGCAGTGGCGGCCCATCACCTCGATCACGAAGGCCCGGGAGAAAGAGGTGGCCGTGTCCCGGATGGAGTCCACCGATTGGCGGATCATGTTCAGCGCCGTGTCCACACCCAGGCAGTAGTCCGTTCCCGCGATGTCGTTGTCGATCGTCGCCGGAATTCCGGCGAAGGGGACGCCGAAGTCGGAATAGAACTGATTGAGCGCCCGGAACGAGCCGTCTCCGCCGATGACGACCAGTTTGCCGATTCCGCGCTTCTTCAGGTTTTCAAAGGCTTGGCGGCGGAAGTCGATTTCGAAGAAACGCTTTGAACGGGAGGAACGCAGGAAGGTTCCGCCCCGGTGGAGGACGCCTGAAATCAAGTCCCGGTGGGACTCGACGATCTTGTCGTCGATCAATCCCCGCAGCCCGTCATAGACCAGCCACGGCTTGAAGCCGCGGGCGGCCGCGTAGTCTGCGGCGCACTTGACGGCGGGGTTCATGCCGGCGGCGTCGCCGCCGGAGGTTAAGATTGCGATGCCTTCGCTCATGGATGCCGGGCGGAGGGAAGGGTGCCGCCCGCGGCGTGGCAAGCACGGGATGTGCCGGTGAGCTCGTGCAGGATGCACGGTGAGGGCGGCAGGCGAGCGCAGGATGCACCCGTAAAAGCGCGGAGGTCGCGGGTGAATCTCGAATGATGCCCTGATAATCAGTCGTTTAACCGATCGCGGGAGCTTGGCCGGATTTCTGCAAATGAAGGAGCATCTTACGAAAGGAATTTCATGCTACACTGGACCATCGTATTTCTCGTGCTTGCGCTGATCGCGGGGCTTTTGGGTTTCACGACCCTGGCCGGGACCGCCGCCAGTATCGCCCAGGTGCTCTTCTTCGTATTCCTCGTCCTGCTGGTGGTCTCGGCCTTCAGCCGCGCCGTGAGAGGCAAGACGCCCTGAGGCTTACTCCCGCAGGAGCATGACACGGCTCGAGCCGTCTTTCCCTTTATGAAAAAACGCATGATTTTGAGTGCCTTGGGCACCGGTCTCCTGTTGGTCACTGTAAGTTGTGAGAAGAAAAGCCCGGCTGAAAAGGCTGCGGACGACGTTGGTGACGCTGTGGAAGAAGCCGTGGATGAGACCGGCG
>CBIHMP010000488.1:0-2052 GCA_966211015.1 uncultured Luteolibacter sp. | reverse complement strand
GCTGATCAGGAAGGCATGCGCCAGCCGGCCCCGCTCATGGGCGGATTTTACCAGTTCAAAGGCGTGATCGGGCGAGAAAGCCATGCCGGAGGGAAATCCCTGGCGCTCCATCCTTCAATATCCAATCCCGATATTCGGTGCCTCATGCTCCGATCCACTTCTCCAGCTCCTCGATCCGCATCCCGTCCGCACCGAAGGTGGTGGCGGTGAGCAGGATCATGTTGTCGTTCGTGGCGACCATCACCCGGTCGCCCTTTTCGGCGAAACGTGCCGCGAGCCGCTCGATCACGGCATCGGCCGTTTCCCGGGCCTTCGAGTACACGATCAGGATCCCCTCCTCCGTCCCGCCCTCGTAGCCGCGCTCCGTCTGCCGCCCGTCGAAAACCACGCAGACCTTCCATTCGCCGCGGTCGCCGATGTCCCGCAGCGCCTTCACCAGCTCGTGCCGCGCCAGGTGGCGCTTCGGGCCGTGGTGGAGCTCCCGCAGCCACTCGATCCCGAAAATCGCGCTGTGCCCGTCAACGATCAGCAATTGCTCCACGCGCGCAAAGAAAGAGGGCCGGTCGCGAATCGCAACCGGCCCCGGGAAAAAAATGCGAGGAATCGTATCGGCTTACTCCTCCGTGGAAGCCTCCGGGGCCTCGGCTTCGGCGGCGGTGGTCTCCTCCACCTTGGCGGCCTTCTTGGCCGGAGCCTTCTTCGCGGCCTTCTTGGCAGCCTTCTTGGCCGGAGCCTTCTTCGCGGCGGCCGTATCGGCCTTTTTCGGCGCGGTGCTCTTCTTCGCGACGCCGCCCGCCTTGGTTTGCTCCTTCTTCCGCTTCAGGTAGAGCTTCCTGCGGCGGCGCTTGACGATCGTTTTGGTTTGCTGGCCCATGGTTCTGGTGGAGAGGGGTTTAAAACCCGATTCCCGCCGCTAGCAAGAGGAAATGCCTTTCGCTTCCGTGCTTGCGCGCTTCCCCGGCCCGCCTCATGGGTGGGGGCCACACCATGCCCGGTCTCGTTATTGCTCCCCGCGCCCGCATCTTCCACGGCCACGAGTGGGTCTATGCCACGGAAGTGAAGAAGTCATTCGGTGACCCCAAACCGGGTGAAGTCATCACCTTGAAGGACTTCCAGGACCGCTCCCTGGGCAGCGCGATCTACAATCCCGCCTCGCAGATCGTGGCCCGGCGCTTTTCCCGCAAGCGGCAGGATCTCGACGCGGAATTTTTCCTCCGCCGGATCGGGCAATCCATCGAGCTCCGCCAGCGCCTCGGGATCGATGTCACCCTCGCCCGGCTGGTCTGGAGCGAATCGGACGGCATGCCCGGCCTGGTCGTGGACCGCTACGGCCCCCATCTGGTCGTGCAGGCCCTCACGCTCGCCATGCGCCAGCGGCTCGATTTGATCGTGGCGGCGCTGGAAGAACTGATTTCCCCGCGGACGATCATCCTGCGGAACGACTCGCCGGTGCTGAAGGCGGAAGGGATCGAGCAGGAGATCACCTTGGTCCGCGGCAGCAATCCCGGGCCTTTCCAGGTCCGGGCGAACGATCTGGATTTCGAGATCGACCTCCTGGATGGCCAGAAGACCGGCCTTTACCTCGATCAGCTCCAGTCCCACGCCGAGGTGGCCGCCCTCGCGAAGGGCAAGCGGGTGCTCGACTGCTTCACCAACCAAGGCGGCTTCGCCCTGGCCTGCGCGAAAGCCGGGGCCGCGAAGGTCACCGCGGTGGACATCTCCGAAACCGCCTGCGCGGCCGCCCGCCGGAATGCGGAGCTGAACGGCTTGGACATCGAAGTCGTGGTCCACAACGTCTTCGATTTCCTGAAGCACGCGCAGCCCGAGTACGACCTCATCATCCTGGACCCGCCGAGCTTCACGCGGAACAAGAAGACCCTGATGGACGCCATGCGCGGCTATAAGGAGATCCACCTGCGCTCGCTGAAGCTGCTCGAGAAGGGCGGCATCCTCTCGACCTTCTGCTGCTCCCACCACGCCAGCCGGGAACTCTTCCAGGCCAATCTGGTGGACGCCTCCGTGGATGCGAAGAAGTCCCTGCGCCTGCTGGCG
>CBIHMP010000487.1:0-2088 GCA_966211015.1 uncultured Luteolibacter sp. | reverse complement strand
TCCACGGGGTGCTCGCGTTTTTCCTGAAGCAGGCCGGCTTCATCGTGACCTCCGCCTACACTGGCCGCGAAGCGCTGGAAATTGCCGAGAAAGAGGCACCGGATCTTCTGGTCCTGGACGGGATGATGCCGGAGCTCGATGGCTTTGAGGTGCTGAAACGCTGGCGGGAGCAGCCTCGTCTTGCCAAGGTTCCCGTGATCATGCTCACCGCGGACAAGGACTCGATGGCAGGGGCGCTTGGCAGCGGAGCGGTGGCCTACCTGACCAAGCCGTTCAGCCCCGATGAATTGGTGAGGCAGGCCTCGCACTTTACCGGCCGGCGCAACTGACCGGCGGCTTCCCGCTGCATCCCGAAGACGCGCCCCGAAGGGGGACCGCTCTCCGGCGCTTCCGGTATGAATTTCCCAACCGTTGGACAATAGATCATAGCAAGAACGGCATAGTTGGCTTTCATTCAAGGAGTCGTAAAACCCACCTTCCGCTCTCGGGCGGACTCCTGAAGAAATGAAGCCCCTCCCCACGAACGGGTCCTTGTTGCTCGTCCGCAGCTTTGCTGTCCTGTCCTTGCTCACCTGTACCCGGGCGGATCTCACCCACCGCTGGTCCTTCAATGCGGCCTCCGGGGATGCTCTCCGCGGCACGGTGATGACCGATAGCGTCTCCAACGCGGTCGCCACCGTGCAGGGCAACGGATCCACCTTTAACGGGACGGCCCTGACCATTACGGGCACCACCACCGGCAACCGTTCACGCACCTTTATTTCCGGCTATGTCGATCTGCCGAACGGGATCATTTCAAACCGGACGAATCTCTCCGTGGAGCTTTGGGCCACGCCGCTTTCGGCCACGAACTATGGCCGGATTTTTGACTTCGGCCGCGTGAACACGGCGGGCCTCGGCGGCGGAGAGGACGGTGAGATCATCGATCAAGGGCAAGGCGAACTCCCCGGGTTCACGAACAGCTCGGACGGTATGATGTTGTCGTTCTCCCTGGGCACGGATCTCGCCCAGCAACGATTGGAAGGAAGGCTGAACGGTGCCAACGTGGCGATATTCGACAGCGCCCTCCCCACCACCGCCGGCATCCGGCATCACTACGTGACCACCTTTGCGGACGGTGAAGGGGTTCACGGATCCTCCGGCGGCCGGATCACGTGGTATCGCGATGGTACTCTCATTGGCTTCGTGGACGTCGCTTTCCATCTTTCGGATCTTGAAGACGTCAACAACTGGCTGGGACGCTCCCAATTCACCGGGGACGACAATGCCAATGCCTCCTTCGACGAGCTCCGCCTCTACGACCATGTGATGGATGAGGAGGAAATCGCGGCCAATTTGGCAGCCGGTCCCGACGGTGCCGCCGCGCCGCCACCCGAGCCCGATCACCTCTGGGTCTTCAACGACGCCGCCAACTCCGCCGCTCCTTCCGGCCAGACCTTTACGGACAGCATCGGGGGCATGGTCGCCACCCTGCGCGGCCAAGGCGGGGCCCTGACCGGCACCTCCGTCCGCCTGCCGGGCAGCACCACGGGAAACCAGCCGCTTTCCTCCATCTCCGCCTATCTGGATCTTCCCAACGGCATCGTTTCCGCCCCACAGGCGATCACCTTCGAGGCATGGGCGACGCCCCTGTCCTCGAAGAACTGGCAACGGCTTTTCGACTTCGGCCGCTGCACCTCGGCCCACGGCTCCGGTGCCGCCACCGGGGAAATCCTGGACACCGCGTTCGCGCCCGGTGCCACGGCCGCCTACGACAATCTCAGCCTGACCCTCAATAACGGCGGGAACCTGAATTCCCACCAGTTGGAAGGGCAATACGACGGCAATCCGCCGCAGTACACCTTTTCGACCGCAGCGACCACGGCCGGCACACAGTACCATTACGTCTTCGTCATTCAGAACGGCGCGGGCGAATTCGGGGCGAACGGGTGCCAAGCCCGCTGGTATCGGGACGGCGTGCTCCAGAACTCCGACGACTTCCCCTTCCTGGCCTCCGAAATGGAGGACGTGAACAACTGGATCGGCCGTTCCATGTACAGCGGCGATTCCAATTCCCACCTCTCCCTCAACGAGCTCCGCATCTACAAC
>CBIHMP010000486.1:0-2098 GCA_966211015.1 uncultured Luteolibacter sp. | reverse complement strand
GTCTTCACCTGCCCCGCGAAGGATCCGAAAGTCGAAATCGATCACATCGTCCTCCGCGGCGTGGAGGCATCTTCACCCGCGGAAATTCTTCCTGAAGCCGTGGCTTCCGACCACCGGCCGCTGGTGGTGACGCTGCGGATGACTCCGTGAAGGCGCGAAAGCCCGTCAGGGTCAGGGTAGCTTCCACTCGTCTTTCTTCGCGGCGTATTCCGCCTCGGGAAGCAGGACGTAGATCGGCTTTTTACCGGGGTCGATCCACGCGATGAGCTCGCGCAGCTTCGCCTCTTCCATCGTGGTGCAGCCCGCGGTCGGCTTCGATCCGCCGCCGCGCCAGATGTGAAAGAAGATCGCGCTGCCCGCTCCGGGAGAAATCTTCGGCGGCGCGTTGTGCGCGATGAAGAGCTTCAGCGAATGCGGGTAGTCGTTCTGCTTCATCTGCTGCTTCTTTTCCCACGCGCTGGCGGGCTCGGCGTCCAGAATGAGGTGCTTGTTGTAGCTGGGTGAAGAGGGGTCCTCCACCCAGAGGTCGCGGCTCGTCACCTGGCGGTAGAAGAGCTTCGGGTGCTTGCGGATCTTCGCGTCGTAGCCCCAGGCACCGCCGATGTGGAAGACACCCGCGGGTGCGCGCCAATCGCCCTCGGACTTCACTTTCGCCCCCGCGGGCCGCGGGCTGATGCCGAGGCCCCAGACCAGCCCGTCGCGTCCCAGGCGCCCCTGCCAGGGCCCGCTGGTCTTCACCCAGCGGCCGCCGCGCCTCTCGTAGGCATTGAGAGTCACCGTCGAGCTGTTCCAGCCTTTCGCGGTGCCGGTCACGCATTGCATCGAGTCTTTCGGCAGCTCGAAGGCGGAGAGGGGTAGCACGAAGGAAAGCAGGACGAACAGCGGCCGGATCATGCCCGGGAAGATGCCGCTTTTCCGCCCTCCGGCAACGGGGAACCATCGTGGCGGTGTTACTGGCGGACCAACTCCTGATCCAGCACCATGAAGGCGGACCCCGCGCCGTCGGGGTCGCAGGCATGAACATCCGCCGGATTCGCAGGATCGGCGTGGGGCAGCAGGAAGTCCCGCTGGCTGCACAGGCGCACGGTTTGCATGGGTGCGTCCGGCCAACGGATCAGATCGCTGAAATTCACATCCGCAGTGAGATCCTGGCGACCGGGATTGCGATAGATCTCCGGCCCCTCCAGGCGCTGCTGCATGAAATACGCGCGCATGCTGCCGCGCGGCCTGCGATGATAGAGGGTGCCCGCCTCCGCGCCGTAGTCGATCGTCAGCATGCGGCCCTTCCGCCAGTGCGGGATCATGTCCAGCAGCCACTTCCGGTAGGCATCCGCGACTTCGACCACCTGGCCGGCAGGGTGAGGTAGCGCGAATACCGAGGAATCCGGCAGATCCGGACAAGCGCGCCACTCCTCCGCGGGCGAGACGTGGAGCTCGCTCCAGCCTGTTTCTTCCCGGCGGAAGCGCCGCACGGGGAAGGCGTCGGCGAATTCGTTCGAGTAGATGCAGGCATTTCCGCCGCAGGCGGCAAGCGCGTCCGCAATGCTGGCGTGACACTGCACCTTGTTCCCCAGGCGCTGGCGCTGCTTCCCGCGCAGCGGGACGGAGCTCTCCACCAGATGGAGCCGGGAGCGAAGCCGCGTCCACCACGGGAGGGCGGCGAGCATGGCCTCGGCCAGCATGCCTTCGCCGGGGCCCAGCTCGATCAGGTCGCGGCAGCCGGTTGCTTTCATGGCATCCGCGGCCCATGCGGCCACGGCTTTTCCGAGCGCGGGGGTGAGCATCGGCGTGGTGGTGAAATCCCCGCCGCGGCCGACCCCGCGGATCCGGCGTGCGTAGTAGCCGCGCTCCGGATCGTGGAGGGCAAGCTCCATGAAACGGTCGAAACGCAGGGTTTCACCGGATATCCACGGCCAGTCGGAGGAATTCATGGTGCGCGACTTGACGGCTTGCCAACCCTCTCCCATGTGTTCGGAGCGTGAAAAAAAGCCGGATCACGGGAATCTTGCTGCTCGCGCTCGTATCTTGCGAGCGCAACGAGGGGCTGCATCCCGGAGATTCCCCTCCAGAGGTGAAGGCGGAAGGCCAGGCTCCGGCG
>CBIHMP010000485.1:0-2102 GCA_966211015.1 uncultured Luteolibacter sp. | reverse complement strand
CGCGGGGGCGGTGGCCACCTGATCGCAACCAGCGTCCACGCGGCCGTTCCGCGGCTGGCCGTCAATGTCCCCGGTGATGCCGGGCAGGGCCTGCGCGGCACCTCGCAGGGGACTCCCCGGGGCCGGTCGCCACAGTCCGTCCTTGGCGCGCGTGAGCATCAGGTCGGCCTTGCGCACGCGGTCGTCGCCGCGGTTGCTCAGGTTGCCCGTCCAGCGGTAGCCCTCGCCCTCCCGGCCCTTGGTGAGGGAGCTGTCCCGGGGGAGGGAAAAGACATTGTAGGCGAAGACGATGTTCTCCGGCCGCAGCGTGCGCCCGGCCCCGCCGAGGCCGGCATCCAGATCAATGCACGGGCCGGGGGAATTCGTCACGGTATTGAAGGCGATGATGCAGTTCCTCGCCCGCGAGTAGCCGTCCAGCGGCGTGTCGGGGATCCCGGCGGTGATGCGGAAGGCGCCGTCGGTCACGGAATCGATGGAGTTGTTGAAGACGCGGTGGTCCTCTCCGATCACGCGGATGCCGCCGGTGCCGCGCTTGCCGTTGCCGAAGAAAAAATTCCCTTCCACCGTGCAACGGTCGCCATGGCGCAGCGTCAGCGTCCCGGCGCAGTCGCGGAAGGTATTCCCGCGGTAGATGTTATCGCAGGACTTATTGGAGATGATCTCCAGCTCTCCGTCGCAGCCCTCGAAGAGATTGCTCTCCACGACGGTGCCGGAAGACCGCATCGACTGGTGGCTGTAGCCCGTGCGGATCGTTTCACCGCCGTTGCGGCCCAGCGGCGGGCGGTGCCCGAAATGGTTGTGGTCCAGCCGATGGCGGTTCGGCCGGTCCTCCACCTCGATCTGCACCGTCGGCGCATCGCTCTCCTTTCCCGAGAAATGGCAGTGGTCCACGCGGTGATCCCGGCCCCAGAGGCGCAGGTAGTTCCGGTTCGTGGCCCGGGTGACGGCGCAGGCGGTGAGGCGGCAGGAGTTGCCCTTCAGCGTGATGGCTTCCCTTTCGCCTGTCGCCGCCCTGATCCAGAGGCCCTCGACCACCAGGTATTCGCCTTCGATGACGAGCGAGGACTCGCCCTCTAGCAGCACCTTCCCGGGCGTCGCCGCCCGCAGCGTAACGGGCTTGGCCGCCGTCCCCGCGGCGCGGAAGGAGATCCGCTGGTCCCGCCAGATGCCGTCTTCCATCACCACCACGTCGCCAGGCCGCAGATCCTCGGAAACGCGCGCCAGTTCATCCGCCGAAGAAACACGGTGCCCGGCCCCCGCGGCGAGGGGCGGAAGGCAGGCGAGGAGACATGGGAAATACCGGTGGAACATCCGCGGTGAATCTCCCGCAAAAAGGCCTGCCCGTGCCAGCTACTCATCAGAGTAGCGGCGCCCCGCTCCGCTCCCGGAGCGGCAGGCGTGCGGGTGACCAAATGATGGACCTGACATCGGGTGGTCCTCCGCACGCCCGCGGATGCGCGGCTTGCCCTATCCTTTGTGGAGCGGACGGCGAGCGCCACTCCGCGGTCAGGCGATGGCACCCGCGTGAAGGAGAAGGTCTCTCGCTTTTCCTTTTCCGCCATTACGTGATCGCGGGCGACCTTTTCACATATCTCGCGCGCTTCCCCGGAGGGGGCGCAAATACCGGCGCGGTCACCCGGTGCTGCCAATCCAGCCGTTTGGCCGGAGACATTTGGCAGGAATAAAAACCTACATATGAATCCGTGGATCGCAGGTTTCATCCCCCAAGCTGCGATTTTTTTCATCCTGAGAATCCCCTCAATGTTTCTCCCGGGAGTCTATCGTTCATTTATTCTCAATCGACTGTGATGGGATGCCAAGTCTTGAAAAAACTCACTTCCGAAGTCAGATACACGTGTTAGGCTGAAGCCCATGGCAAGTCGCAAGAAGGCAACAGTGGCCCGTGCCCGGCGCTACACTCTCCCGGAGCGGGAGAAGATCCTGAAATATGTGGAAGAAGTGAATTCCCGGAAGGGCAGAGGGGGGCAGACCGCCGCGGTGCAGAAGTTCGGCGTTTCCGCCCTCACGATCACTTCGTGGATGCGCAAGGTTCCCTCCGGCCAGGCCGACGACGCGCCGGTATCTTCAAACGGCACCGGCGG
>CBIHMP010000484.1:0-2110 GCA_966211015.1 uncultured Luteolibacter sp. | reverse complement strand
GAGAGGTGGGAGAGCGGCATACGCCCTGAGATCGCCCGCTTGAAGAGCAAATTCCCGAGCAAATAGAGCGCGAAACCGCCCGGCACGGCGACAACGGTTTGCCATGAGGAATGCCCGGAAGGGTGGGCGAGCACGAACTCGTCCGCCACGGCGTTCAGGATGATACCCGCTCCCAGAAAGAGGTGCAGATAGGTATAGGCGAGCCGTGCGAGCCGTCCCGGATTCCGCGCCGCTGAGATGACCCGCGTGCCGTAACCCGAGGCCGTATCGAAGTACAGCCACCACATCGCCATGCTGCCCGCCACGGAGGCGAGGAAGGCGGCAATCACCGGGGAGGTCCACTTCAGCCCGCTGAACGTCGCTCCCGTCACCAGCACGGACTCCCCGAGCGCGACGATGATGAAAAGCCCGCAACGCTCGGCCAGATGGTGGCCGGAGACGTCCCAGTCCGTGCTGGAGGACTTGCCGATCCCGGGAGTGCGGAAGCCGAGGGAAGGCGCCGCGTATTCCACCAGCAGCGCGGCACCCCAGCACGCCAGGCGCGCCCCATCGGCAAGGAAGGCCCCGGCAATCCAGAAGATTCCACCGAGAGCGAACCAGAAGAGGATCCGCTGGAAAGTCCGCGCCATCGTCGGATTGCCCTTCACCGCCCAAAGAAAAAACGTGGTGCGGCCCATCTGCATCGCCACGTAGGCCCCGGCGAAGACGGCTCCCCGCTCCCCGAAAGCCTGCGGTACCGATGCCGAGAGAAGCAGCCCCAATCCCATGAGACCCAGAAGGGCGATCCGCACCGGCAGCTTCTCGGGATCCAGCCAGTTCGTCACCCATGCGGTAAAGATCCATACCCACCACACGGCCAGCAGCAGCATCAAGGTCCGGAGCATGCCCCGGGCGCTGAAATCCGCCATCAGCGAGTGGGAGATCTGCGTGACCGCGAAGACGAAAACGAGATCGAAGAACAGCTCGATGAAGGACACCTTGTCCGGTTCCTCGCCGTCTCTGGTTCTGAGCAAACCGCGTATATCCTTCACGATTCCAGTCTATACCGGGTGGCATCCTTCCGGTGCAAGCGGGCAGGTGCTCCCAAGCCTTCCGGAAGCCGGCAGGGGCCGGCGGTCAAGGCTGTTCGCCGCTCACGATGACGGAACGGAAGGCGGTCGGGTCGTCGTAGCTCCCGAAGCCCGAGCGGCCGACGGGAAAGGCGGTGTCCGTCGCGGTCATGACGGGTGCCGCCATATCGTCGCAATAGACCGCAATGTCTCCGGTGGCCGAGTGGGTGGCACGGAGAGTCTGCCAAGCGGTGGTGAGCTTTCCGGCGACAGTAGCGGGCGCTTGAATGTTGGTGATGGTGCTACCGTTCACCTTCACGATCTTGCTGCCGCTGGATCCGCCGTTCACCAGTGCGTAGTAGAAATGCGTCTCGTCCACGTAGCCGAAGATCAGGCAAACATCCCGCGTGCTGCCGGTGGTCCGCGTTTTCGCCTCCACGGTGATCGTCAGGTTCCGCCAATCTCCGGGAACAAGCGCGTAGCCGCCCGGACGGGCGATCATCCCGGCCACCTGTGCCGCCGCGGCGGATAGCGCGAGCTGTCCATCCGTGTGGACCCAGGTGGCTGAGGAAAGCAGCGAAAGCCCGCGCGGCAGATCGGAACCGGCGAAATCCGTGCTCCACTCCGCGGGGTGGAAATCCCTGCGCGACAGTTCCGCCGCCTGGAAAAAGCGCCGCGGGTACGCGATTGGCACCGTAAGCTCCCGCCAGCTCGCGTCGCCCTCCGCCGGCGGGCCGATCGGTTGCCAGGATCGCAGATTATCGGACTCGAAGAACTGGAAGGCCCGGTTGTGAACCGTGGGGTGGGAGAGGGTGACCGAGCCTTCGGCCCTTTCGAGATCGGTCGGTGTCCACGCGGGAGCGAGGGGATCGGCGAGATTCGTACCGGCGTAGGCGTGAAGATCGTCGATGTCCACCGCCGCATTTCCGGTGCCGCCGCCGGTGGCCGCGATGGCCAGGAAATGCGTCAGGGGCAATTCCGCCTGCTGCCGGAAATGAACCGTTCCGCCGAGTTGCACCTGCTCTGGAAAGGCTCCGCCCTGAATATAGGCCCGCCAGGTC
>CBIHMP010000483.1:0-2127 GCA_966211015.1 uncultured Luteolibacter sp. | reverse complement strand
GCATCGGGGCGGTGGTGTGGAGCCCGCTCGGCTGGGGTCGCTTGACGGGTCGCGTCCGTCGCGGTCAGCCGCTACCGAAATCGAGCCGTCTGCACGACACGGCCAGCATCGGTCCGCCGGTGGACGACGAGCGGCTCTTTTCGGTGGTGGATGTTCTGGATGCGCTTACCCGGGCGCAAATCAACAATGTCACTTTCCAGGCAGGAGCGCCGGAGTGAATTCCGGCTCTTCCTTGCTCATCTCTCTCAAAAAAACGGCTGCAACCGCGTTCCGAACGTGAACAGCCGGTGAATCCGGTCTTCGGGAAACTCCAAAAACCCCTTCCCCTGTCATGAACGACGACGAATCGTTTGAGTATTACGAAACCGCCGAAGGCGAGCATCACCCGCAGGTGATCTTCGAGAAGAAGAAGCTCAGCCTGTGGCAGCGCATCGGCGGCGGTGCATTATCCATCGCGATCCTTTTCCACGTGGCCCTGCTGGTGTTCGGCGCGTTCTGGGTGTTCCAATACATTCAGGAGCCCGAGAAGAAAGTGGACTTCATGCCCTCCGGCGGCGGCGGTGGCGGCGGCGGCGAGCGGGGGATGCAGTACGAGGTGCAGCAGAAGAAGCGCGCCCAGATCACCCCTTCCACGAACGTGAAGCGGGTCTTCGCGGAGGGTGCCAGTTCGAATTTCGCGATTCCCGATCCGGGCGACAATTTCGGCGAGATGTCCTCCCTCAGTTCCCTGACGGGCGGCGGCATGTCCGGTGGTCTCGGCGGTGCCGGCTCCGGGTCCGGCTTTGGCAAGGGTAGCGGCGGTGGCCGGGGCGATGGCAGCGGCTTCGGCTTCGGCGGTGCCGGGACCGGCAAGCTCTTCGGCCTGATTCCCGAAACCATGCGGAAGCGCTGCTCGAAGGAAGATCGCCTGCTGCGCCTTTCCGAGAACGGGGGAACCCCTCAGTGCGAGGAAGCTGTCGTAAAGGCGCTCCAGTGGCTGAAATCCAAGCAGAACTCGGACGGTTCCTGGGGCGGCAACAACCGCGCCGCCATGACCGGCCTCGCCCTGCTGGCGTATTTCGGACACTGCGAAACCCCGGTTTCCGAAGAATACGGCGAGTCCTGCATGAAGGGCATCGTTTATCTGGTGAACCTGGGAGTGAAAAGCGAGGGCAAGATGGCCGAAAACATCGGCGACAAGCATTGGCCCTACGAGCACGGCATCGCTACCTACGCGCTCGGAGAAGCCGCTACCTTCTGCAAGGATCTTAAGATCGAGGTCCCCAATCTCGCCCAAGTGACCCAGCAGGCAGGCCAGTACATCATCGACAATCAGCACAAGAGCGGCGGTTGGGACTACTCCTACGATACCGAAGGCGACCGCGGCGGGGACGTCTCCATCGCCGGATGGCAGATTCAGGCACTGAAGGCCTGCTCGCACGCGGGAATCAAATTCCGCGGGATGAGCGGGACGATCAACCGGGGCCTCGAATATCTCGTGAAGTGCCAGGATGATTCCGGCGGCTTCGGCTATACGGGCAAAGGCCCGTCCGGCAATCTCGACTACCATACGCTGACAGGAGTCGGCATGCTGTGCCACCAGATGTGGGGCAAGGGCGGGCGCTCGCAGGTCAGCAAGGCTGCGGATTACGTCCTGGAGAAGACGAAATTCGAGTACAACGGCCGCTTCTGCGATCTCTACGGCCATTACTACGAATCCCAAGCGATGATGCAGCGGGGCGGTGAGGAATGGAACAAGTACAACAAGCTTTTCCGCGACGAACTCCTGACCAATCAGGAGCAAGACGGTTCTTGGAAGACCCCCGGCGGAGGCAAGCCGATCCGGGCCACCGCGGCACGCTTTGCCGACAATAACGAGGACGGCAGGCTCTACCGCACCGCCCTCTGCACGCTGATGCTCGAAGTTTACTACCGCTTCCTGAGCACGGACGGCGGCGGGGCCACGAAGAAGCGCGGGATCTGAGCGCGCCGCACCGGTTTATCATCCCCTTCTGAAGCCCCGGCCGGAAACGGCCGGGGCTTTCGTTTGAGGTCCCATCGCGACTTCCGGCCGGGGGAGGAATATTCGGATCAGTTTCCCCCAAGAAGAATGAGCTCTGTGCGTTTCTTGTCCAAGAGCCGCGCCTG
>CBIHMP010000482.1:0-2127 GCA_966211015.1 uncultured Luteolibacter sp. | reverse complement strand
AGGAACCCTTCACCGGGCCGACGGGGAGTTCCTCGATCTGGTGGTCCACCGGGGCATCCCGGAGTTCCTCATGCCGAAGATCACGCGCATCCCGTTCGGGAAGGGGATCGCCGGTGCGGCGGCGGAGCGCCGGGAGCCGGTGGAGCTTTGTAATCTGCAAGAGGATCTCGGCGGGGTCGCCCGGCCGGACGCGCGGCAGACACAGGTCTCGGGCTCGCTCGCGGTGCCGGTGCTTTCCCCGGACGGAGCGACCGTGCTGGGCACCTTGGGAATAGGTATGCATGCGCCTCATGAATTCAGCGACGATGAGAAGGCGCGGCTCTCCGCGATCGCCCGAAAGGTCGGGGAGACGTGGAGTGCAATTTGAGCGCCGACATTGACCGCCGGGCGATGTAGTCGTTAGATAGTGGCCATGACACCCGTGGGGGCAGCGAAGAAGATTCTCGACACGATGCTCGGGCATCTCGGGTTCCATGTGGAAATCGAGGTGCATGACAGCGAGGAAGAGCCGTGTCTCCAGATCCACACCTCGCGCAGCGAGCTTTTGATCGGCAAGGACGGGGAGCGTCTCGACGACTTGCAATATCTCGTCAACCGCGTGCTGCGGAAGCACTTCCCGAAGGCCGCGCGCGTGAGGATCGATTGCGAGCACTACCGTGCGATCCAGGAGGACAAACTGGCAGCCGAGGTGCGCGCCGCCGCGGACGGCGTGAGGACCAGCGGCAAGCCCTTCAAGATGCGTCCTCTCAATGCCTACTACCGCCGCCTGGTGCACAACGCGCTGGTGGACGATGCGGAGGTGGAGAGTGTCTCGCCCGGCGGCGAGGAGCGCCTGAAGCGCATCATCATCCGCCCCCGCGGATCGGGTGGCGGCGAGACTTCCAAGGGGGATACCGAATGAAGAAATTTCTTTTCGACTGCGGGACGCGGGATCCGCTCGCGTCCACCGGCCTGCTGGTGCTGCGGGCAGGTTTCGGGCTCATGATGTTGTTCGGGCACGGTTTGCCCAAGCTGAAGAACTATGACGCGATGCTGAAGCAGTGGGATGTGGTTCCGGCCGTGTGGCCGCTCAGCTACATGTCGCACCCGATGAGCCTGATCATGGCCATCGCGGCGGAGCTGGTGGCATCGGGACTTCTGGTGCTCGGGCTGATGACGCGCCCGGCGGCATTCATGCTGGGCTTCGCCATGTGCGTCGCGGCCTTCCAGGTTCACGGGGCGGATCCTTTCTTTTCAAAGGGCGGCCCGGCGAAAGAGATGGCCGTGCTTTATCTCCTGCCCGCCTTCGTCCTGATCGTCACCGGCGGGGGGCTCTGGTCCCTCGATGCGGCGATCGCTACGGACAAGCGCAAACGCCGCCGCTGAAGTCATGGAGACGCATCGCCTCGTCCTGCCGGAAGACCTGAACCACTTCGGCTTCCTTTTCGGCGGGCGGCTCCTCGCGTGGGTGGACGAGGCCTGCTGGATCGCGGCTTCGCTGGATTATCCGCATTGCCAGTTCGTGACCATCGGCATGGACAAGGTGGAGTTCCGCCATTCCGTGCGACAGGGGACGATTCTCTGTATCCGCTGCGTACGGGAGCGGGAGGGTCGCACCTCGGCGGGCTACAGGGTGGAAGTCTTCGACCGTCGCAATCCGGAGGCGGCACCGATCTTCTCCACCACCATTACCTACGTCAGCGTGGACGACGCGGGGCGGAAGCGACCGCTGCGGTCGTAGCGGGGAGAATCGTAGGCGCGGTGGTGACACCGCGGGAAGAGACCTGCTGGGCCTCAGCCCTGTATCGGTCGAACGGGATCCTCCGCCCCCGCGTTCTCACGAACGCGCCTACACATCCGGGAGACAATCCGGAAAACGAGCTCCGTGCGGGATCAGGGCTCCGCGGCAGAGAGCGAAGGGAGGCATTCCCGCAGGAAACGGCCGGCCCTGCTTGCCTCCCGTTCCAAGGCCCGCGACTCCTGGGCCAGAGGATTCATGTGCTCCAGCAGGGCGATGGTGTTTCTTTTCCCGGGTGGCGGAGTCGCTTTCGCCACGGGGGAGGGGCGCGCCTGCTGCGGCGGCGAGGGGAGCGGGGCCGCCGGTCGCGCATCGCCGACATCTTCCTGCTGACCAATATCGGCGACCGT
>CBIHMP010000481.1:0-2149 GCA_966211015.1 uncultured Luteolibacter sp. | reverse complement strand
GCTCCCGGTGCCGCCGCGGAACAGAAGCCGGAGGAAAAGGCCGCCGCCGCGCCCGCGCCGACGGTTAAAACCGACATCGCCGCCAAGGAGGCCCCGGCGAAAACCTGGCCGCAGGAGCAGAGCGACATCCCGGCCGATCCGAAGGCCGTCTTCGGCAAGCTGCCGAACGGCATGCGCTACATCATCTACCCGAATGCCGAGCCGCCCGGCCGCATCTCCCTGCGCCTGCACATCGCCGCCGGCTCCCTGATGGAGGCGGAGGACCAGCGCGGGCTGGCCCACTTCCTGGAGCACATGGTTTTCAACGGCTCGAAAAACTTCACGCCGGAGGAGCTCATCCCCCGCATGCAGCGCCTGGGCATCGCCTTCGGCGCCCACGTGAATGCCTACACCTCCTTCGACGAGACGGTGTACATGCTCGATCTGCCGGACATCTCGCAGGAGATGCTGGATCTCGGCTTCACCGTCATGCGCGATTTCGGGGACGGGGCAAAGCTGGACCCCGCGGAGATCGACAAGGAGCGCGGCGTGATCCTGTCCGAAAAGACCAGCCGGGATTCCGTGGCCTACCGCCTGATGGAGCAGCAGTTCGAGGAATTGCTGCCGGATTCCCTGGTGACGAAGCGCTTCCCCATCGGCACGGAGGAGGTCATCTCGGAAGCGCCGCGCGAGCGGTTCGTGGATTTCTATACCCGCTACTACACGCCGGAGCGGATGACCTTCATCGTCGTCGGCGATGTGGACCCCGCCACCGTCGAGACGCGCATCCGCGAGAGCTTCGGCAGCATGGCAAACCCGCAGGAGCCGGGGAAAAACCCCGAGCTCGGCGAGATCAGCCCTGCGGAAGGAATCAAGCCCGCCGTCTTTTCCGACAAGGAAGTCCCGGCCACCGATCTCTCGCTGGTGTCCGTGCGGCCTTTCAGCCCGGTCGCCGACAGCAGCACCCGCCGCCTCTCGATGCTCCCGCTGGGCCTGGCCCATGCCGCCGTCGGCCGCCGTTTCGAGCGCATCTCGAAGCAGGAGGGCTCCCCGATCGCCAAGGGCAGCGCCAGCCGGGACGAGCTCTTCAATTACGCCGAGATCGGCTCCTTCGATGTCACCGTCACCGACGACCGTTGGCAGGACGCGCTGCCCGTCCTGGAGCAGGAGTACCGCCGCGCGCTGGAGTACGGATTCACCGAGGCCGAGATCGCCGAGGCCAAGGCGAATATCCTCAATCTCTACGAGCAGGCGGTGAAGACGGCACCGAGCCGCAAATCCGAAAGCCTGGCCACGGGGCTCGCCCGCTCGATCAACGAGGGCGCCGTCTTCTCCACTCCGGAGACCGATCTGGAGATCATCCGCAAGGGGCTGGATACCGCCACGCCCGAAACCTGCCACGCCGCCTTCCGCGATTTCTGGGCGGACCGCGGCCTGCATCTCGTCCTGACCACGAAGGTCGAGCCGGAGAACGCCATCGCCACCCTGCAGTCGATCTACGAGGACTCCCGGAGCAAGGAAGTCGCGCCGCCCGAGCAAAGGGAGGCCGCCGTCTTCGGCTACACCGATTTCGGTGCCGCAGGGACGGTGAAATCCCGCAAGGATGTCGAGGATCTGGCCCTGACCCAGTGCATCCTGTCGAATGAAGTCCGCCTCAATTTCAAGAAGACGGATTTCGAGAAAGGCACCATCCGCCTTCACGCCCGCTTCGGCTCCGGCAAGCTGACCCAGCCGAAGGACACGCCCGGCCTGGATCTCTTCGCCAGCAGCGTCTTCGAGGCCGGCGGCCTGGGGAAACACTCGGTGGACGATCTCCAGCAGATCCTCGCCGGGAAGAATGTCGGCACGAATTTCGGCATCGCCGACGATACCTTCACCCTGTCCGGCCGCACCACGCCGGAGGATCTGGAATTGCAACTCCAGCTCATGTGCGCCCAGCTCACCGACCCCGGCTACCGGGAGGAGGCGCTCGCGCAGTTCAAGAAGGCCATCCCCATGCTTTTCCAGCAGCTCCGCCACTCCCCCGCCGGGGCCCAGGCGGCGATGGATGCCTGGCTCCACGGCGGCGACTCCCGCTGGGGCGTGCCGGAGGAAGCGAAGCTCTCGGCCTACGCCACCGACGATGTGAAGAAATGGCTGACGCCCGCCCTGACAAAGGACTACCTGGAAC
>CBIHMP010000480.1:0-2176 GCA_966211015.1 uncultured Luteolibacter sp. | reverse complement strand
CTGCCAGCCACGGGGCTACTGTCCGGAAAAGGCGAAGGCCCAAGCGAGTGATCGCTTGGGCCTTCGTTGGAAGTACGAGGACTGGGACTCGAACCCAGGACCAATTGGTTAAAAGCCAACTGCTCTACCGACTGAGCTATCCTCGCTTTTAGGTGTGCGGCGCTGGCAGGCTTGCCAGCGGCCGGGGCGGGGATGGGTAGTGGCAGGGTCCGGCTTTGGCAAGTTCATTTTCCTCATTCTCCTCGCCTCGCGGAAGCCTCGTGGAGGAAATCCCGGAGGCTGTTGTCAGGCCGCTCCAGCAGGAAGGCCCGGATCCCGCTCGCGCGCGCTCCTCCCAAGTCTGCATCGAGGGAATCGCCGGCGTGAAACGCCTCGCCGGGCTCAATGCCGAGGGCTCGGAGGGCATGGTGAAAAACCCCGGGATCCGGTTTGCGCGAGCGGGCGTCGGCAGAGGTAACGACAGCGTCGAAGGCGAGCCCGTGCCCCTTCAATATCCCGTGGAGACGAAGGTCGAAATTCGAAACCACCGCGAGGCGGAATCCGCCGTCGCGGGCGGCGGAGAGGACTTCCGGCACTTCCGGAAAGACCCGCCACGCGGCGGGATCCGCATAGCAGGCGAAGAGATCGAGGAAGCAGCGCTCCACCAGCCGGGCGTCGAGCGTGCGTCCTGCGGCGTGGCAGAGGGTTCTCTCCACCAGCCGGCGCCACCACTCCTGCTCGGCGCGATCGCCCCCGGAAAAGACATCCCATTCGGGATCGCCGGTTGTCGGGAAGAAGCTGGCAAAGGCGGTTTTGATCCTCCCGGCTTCCAGATGCAGGCCGTGGGCGGCGGCGTGGCGGACATAGACCTCTGCCACCGGCTCGGCGGGTTCGATCAGGGTTCCGGCTGCGTCGAAAAGGAGGGCGCGGATCACAGCAGAGAGCTGACGGTCCATGGAACCCATGCGCAATGCCGGAATGAGGTGGCACCCCGGGCATTTACGGATGGAAATCGGGACCGGATGTCGCGTAGTGGGTGGTATGGAACGGCGATCCTGGATCAGCATGGCGGCCGCCGCCTGCTGCGGGTCCTGCGGGAGGCGCAGGACGGCAGGAACGACGGCCCCTCGGGAAGAAAAGCGCCCTTGGGTGCCTTTGGAGGATTCCTGGCAGCATGTGATGGGAGGCGAACTCACCCGGAGCGGAAAGGGCAGCCTGCGCCTCGGTTGGGGCGAAGGCCTGAGCGCCATGAAATGGACGGGAGCCCCTCCCGCGCTCCCTTTCGAGATCGAATGGGACGCCCGGCGGATCGACGGCACCGATTTCTTCTGCGGGCTGACTTTCCCCGCGCGTGTGTCGGGAGAGTCCCTGACTTTGATCGTCGGCGGCTGGGGCGGCAGTCTGGTCGGAATCTCTTCCATCGACGACCGCGACGCTTCCGAGAATGAGACAACTTGTCACCGCCCCTTCGAGAAGGAGCGCTGGTACCGGCTCCGCCTGCGGCGGGAGGCGGAGCGCCTCGATACATGGATCGACGGGGAGCAGGTGATAGGGATCGATACCACCGGCCGAAAGCTCTCCTTGCGCCCCGGTCCGATCGATTGCTGCGCCCCATTCGGCTTGGCGACTTGGCAGACCACGGGGGAATTCAGGGACTTGCGCTGGCGAAGGCTGGAAGCCTGAGGCGGGCGGGAGATTCGGCTTGCAAGTCAAGGCTTTCCACCTTATGCCCCCGCCGATCAATCTTCCGACACGAAGGAGTGGGTCGAAAAGCCCGCTCTTTTGCGTCTCTGGACATACGGAGCGCTACGCGCCGCACTGCCCGCCATGACCAACGACATCGTCGCACTCATCGATTACTACGAGAAAGAAAAAGGCATCGACCGGGACAAGGTCGTCGCCGCGCTCGAGTACGCCTTCATTTCCGCCTATCGCAAGATGGTTCCCGGGGCCGACGCCATCGAGGTGCTGCGTGCCGACGTGAATACCAAGAAAGGCGAGACGCGGATCTTCGCGAGCCTCACCGCGGTGGCGGATGAAGAGCAGACGGACAAGTTCAATCAGGTGCCGGTGAAGCTGGCGATCCGCCGCAAGCCGGACGTACAGCCGGGCGATATCCTGGAATTCGACGTCACTCCGAAAGACTTCGGCCGCATCGCCGTGCAGACCGCGAAGCAGACGATGATGCAGCGCCTCC
>CBIHMP010000479.1:0-2182 GCA_966211015.1 uncultured Luteolibacter sp. | reverse complement strand
CCATGCTGTTCTCCCGCCGCCATGAAAATCGTCGTCGCATACTCCGGGGGGCTCGATACCTCCGTGCTGCTTCTCTGGCTCAAGGAGAAGTACAACGCTGAAATCATCGCCTACTGCGCGGACGTCGGCCAGGGCGACGAACTCGACGGGCTGGAGCAGAAGGCCCTCACCACCGGCGCGTCGAAGTGCTTCATCGGCGACCTGAAGGAGGATTTCGCCGCCAACTACATCTTCCCGATGATCCAGGCCGGGGCCATCTATGAGGGCCGCTACCTGCTGGGCACCTCGATCGCCCGCCCCTGCATCGCCAAGGGCATGCTCGACGTCGCCCTCGCCGAAGGCGCGGATGCCATCGCCCACGGTGCCACCGGCAAGGGCAACGACCAGGTGCGCTTCGAGCTCTCCGCCGCCACCCTCGCGCCGAACGTGAAGTGCATCGCCCCCTGGCGGGATGCTTCCTTCCGCGCGCAATTCCCCGGCCGCACCGAGATGATCGCCTATGCGGAAGCGCACAACATCCCGATCAAGGCTTCCATGAAGAAGCCCTACTCGATGGACCGGAACCTCCTGCACATCTCCTTCGAAGCCGGGATGCTGGAAGACCCGTGGTACGATGCGACCACTCCCGCGGACCGCGAGATGTATGTCCTCTCCGTGGCCCCGGAGGACGCTCCGGACACTCCCGAGTATGTGGAGATCCTTTTCGACAAGGGCAACGCCATCGGCCTGAAGCACGACAATCTCGACGCGCTGGTGAGCGAACTCGGCGACATCAAGAGCACCGGCCGGCAGGACGGCTACGCGCTCTTCACGCCCTACGGCATCATGCGCATCCTGAACCTCCTGGGCGGGCGCAATGGCGTGGGCCGCGTGGACATCGTGGAGAACCGCTTCGTCGGCATGAAGTCCCGCGGCGTCTATGAGACCCCGGGCGGCACGATCCTGCTCGCCGCGCACCGCGATCTCGAGGCGCTCACCGTGGACCGCGAGGCGATGTTCATCCGCGACGGCCTGATCCCGAAATACGCGCAGCTCGTTTACAACGGCTTCTGGTTCGCCCCCGAGCGCGAGGCGATCCAGGCGCTCGTCACCCACACGCAGCAGACCGTCTCCGGCGAGGTGCGGATGAAGCTCTACAAGGGCAACGTGATGAACGCCGGCCGCAAGAGCCCGCACAGCCTCTACTCCGAAGCCGTGGCCACCATGGAAGGCGGTCAGGAAGAAGCCTATAACCAGGACGACGCCACCGGCTTCATCGCCCTGAATGCGCTGCGCCTGAAAGCCAGCGCGCGGCAGGCGAAGTAAGGGCCTCCGCTCGGAACGCCTTTTTTCACAGAGCCGGTGGCCCGGTGCCCCCGGCTCTTTCTTTGCCACGGGAATGGCCGCGGACCCGCCGCTCCCCTCACTCGCTGAAGTCCGTGTCCGCCTTCTCCAGATCCAGCTCCTTGATCCAGATGTTCCGGTAGCGCACGTCGTGCCCCTCCGCCTGAAGCTTCAGCCCTTGCGGCGTATCGGTGATCCCCTTCCCGCCGTCGTTGCCGCCGTCCACGCCGGAATTCGCCCCGCCCCAGACCTGATTGATGGTCTGGTTCTCGTGCACCTTCTTGCCGTTGAAATACATCGTCACCCTCGGCTTCTCGGACAGCTTCCCGTCCGTGAAACGCGCCGCCCGGAAGACGATGTCGTAGGAGTTCCATTTCCCCGCGCCGTTGTAGGCGTGATAGGGCGACTCCGTCTCGTTGATCACCGCGCCCATCCCGTGCTTGGTCTTGTCGCCATCCAGGATCTGGATCTCGTAGCGGTTCTGGAGATAGACCCCGCTATTCCCGCCCTCTTTCGCGATGTAGAATTCGATGTGCAGGCGGAAGTCCTTGTAGGCCTTTTTCGTCACGATATCCGCCGTGCCATACTTCCCGCCGGCCGCGGCCGGATCATCGGTCATCAGCACCGTCCCCGTGTCCACCGGATCGTCCACGATCTTCCACTTGATCGGGAGAGCGGAGGCGAAGCGCGGGCCTTTCCAATAGGTCCACTTCGCATCGAGCATCTCGCGCGAGCCGTCGAAGACCACCTCCGCACCCTCCACCGGCTTGGCACCCACCCCCACCCCCGCATGCGCGGAAGCGGCGGCGCAAACGGCGGAAAGGGCGAGGATAGGGAGGTTCTTAAGGTCGCTTACTGG
>CBIHMP010000478.1:0-2182 GCA_966211015.1 uncultured Luteolibacter sp. | reverse complement strand
GGCTGCCCCTGCGCTCGCGAGTGTGGAAGGGACAAGCGGGCGAGTTCCAAGGGGCCGGCGTGGGCTCTTCCCTCGATTTCCAGGATCACCGCACCTACGTGCCGGGGGACGACCCCCGCCATATCAACTGGCAGGCCTACGCCCGCACCGGCCAGTACACCATGAAGCTCTATCGCGAGGAAGTCCGCCCGGTGGTGGACGTGGTGCTGGATGCTTCCGAATCGATGTTCTTCGATCCGCAAAAGGCTCTCCGCGTGGCGGAGCTCTTCTGTTTCGCGGTGGAATCTGCCCGCCGCTCCGGTGCCGCCACGGCGGTGCACCTGGTGCGCGGCGACTCCACCCGCCCGCTTCCGCCCGAGGCCGTCTCCGCCCACCGCTGGCTGGAGGAGGCCCGTGCCATGAAGGCCGTCGATCCCGCCCTGCCGCCGGATTTCTCCCGCATCCCCTTCCGCGGGAACGCGATCCGCGTGCTGGTCTCCGATCTCCTTTTCCCCGGGGACCCGGATCCGGCCATCCGCCTCCTCGCCGCCCGCCAGGGTAGCCCGATCCTCTTCGTCCCCTTCCTCCGCGCCGAGGCGTATCCCGAGTGGGCGGGCAACTACGAGTTCGTCGATACGGAGCGGAAATCCCGCCACCAGCACCGCATCGAGCCCTCCGTGCTGCGCCGCTACAAGGAGAGCTACGTCACCCACTTCGGCATGTGGAAGACGGCCACACGCCGCCACCAGTGCCGCATGGCCCGCGTCGCCTGCGAACCCGATCTCCAGACCTCCCTTTTCGCCGAGGCGCTGCCCAGCGGTGCCTTGGAGACGGCAATGTGAGTTTTGCCCGCATCACGATGCTGACCCTTTCCAACCCTGCCGGCCTCTGGGCGCTCCTCGGGATTCCCGCGGTGCTGGCGATCCATTTCCTGCAGCGGCAGGCGGTGATCCTGCCGATTTCCACGCTCTTCCTCTTGGAAAAAACCCAACGCGAATCCGCCAGCGGCCGCAAGCTCGACCGGCTGATGAATTCGGTGCCCTTGTGGATGCAGTTGCTCGGCGTCCTGCTGCTGGCTTGGCTGCTCGCCGAGCCGCGCTATCAAAAGGACCGCAGCACCCAGCGGGTCGCCGTGGTCCTCGATTCCTCCGCGTCGATGTCCGTGGGGAAGGAAAAGCTGAAGGAAAAGCTCCTCGCCGCGCTCCCGGATTTGCAGGGACCGGCGAGCGTGCTGGAGCTCGTCCTGCTCGAAAGCATCCCCGGCAAGCCCCGTCTTTACGCGGGTTCAGATCCCGCCGGCTTCGCCGCCGCCCTCGAGGCCTGGAATCCGCGCTCCGGCCTGACTGATCCCTCGCAGGCGCTCCGGCTCGCGCGTTCGCTCGTGGCGCGGGAGGGCATCGTCGTGTACGTGACCGATACCCCGCTGGAGTCCCCGCCCTTCGACGCGCGCGTATTCTCCCTGGGCGAGCCGCTGGACAATGTCGGCTTCACCGGCGTCACGATGGCGGAAAAGGAGGGTACAAAGGTCTGGCAGGCGATGGTGCGGAATTACTCGAAGCGCGCCGCCACGCGGTCCTGGCAGCTCGAAATGCCGGACGGAAGGCGCACCGAGCCGCGGGAGTTCGACCTCGATCCCGGCGCGATCGTCACCCTGCAGGCCGCCTTTCCGGCCAATGCCGAGCGCGCCCGCATCGTGCTCTCTCCCGACGCCTTCACGCTCGACGACGCGCTACCGCTCGTCGCGCCGAAGCCAAAGGCGCTCGCTCTTTTTGCGGCCACCGGAGGTGCCTACGAGAGCCTCGGGAAGAAGCTGCAGCGCTCGCTCGAGGCGACCGTGCCGGTCAATGACGCCGCGAGCGCCGATCTGGTGATCCTCTCCTACGATCCCCTCGATCCGGTCGTTCCCGCGGGCAACACCATCGTCTTCGTGAAAGACGAGACGCGCGGGGGTGCCTACCTGAAGGGCGGTATCATCGCGGAAAAGCACCCCCTGATCGACGGGCTGAACTGGCAATCGCTGCTTGTCCGGGAAACGATCCAGCTCCAGCGCCGCCCGACGGATAGCGTGATCCTTTGGCAAGGAACGCGGCCCCTGATCTTCCTGCGGGAAACCGCGGCAACCACGGAATCCCCTGCTTCCCGCCAGTTGTTCTTCAATTTCGACATGCGGCTGTCCAATGCCGAGACCCAGCCTGCCTTTATC
>CBIHMP010000477.1:0-2184 GCA_966211015.1 uncultured Luteolibacter sp. | reverse complement strand
AGCATGAACGCTCCCCGGTCCCGCGCAAGCAGGATCCGGAAAAGATGTATGACAGCTATTGCCGTCCGGAAAGACTCCCGGCGGCTTTGGCCCGCTTCCTGCGGACCGGGACCCGCCGGGCATGGATGACCCCGCCGCTTCCCCTTCATACGCCTCGACAAAACGACGGCCCTCTTTAGCTTCGCTGAAATTCCGCACTCTCGCGCCGACTCATGGAAGAAACCATCCCCGCACCGCCCCCCTTGGCCGCCGATCACACCGATCACCAGCTCCCCCCCGACGACGTGGCGGCCATCGATCAGCTCGGGAAAACCTACGGGGCCCTGAAGGCGGAGTTGGGCAAGGCGATCATCGGCCAGGAGCGGGTCATCGAGCAGCTCGCCATCTGCCTCTTCGCCCGCGGCCATGCCCTGCTGATGGGGGTACCGGGCCTCGCGAAGACCCTGCTGGTTTCCTCCGTGGCGCGGACCTTCGATCTCTCCTTCAACCGGATCCAGTTCACCCCGGACCTGATGCCCGCGGACATCACGGGCACGGACATCATCCAGGAATCCGGCGCCGGCGGGCGGCGGGAATTCGAGTTCGTCCGCGGTCCCGTCTTCGCGAACATCGTCCTGGCGGATGAAATCAACCGTGCCCCGGCCAAAACCCAGTCCGCGATGCTGGAGGCCATGCAGGAGCTGAAAGTGACCGTGCTGGGCCGCAGCTATGACCTGCACCCGCCCTTTTTCGTCCTGGCGACGCAGAATCCGGTAGAGCAGGAGGGCACCTATCCCCTCCCGGAAGCGCAGCTCGACCGCTTCATGTTCCTCATCGAGGTGGATTACCCGAGCGCGGAGGAGGAAAAGCGGATCGCCCGGGAAACGACCGGCACCGCCCGCGCCACGCTCAATCACCTCCTCGACGGTCCCGCGGTGATGGCCTACCAGCAGCTCGTCCGCCGCGTGCCGGTGCCGGAGCACATCTACGACTACGCCGTCTCCATCGTCCGCAAGACCCGCCCCGGGACTCCGGAAGCGCCGGGCTGGATCAAGGATTACGTCGCCTGGGGCGCGGGGCCGCGCGCCGTGCAGTATCTCGTGCTCGGGGCGAAGGCCCGCGCCGCCCTCCGCGGCAGCTACATGGCCAGCCTGGAAGACTTGGAAGCCGTGGCCGTGCCGGTCCTTGGCCACCGCGTTATCACGAATTTCGCCGCCGAATCGCAGGGCATGACCTCGAAAAAGGTCGTCGAGCGGCTGATTGCGGAGATGAGGGAAGACTGAGACACAAGAGACCAGAAACCAGAGACAAGAGACCAGAGGAATGCACTCGCACAATTTCGAGAATCTCGCGGTCTGGAAGCGCGGCTGCCGGTTGGCGGTGGATGTCTGCGTGGCGTCCTATGGATCGCGGGACTATGCTTTGAAGGATCAGATCCAGCGCTCCGCGATTTCAATTCCCTCAAACATCGCGGAAGGAGCCGAACGTCCCACCGATGTGGATTTCTGCCGTTTCCTCGGATACAGCAAAGGCTCCTGCGGAGAACTCCGGACGCAACTGATGATCCATCGCGAGGTCTGTCGCGAACTGGGCCTCGAACCATTCGCAAAAACCGATTCCATGATCGAGGAAACCCGCGAGATTTCCCGCATGCTCGCGGGCCTGATCGTGTTCGTCATCGGGCGCGGTCTCCTGCTCGGTCGGGGAGAACCGCCGGCGCCGCTCGCGAAGGGCCGCGAATGGTCGATGTACGGTATCGGCCTTGGTCTGGTCGCGTTGGCCTGGGTGCTCGTCCAGAACCAGTCGGTCGTCGGCTGGCTGCTCGGCGGCTTCGGCGGCCTTCTGGTTCTCTACGTCCTGAGCGTCGCGGTGACCAAGCTGCAGCCGGAAGATCGCGACCGCATCTTCGCCGCGCTGTTCCTGATCATCACGTCGATCATCTTCTGGGCGTTGTTCGAACAGGCGGGTTCGAGCCTCAACCTGTTCACCGATCGCCACGTCGATCGCGGAGGCGTGCCGGCATCGGTGTTCCAGTCCATCAACGCGATCTACATCATCCTGCTCGCACCGGTGTTCGCCACGCTGTGGACGCTGCTCGGCCGCAAGGGGCTCGAACCTTCCGCACCGTTCAAGTTCGGCCTCGGCGTGGTACAGGTTGGCCTCGGGTTCCTCGTGCTCGTCTGGGGCGCGAGCACTGTCGGCATC
>CBIHMP010000476.1:0-2186 GCA_966211015.1 uncultured Luteolibacter sp. | reverse complement strand
GGCTCCAGCAAATCGGCACCACCTCGTCCCTCGGCGGCATGGGCTATGCGCTCTATACGCTGGATTTCCGCACCCGTGAGGCGTTCAAGTCCACCGGCAACTTCGCGGAGGGCCCGACGATCTTTGAAAATCTCAGCAACCGCGGCTTCAACGTCGAAGTTCACAAGCAATTCAACGCCCGCTGGAGCGAGGATATCCCCGGTCTCGGCGGAACGGACGACATTTGGAACATCAAGGCCGGGGATCTGGGTGGCAGGAGAAGCCTGGTG
The DNA here is from genome assembly GCA_966211015.1 of uncultured Luteolibacter sp. Classification (GTDB taxonomy): domain Bacteria; phylum Verrucomicrobiota; class Verrucomicrobiia; order Verrucomicrobiales; family Akkermansiaceae; genus Haloferula. The sequence continues at coordinate 1,917 of CBIHMP010000476.1, read as the reverse complement.
AGGCTTCCTTTCGCCGGCTTCTCGATCGAAGCACCCCTCCGCCTTGCCGGTGCCCATACCCATACGATCTCTTCGGACAGTTTCGGCATCAGTCCCGGCGTGGCGGCGGGATATGCGCCCGGCCGCTTTTTCCAGGTCAATACCTCGCGCAGCATCTACCGCCTCGACCGCAGGTTGACGGATGAGACCAACGATCTCGCCGGAACGCTGGCGGATGCGATCCTGGTGATCGAGGACTACCTGGATTCCAGGGGATTTGTCATCATCAGCGAGGATCCGCTTCCTTTCTAGGCTTCTCGGGCAGTCGTCCTGCGGCGGCGCGAGACTTGCGCCGCCGGAATGGCGTGCTATGGATGCCTGCCCGAATCACCATGCCAAACTACGATTACGTCTGCCAGAGCTGCGGCCACCGTTTCGAGGTATTTCAGAGCATGAACGATGCGAAGCTGGAGGACTGTCCGGCCGAGGGTTGCCAAGGAAAAGTGAAGCGCCTCCTCGGAACCGGGGCGGGCCTGATCTTCAAGGGCGCGGGCTTTTATCAGACCGACTATCGCTCGGACTCCTACCAGCAGGGTGCCAAGCAGGAAAGCGCGGCCTCGAAGCCTGCGGAGGCTTCGCCTGCGGCACCGGCCGCTCCCGCTCCCGCTCCCGCAGCGGCCCCCGCCAAGTCGGAGTGAGAGCACTTCCCAAAGGCGGAGGCGTTTGTTACCCCTCGCCGCATGGCATAAGAGAAGCAGGAGAAACCCCGCGGGAGTTGCCTTGGAAAGCTGGTCGCGTTGGTCAGTTTTGCCGGCGTCGCCGGCCTGGGCGCCGCCGTTTTCTTCATCTCCCAGCCACAGGATCTTTCCGATCTCAAGGGGATCGGCCCCGCTACCGCCCTGAATGGCGCGAGGGCGCGCGATTTGAAGGAAGTGCTTAAAAACGCGGTGGATCGCAGCTATCCCCTGACCCTCACGGAGGAGGAGATCAACCTCTACCTGAAGCAATCCCTTGCCGCCAAGCAGGGCGGCCTTCTGGAGAAATCGGTGAAGATCGAAGGGGTGCGAGTGCGGCTCGAAAACGAGCGCGCCGAGATCATCATCGAGCGCTCCGTCCTGGGAAAGCCGATGACGGTTTCGATGTACGTGCGGATCGTCCAGGAAATCGACGTTCAGGGCCGCACCAAAACCTTGGTGATGCGCGATGGCGGTCAGTATTTCCCGCAGCTCCAACGCTCCGAGCGGCTCGTGAAGGGCGGGCGTTTCGGAAAACTGGTCGTTCCGCAGGGTTTCCTCATCCTGGTTCTCCCCTCATACCAGAAGCTGGCAAAAGCCTACGCATACGAGCTGGAACAGGGCTTCCAGGAGATGTCCCGGATCACGCTCGCGGACGGGAAGCTGATTCTCGATCCGCGCGCCGACGGTGGCTCCGCCTTGCCTCGCGCCGGTGAAACGTTTTGATTGAATCCCGCTTCGTGATTTCCCGCCTCCATTGTCTGGGTCTCTTTCTCGCCGCCGCGGTATTTTCCGCGGGCGCGCAGGAACCAGGGCAGGCCGTACCCGTGCAGGCGGCTCCCGCTGCCATCCCGGTCCAGGATCCCGCCGCACCCGCCGCACTGGATCCTGCGCCTCAGGCGGTGGTGCCCGGTGGCAATGTGCCCCGACCGCCGAAGGAAGAGCGGGCGGTCAGCCGCTCGGGGATGTTCCGCGTGTCCGGCGGGGGAGCCGAGCTTCGCTCGCAGCGCAGCGCCGTGGCCCTCTTGCTGGAGCAGACCAAGGACGATTTCGAGGATCTGATGCGAGAGCGAAAAGATCCGTCCGAACCGAAAGCGGCGAATCCCAATTCTTTCGTCACGCCGGAGATGAAGCTGGATGATTTCAAGATACCCGTGGATGTGATGCTGATCGGCAAGGAGGGCGATCCGCCCCTGAGCTACCA
>CBIHMP010000475.1:0-2218 GCA_966211015.1 uncultured Luteolibacter sp. | reverse complement strand
GTCCTGCAGCGTGAACAGGAGATGGTCGGGATTCTGCACCGTGACGGAGCCATGCTCCTGAATGTCGCCGGCGTACACCGGACCCGCCTTATCCCGGTGGATGTGAAGGATGGCTTCGTCCACATCCTCCGCCAGCACCAGCGTGAGCGAGGTATTGCCCGCGGTCCGCTGCATTGCCTTGTCCAATTTCCGCCTCGTCCGCTCCGGCAGTCGGTCCAGATGGCCGATCGCGGTGAGGCGGACGTTCTGTTTCATCAATTCCTCGGCCTTCTCTTCGAGAAAGCGTTCCAGCAGGGCCATCAGCGCCGACACTTCCGCGGCGGGCCGGTTCCAATTTTCCGAGGAAAAGGCGTACAGGGTGAGATACTCCACGCCCAGCTCCTTGCACGCTTCCACACATTCACGGACGGATTCCGCTCCCGCGCGATGGCCTTCCCGCCGGGGCAGGCCGCGCTCTTTCGCCCAGCGCCCGTTGCCATCCATGATGATGGCGATGTGGCGGGGGATGGAGCGTTCTTCGTTCATGAGGGCGACCGCATTGGAATGCGGATGAGCGAGCATCGGGTGAAGGGGGGGAAGAAAAAATTCAGGCGACCAGCGTCTGGGTCCGGTCCGGGCCCACCCCCACGAATTTCACGGGCGTGTCGCAAAGCTCGCCGAGGCGGCGGAGATAGGCTTGGGCATGGGCAGGAAGATCGGCGTAGGAGCTGCAGCCGCTGGTGTCCTGCTGCCAGCCCGGCAGTTCTTCATACACCGGCACCGCGCGATCCCACGCGTGGCGGTCGGCCGGCGGGAGCTCGTGCAGGATACCATCGATCCGGTAGCCGGTGCAAATGCGCAGGGTCTCGTAATTATCGAGGCCGTCCACATTCGTCACCGCCAGGCCGGTCGCGCCGTTCACCATGCAGCCGTGGCGCAGCAGCACCGCGTCCAGCCAGCCGCAGCCGCGCGGGCGGCCGGTGGTCGCGCCGAACTCCCGGCCGAGATCGTGCAGGTACTGCGACAGTCCCTCGTCGGCGCTCGGGAAGGGCCCGGACCCCACGCGCGTGGTGTAGGCCTTGCACACGCCGATGACCTCTTGGATCGCCGTCGGCGGCAAGCCGGTGCCGGTGCAGGAACCGCCGGAGGTGGTGTTCGAGGAGGTGACGAAGGGGTAGGTGCCGAAATCGATGTCCAGCAGCGTGCCCTGTGCGCCTTCGAAGAGGATCGTTTTGCCGGCCTTCCACGCGGCGTGGAGCACCGGGATCGTGTTCGCCACGTGCGGGCGCAGGCGGGCGAAGGCAGCCAGCACTTCTTCCGCCTGCTCCACCGCGTCGAAGGTCGGCAGGCCGAATTTGGCGAGGACCTCGTTCGCCTCCGCGGTGCGATGGGCGACCATGCCCCGGAAATAAGCTTCGTCCAGCAGGTCGGCGATGCGCAGGCCGCAACGATTGATCTTATCGGCGTAGGCGGGGCCGATGCCCCTCTTGGTGGTGCCGATCTTGCGATCGCCCAAGGCCGCCTCGCGGGCGGCGTCCAGCTCCTTGTGGAGCGGCAGGACAACATGCGCGCGGTCTGAAATGAGCAGCTTCTCCGGAGTGATGGCCACGCCCTGGCCTTCGAGACGCTCGATCTCCGCCACCAAGCCGACGGGATCCACCACCACGCCGTTGCCGATCACGTTCAGCTTGCCGTCCCAGAGAATGCCGGAAGGGAGGAGATGCAGGACATACTTCGCCCCGCGGGCGATCACGGTGTGGCCGGCATTATTGCCCCCTTGCCCGCGCACGACCACGTCGGCGGTTTCGGTGAGGTAATCGACGATCTTGCCTGTTCCTTCGTCTCCCCACTGGAGACCGGTGACGATGGTGTTCATAAACAAAAACTTCTTCGGGACTCGAGTCAGGACGGGATGCGAATGATCGCTCCGGGCCTCGCGTGTTTGAGGGCAGCGGTGATAGCCGGAACCAAGGGCTCCAAGTGCTCCATTCGATTGCTCGGGGCTGATAGCACGATGCTGGCGAAGGGAAGCACCGGGAGATTCTGTTGATAGCTGAGGTTCGAATCAATGGTGATGAATGCCGTGCACTTGCTTGAGAGTTCCCGCAGCAGCGCTCCATTTTTCAAACCGGCGAGGCCCATCTCCGGTACGGTCCGGATAGTGTGCGGCACCAGCAGCTTTTTTAGCTTCCGGGGCAGGCACTCGTCCATCACCACGAGATCCATCAGGCGGCGGCTT
>CBIHMP010000474.1:0-2238 GCA_966211015.1 uncultured Luteolibacter sp. | reverse complement strand
GTGAAAAAACCGGTCTGGAGCGAGCAGGTGGAAGCCTTCATCCCGATGACCGAAGCGGAACTCGTCGTCACCTTCGATCACCGCGTGGTCGATGGGGGCGGGGCCGGCATGCTGCTCAGCCGCGTGGCGCAACTGCTGCAGGAGCCGGAGAAGCTCTGAGTCCCGTTCGCCGCCGTGCTTGGGAGCGAGACGCAGGAGTCGCAGGCGTCGCACCTACTTCTCCAAAGGACGGCCGAATTCACAATTGCGGGGGAAACCGCGGAGGGGCCATGCTCTCACCATGTCCCGTTCCTTCACCTGGATTTTCTGGGGTTTGCTTTTCTCCTGCCTTGATCTGAAGATCAACGGCTTTGATCTCCTCGTGGATCTCCTCGGCTACGTTTTCGTGGCGATCGGCTGTTACGGGCTCCCCCGGCAATCGCCCCGCTTCCGGCTAGCCGGTCACCTTGCCGTGGTCATGGCCTTTCTGGAAGTGGTGGCGATGACGACCGGCAACCCGGGAGACCTGTTCAAGCTCGCCTGGTACGGCTTCCAGATCGCGAGGGTCTGGACGCTGCTCGGCGGGGTGATCGATCTCGCCGCGGCGAGGGAGTGGGCTGAAACGGTCTCAAGGGCCACCAGACGCCGCCTGATTTACACCATCGTGTCCATTCTCTCCGCGCTCCTGAGCTATGGGCTGGGCTGGTCTGGCGGCTCCTTGGTGCCGCTGGCGGCAGTCATCGCCATCGTGGTCGTGGCGATACTCATTCTGCTTCTGATCCTGAAAGTGAGGCGCGGTCTCCGGGCCGAGGAACGCAGCCTGCCCTTGGGCGCGCCGCTGATGCCGGGGTCCTGACGGACGTGAGGATCCATGCCAGCAGGGGATGGTTGCGCCTCCCGTGCAGGGCGGCTCGTCTCACCAACCGGGCTTGACCCCGCGGCTTTCCCCGCGTTTCCTGCCGCCGCGCGTGGAAAAGATCGATATCCCCAAAAAGGCGATTTACCGCCTCTCGATCTACCACCGTTGCCTCCAGCGTCTGCAGGACAACGGCCAGGAAACGGTGAGCTCCACCGCGCTCGCGAAGGCTGCCAAGGTCAAACCGGCCCAGCTCCGCAAGGACTTGGCCTATTTCGGCCAGTTCGGCACGCGCGGCCTGGGGTATCCGGTGGAAACGCTGGGGAGCATGATCCGGGACGTCCTCGGCCGCGAGCGGCTGCAGCCGGTCGTGCTGGTCGGTGCCGGCAACCTGGGCTCCGCTTTGCTTCGCTATCAGGGTTTCCAGAAGGAAGGCTTCGAGGTGATCTGCGCCTTCGACGCCGACCCGGAAGCCGCGCGGAAGCGCGGAATCGGAATCCCGGTGAAATCGGATGAGGAGATCGAAGATTTCGTGAAGGCGGAGGGGGTAAAGCTGGCGATCCTCTGTGTCCCCGCGGGGTTCGCCCAAGCGGTCGCCAACCGCCTGGTCGCTGCCGGAATCCAAGGAATCCTGAACTTCTCGCCGGTACGACTCGAAGTTCCGGAAGACGTGCAGGTGAACGACGTGGATCTCGCCCTGGAGCTGGAGCACCTCAGCTTCTTCGTGCGCTAAGCAGCCTCCCGGGCCATTTTTTCAGGGGATGGAGCCGGTTTTTCCCCAAGATTTCCCGGAGCCGCCCGTTCCTCCGGTAAGGACGGTGCCGATTTCGCCGGACATGCTGGAAACCAGGGAACAGTTCGTCGAAAGGGCGCTGGCGGAATACGAGTCCCCGCTGGTCGGCTACGCCTATGGCTTCGTCCATGATCTGGAGCGCGCCCGCGACATCGTCCAGGACACCTTCATCCGCCTCTGCCACCAGGATGTGGCCAAGGTGCGGGACGGCCTCAAAACCTGGCTCTTCACCGTCTGCCGGAACCGCGCGCTCGACGTCCTGCGCAAGGAATCCCGCCTCGTCCCGATCGATGAAAAGCTGCTTCACGCCCGCGAAAGCCAAGCGCCCGGACCGGACGGCGTGCTCGACCACGCGGAAAGGCTGGCGCAGGTCATGCGCTACCTCGGGCGGCTGCCCCGGAACCAGCAGACGGTCATCCTGATGAAATTCCGCGACGGGTATAGCTATCAGGAAATCTGCGAGGCCACCGGCCTCAGCAGCGGTAACGTCGGCTTCCTCATCCACACGGGCCTCAAGCGCCTGCGCGAACTTCTCGCACCCGAACTCTCCGATTCCCTTCCTCCTCCGCCATGAAACTCGAAGCAGACGATCCCCGCCTGAGCGCCTGGG
>CBIHMP010000473.1:0-2240 GCA_966211015.1 uncultured Luteolibacter sp. | reverse complement strand
CTCCGAGGGATGCTGCCAGGCCCCAGAGGGCCGGCTGGGTCATGGTCTTGAAATGCGCGGGAGGTGTCACGGGCACGCTATTTGCAGCCCTCCCGTCTAACATTCAAGAATATCCGTCGCCTGGAGGCAGGCGGCGCTTCAGCGTGGGAAGGAAAGCGTCTCAGTCCAAGCCGGGATCGCTTTGGCAATCTGCCACCCAATCATATAATCCACCGCCAGATACTGGTGGACCACCGCGATCAACCAGAAGAGAATTTGATAGCTGGTCTTGGCAGTCTTGTGCCGGAATTTGCGCTGCGCGACGAATGCCGCGGGCCATCCTCCCGCAAACTCGGCGAGATGAAGGGCCGACTCGGGCGTTCTCCAAGTTCCTTCCTGGGCCGCTTTCTTGTCCCTGCCGTAGAGAAAATAGGTCGTGCCGGAGATGATCGCCAAATAGCCGGTGACAATCCTCCAGTCGGTATCGCGAGCCAGGCAATAGACGGCAATCAAAGGAATCGCCAGTACCGGGGGAAACAGGACAAGCCGGACGATCTGGAGGGGGCTCCGCCGGCGATAGCTTTTAGCCGTTGCGGGGGGGCGGCGAGTCCCGGATCGTTGGCGCGCATTCCACATGGATCTGCCCGCTTAGACGGCGAATTCCTCCAATCGGCCGGCGATGGCAGCCGGCACGACCGCGGTCACGAGGATATCGTTTCCCTCGTATTCCGTGGAGAGAACTTTCGCATCGCGGTGCAGGGTTCCCATGATGTCAGCGCGGCTCTGGGGGATGCGGTAGCGGCGGCGGCGCACCCGGTCGGCGAGGACCTCGGAGCATTTTTGCAGGAGCTCTTCGAGGCCCTGCCCATTGGCGGCGGAAATCGCGAGCGCGTCGGGAAAGAGGTGCCGCAGTTCCGCGAGACGATCCGGGTCGGTCACCCTGTCGATCTTGTTCAGCACCGTGATCGTCCGCTTGTCCACCGCCCCGAGCTCCCCCAGTACCTTCAGGGTGGTCTCGTGGAAACGCCCGATCTCGGGCGAAGTGGCATCCAGGACGTGGATCAGGAAATCCGCGAGGACCGCCTCCTCCAGCGTCGCCTTGAAGGCCTCCACCAGCCGGTGGGGGAGATTGCGCACGAAGCCCACGGTGTCCGTGATCAGCAGCGGCTGCCCGTCCGGCAGTTCGATCTTGCGGGTGGTGGTGTCCAGCGTGGCGAAGAGCATGTCCTTCGCCATCACGTCCGCGCCGCTGAGCTTGTTGAGCAGGGTGGATTTGCCCGCGTTGGTGTAGCCGACGATGGCCGCGTGGGGCGTCTCCATTTTCTCGCGCTCCTTGCGCTGGGTGGCGCGCTGTTTGCGCACGTCCTCGAGTTCGCGCCGGGCACGGTCGATCCGGACGTGGGCCATGCGGCGGTCCACCTCGATTTGCTTCTCGCCCATGCCGCGGGCCGCGCCGCCGCCTTGCCCGCCTCCGGAGCCGCCCTCGCGGTCGAGGTGTCCCCACATCCGCGCCATCCGCGGCAGGGCATACTGCATGCGGGCGAGCTCCACCTGCAGCCGCGCCTCCTTCGTCTGGGCACGTCGGGCGAAGATATCGAGGATGACCTCCTCGCGATCGATCACGCTGATGTCCGCGGCTCTTTCCCATTCGCGTTGCTGGGAAGGGGCGAGCTGGTTGTCGATCACGATGCAATCGCACTCATGGGCTTTCGCAAGCTCCACGATCTCCGCGGCTTTGCCGGTGCCACAGAGGAACTTCTTGTGCATCTCCCGGCTACGGGCGAGCACCTTTTCCACGATGCCGATGCCCAAGGTGGACACCAGCTCGCCGAGCTCTTCGAGCAAGGCCTCGGATTCCTCTTCTTCGCGGGGGTCGAAATAGAGGCGCACCAGCAGCGCGCGCTCGACCATCTGGGGTTTCTCGCGGACTTCGAACATTCCGGGAGGAAGGTGCATCGCTGCGGGCAGCGTGCGAAGGGTAAAAAAATCGGGCGGCGCCCGCCACGAGTGACGAACGCCGCCCTATCCGGGGGAAAAGCCGTCGGCGGTTTTTTTAATGTTCGGCCCGGAGCCACTGTTCATGACCCCAGAGTCCCCAGACAACGCCCGCCAGACCGGCGGTCAGGAGGGCGAAAGGCGCGAGAGTGATGATCTCCGCAGCGGTGTGCCCGAAGGCAGCCACTAGCCCGGGCGTCATGACATGCGGGATCACCAGCACGGCGAGACGGCCCAGCAGCAAGAGCATGGCACCGATGGTAAGC
>CBIHMP010000472.1:0-2254 GCA_966211015.1 uncultured Luteolibacter sp. | reverse complement strand
CTCTTCTCCTTTAACAACCCCCTCGGCGCCTGCCCGAAGTGCCGCGGCTTCGGCCGCGTCATCGGGCTGGATCTTGAAAAATCCGTTCCCGATCCCTCCCTCACCATCCGCCAGGGTGCGATCAAGCCGTTTCAGGGCGACCGCGGGGAGGAATGTCAGCGCGATCTGCTCCGCTGCTGCAAGGAGCGCCGCATCGGCATCGACACCCCATGGGAAGACCTCGAGGACGCGGAGCGTGAATGGATCTACTACGGAGACCGTAGCACCGGCAGTCCGGAGGAGCTGGAAGAGCTCTGGCGCTCCGGCGGCTGGTACGGCGTGAAGGGCTTTTTCGATTGGCTGGAGACGAAGGCTTACAAGATGCACGTCCGCATCTTCCTCAGCCGCTACCGCTCCTACACGACCTGCTCCACCTGCCGGGGCCGGCGGCTCCAGCCGGAAGCCTTGTGCTACAAAATCGCGGGAAGGACCCTTCCCGATCTCTGGACCCTCGCGATTTCCGATCTCCAGCCATGGTTTGCGGATCTGGAAGCGGGCATCGTGAATCCCGATCCCTCGCTCCACCTGATCCTCACGGAGATCCGTTCGCGCCTCCGCTATCTCAATGAAGTGGGCCTCGGCTACCTGACCCTGGACCGGCCCGCCCGCACGTTGAGCGGCGGCGAGATTGAGCGGGTGAATCTCACCACCTGCCTCGGCGCCTCCCTTACCAACACCCTCTTCGTCCTCGACGAGCCGACCGTGGGCCTCCACCCGCGCGACATTCACCGCCTTGTCGGGGTGATGGAGGGGCTGAGGGACAAGGGAAACACCCTGGTGGTGGTGGAGCACGAGGAGGCGGTGATGCGGGCGGCCGATCAGCTCGTGGATATCGGTCCCGGCGCAGGCGAGCATGGCGGCCAGCTCGTTTACCAAGGTCCCGTTCGGGCCGACGCTCCCGCCCGCCCCCGGGCAGGCGGCAAACCGGCATCTTCCAAGGGCTCCAAGCCCGCCGCGCCCGTAGCCGGTACTCTCCCGTGGCTTTCCGGCGAAAGAACCATCTCCGTTCCTGCCAACCGCCGCCGCCCTGGTGCCAGGAAACTCGAAATCCGCGGCGCCTCCCGGCACAATCTCAAGAAGCTCGATCTCGACCTCCCTCTGGATCTCTTCGTATGCCTCACCGGCGTCTCCGGTTCGGGAAAGTCCACCCTCTCCCATGATGTCCTCTATGCGAATATCGCGCGGAAACTCCGGAAGGAAGACGCCAGCCTCGACCCCGCGCCCCTCAAGGAGATACGAGGGACGCAGTACTTGAGCGACGTCCTGCTCGTCGATCAATCGCCTTTGGCACGCACGCCCCGCTCCACCCCTGCGGTACTGCTGGGAGCCTTCGATCCCATCCGCCAGCTCTTCGCCCAGACGGAGGATTCGAAATCCCGCGGCCTGAACACCGGCTTCTTTTCCTTCAATTCCGGGGAAGGCCGCTGCGACCGTTGTGCGGGTGCCGGCAGCGAGAAGGTGGAGATGCAGTTTCTCTCCGATCTCCACGTCACCTGTCCGGATTGCAATGGACGCCGCTACAAGCCCTCCACGCTCGATCTCCACTATCTCGGGAAATCCATCGCCGACATCCTGGATCTGAGCATCGGGGAAGCGCTCGGCTTTTATGGCGAGACCGAAGGACTCAGTGCTCCCCATGCCAAGCGCCACGAGCAGATTTGCCAGCTTCTACGGCCGCTCGCGGAGGTCGGACTCGGCTACCTCAAGCTCGGCCAGCCGCTCAATACCCTTTCCGGCGGTGAATCCCAGCGCCTCAAGCTTTGCCAGCTTCTTGCCGATACGGCAGGCAGGGGCGGGGCTACCGCCACCAAGGGCTCGAAGCTTCTCATCCTGGACGAGCCTACCACCGGCCTTCATTTCTCCGATATCGAGCGGCTGCTCGGCGTCTTCCAGCGCCTCGTCGATGCGGGCCACAGCCTGCTCGTGATCGAGCACAACCTCGACGTCATCAAATGCGCCGACTGGATCCTCGACCTCGGCCCGGAGGCCGGCGCGGACGGCGGCAAGCTGGTTGCCGAGGGCAGTCCCGAACACATCGCCAGCCTCGATACCGAGACCGCGCGTTTCCTCAGGCCTCTCCTGGCAGCAACGGCCCTCGCGTCTCGCGGGACGCGGCCCGAAACCGGCAGGAAGAAGCTGCCGGCGCCTCCCTCGAATGCCATCCAGCTCCGCGGTGCCCGGGAGCACAATCTCAAGAACATCTCTCTCGATATCC
>CBIHMP010000471.1:0-2295 GCA_966211015.1 uncultured Luteolibacter sp. | reverse complement strand
GTGACGTCCTGATCTGGATCCGGGGCTCGAGCGCCGGTGCTGCCGCCAAAGTACCGGCAGGAGAGGGTGCCGTGGTGCTGGCTTACCGGCGCAAGACGAAGGCTGCCGTTTCCAAGGGCAAATCGACAAATGCCGGGAACCGCCGGTCAGCCCCCGCCAAAGAGGGAGATCCTTTCGCCTATGCATCCGTGGAGCAGTTTTCCATCCTGCTGGAGAAGCATTTGGAAGAGCTGATCCACCGATCCCCCGGATCGGTAGCTCCGGAGCCGCCCGCCATCGACCGGGCACCCTTCGTCGGACTGCGTCCCTACGATTTCACGGAGGCGGCGCTTTTCCGGGGTCGGGAGCGGGAAACGGCGGAAGCCTTGGCGAAGCTGAAGGAGAATCATACCTTCGGCCGCGCCTTCCTGCTGATTCACGGCAGCTCCGGATCCGGAAAGTCCTCGCTGATGAGGGCGGGTCTCGCCCCTGCCCTGACGGCAGAGGGTGAAATCGCGGAGGCCGGTACCTGGGCGGGAACCAGCCTCTTCCCCGTCGAGACCGGGGCAACACCCCTGCTGACCTTGGCGCGCGCCCTGGAAGAGGCGATCCCCGGACTCGCGAAACTCCCCGATTCTTCAGGCAGGAAACCAGAGGGCCCGGCGGGAGCCGTGTGGGATGACGAGCGCTTGGCCCGGATGATGGGGGAGCAGGACACCCTCGTTTTCGCGATTGCGGCCGTCATGGCGGCGCTCGATCGGATGAGCGCGGGAAAGCCGGCGCATCTCCTGATCCTCCTCGATCAACTGGAGGAGATCTTGACCGACTGCAGCGTTTCCCGGGAGCAGCGCACCGCCTATTTCCGAGCGCTGGCGGCGATGGCCGCGACCGGGCGCATCTGGATCGTGGCGACGATGCGGAGCGAGTTTCTCCTGCGCGTGACGGAATATCCGGACCTTCTCCGGCTCTCGCGCAGCGACCAAGACTACCTGCTCGCCCCCCCGGAACCGGCGGGGCTCCGCCAGATCATCCGCTCTCCCGTCTCGGCGGCCGGATTGGGCTTCGGACGCGATCCGGAAACAGGACGCGACCTCGCGGAAGAGATCGAAGTGGAAGCCGCCCGTCGGCCGGACCCGCTGCCGCTGCTGGCATTCACGCTCGAGGGGCTTTACCTGCGGAGGGAGGAGAAGCTTCTGACATGGCAAGCCTTCCGGGAACTCGGGGGGCTGGAGGGAGCGATTCCACGGCGGGCGCAGGAGGCCTTCGATACTTTGCCTGCGGCAACCCGGCAGGAAACGGCCCGGCGGATTTTCGGGGAACTGGTGATCCTTGATTCCCCGGCGGAGACCCTCCCCGTCCCGCAACGCGTAAAGCGGGAGACGCTGGACGCCGTGCACCCGGCGGCACCCGCCTTTCTGGACGCCTTCATCAGCGCGGGATTGCTCGTTGCCGCCAACGAGAAAAATTATCGGACGGTCGCGCTCGCTCACGAGACCCTCGCCAGCCACTGGCCCTTGCTGAGCCGTTGGATCGAGGACCATCACGACCTTCTCAAGGCCAGACGCCGCTTGGAAGACTCCGCTCGTGCATGGATCGATGGCAAGCGCGTGCAAACCTTCCTCCTCAAGGACTCCCGCCTCGCCGAAGCAGAACTTCTTGTGGAAAGCGGTAGGGATCTGACGGCAGAAGAAATGGAACTGATCCGTCGTTCCAAAGCTCAAGCAGGGCGGAAACTGCGGATGTCCCAAGCGGCGGCGGTAGTCTGCGCCGCCTTGGCGATCACGGCAGGTGCCATCGCCCTCACGGACCTCCGGAAAAGCGAATCACCCGCGGAGATAGCGGGGGGGAGCAAGGATCTTTCCGCTCTCGCGGCGGCGGATTTCGATGCGGGTGCCGCCCGCGTGGAAGCAGGCGCGCCGGATGAAGCCCTGCCATTCCTCGTCGCCGCGCTGGAAAGCGATCCGGAGCATCAGGATGCACAGGCGCTATTGCTGGCCACCTTACGCCGCACCGCCTGGAATTTCCCGGTGGCCGAGATCCGCCACCCGCTGCCGGTGACCCGGCTGGCCTTCGGGGACGGAACCACGCTTTATTCCGCGATCGGTGAGGGCGCTTCCGGTGACGGCCTCGATACCGTGCTGCGGTGGGACCTGCGGCGTGGTGCGATGGATGCCGTGCTGATGCCGGCGGCTCAGACGCCGACGGAAACGCTCAGCCTCGCTCCCGGTGCGCGCCGCGCGATCATCCGACGCGGGGGCGCAACCCTCCTCTGCGACGGCGCGACCTTGAAGCCGCTCAAACGCCTGCCGTTTTCCC
>CBIHMP010000470.1:0-2298 GCA_966211015.1 uncultured Luteolibacter sp. | reverse complement strand
TCTTCGGGGCATCCTCCCCGTCCACTTGGACGTCCGTGTGGCGTGTGATCAGCGGCTGGATCGAGCTCTCTCCGAGTTCCACCGCCTTTTGGACGTTGAGATCCATCGTTTTGCCCTTCGGGACCGCTTGGGCCAGGCAGATCTCCGGCACCGGCGGCGCTGCCGATGTCACCTCCCCCAAGCGCAGCCGGACCTCGGATTTCGACACGTCGGCGATTTCCGCGCGAGCCGAACGCCCCCGGCCATCGAAGACCACGATCCTGTCGCCGCGCCGCAGCCGCATCACCTGCGCGGCATGCTTCGCCTCATCTCCCGCCAGCACGGCATGCTCCCCCCAAGCTTCGGGACTCAGGAAAAAGCGCGCCATGAGACAGGGAGCTAGAGATCGAAGAAACGGCGGGCCTTCTGGAAGAAGGATTCCTGCATCGGCGAGTTGTGCTGGCCGATGGATTCCGCGAATTCGCGGAGCTTCTCCTGCTGTTCCGAATTCAGCTTTGTCGGCACTTCCACCTGCACGCGGACGTGGAGGTCGCCCTTCTTGCTGCTGGAGAGGCTCGGAACGCCGCGCTCGCGCAGGCGGAAGAGAGTGCCGCCCTGGGTACCGGCGGGGATCTTGATCGAGGCCTTGCCGTCGAGCGTGGGAACTTCCAGCTCCCCGCCGAGGGTGGCCACGCTGAAGGGCATCGGCACCTCGCAGAAGAGATCGTTGCCCTCGCGCTCGAAGACATCGTGCTCCTTTACGTGAAGGAAGACATAGAGGTCGCCGGCCGCGCCGCCACGGACCCCGGCATCGCCGTTTCCGGTCGAGCGCAGGCGGGTGCCGTCCTCCACCCCGGCCGGGATGCGGATCTTGATCCGGCTGGTCTTGTGCGTGCGCCCGTCGCCCCCGCAGGTGCCGCAGGGATCGGTGACCGTTTCTCCAGCGCCGCGGCATTCCGGGCAGGTCGTCTGCTGGATGAAAATTCCGGCTTGCCGGGCTACTACGCCGCGGCCGCCGCAGGTGGTGCATGGCTTCGTGCCGCCGCCGCTTTTCGAGCCGGTGGCATGGCAATTCCCGCAGGGGCCGAAATGTTCGATCTCCAGTTCCTTCTCGGATCCGCGGGCTGCTTCCTCCAAGCTGATCTCGAGATCGTAGCGCAGGTCGCTCCCGCGCTGCTTGCCGGTGCGCTGGCGGCGCCCGCCGCCGAAGAATTCCTCGAAGCCGCCGCCGAAGGCGCTGCCGAAGACCTGGGAAAAGAGGTCCATCGGATCGTGGAAGCCGCCCCCGCCGCCTCCGCCCCCGCTGAAGGCGGAGTGGCCGTAGCGGTCGTAGGCGGCGCGCTTGTCGGGATCGCTGAGGGCCTCGTAGGCCTCGCCCAGCTCCTTGAATTTCTCCTCGGCCTGATGGTCCCCCGGGTTCTTGTCCGGGTGAAATTTCACCGCGAGCTTGCGGTAGGATTTTTTGATCTCTTCCGCACTCGCGTCGCGGGAGACGCCCAGGATTTCGTAATAGTCGCGCTTTGCAGCCATCGTCATCCTTCCTCTCCCTCGTTTTTCGCCACCACCACCGTAGCCGGACGCAAGAGGCGATCGCGCAGCATGAAGCCGCGGCGATGCACCCGCAGGATCGTCCCGTCCTCGCTTCCGGCTGCTACCTCGTGGGACACGGCCTCGTGGACATTGGGGTCGAAGATCTTCCCTTCCGCGGGAATCTCCGTGACGCCCTGCGCGGACAGGAAGTCATTCAACTGGCGGCGGACCATATCCATGCCGATGTAGATCATCGAGCTCTTGTCCTGAGCCGCGGCCTGCATGCCCATTTCGAAATTATCGATCACGGGCAGGAGGTCTTCGAGAAGCGATTGGTTCGCGTAGCGGATCGCATCCTCGCGCTCGCGGGCGGAACGCTTGCGGAAATTGTCCAGGTCGGCCGCCGTCCGCACGGCGAGTTCCCGCCACTTCAGCACATCCGCTTCCAGATCTGCCAGAGGATCGGAGGAAATGTCCTCGGCAACCGGAGCATCGTCCTCGGTGGGGGCGGGTTTTTCGATGTCGTCGTCGGGATTCATGCGGGGGGTTCCTGCCACCGGGGAAGCCCGTCGTCAATCCCGCGGGGGCGGAATGGACACGGCTTTGAAAAGGCGGCGGACATTTGGAAGCCGGGGTCTGTTCATCGGGGGCGGGGTCGGCTCGCCGTCACGCCGCCCGCAGCAACTACTCGTCTCGCTGGAGGTATCGCCGCCATTCACCGGATTCCGCGATGCGCTTGATGCCCGCGTTCCTGTCCATCAGAAAGCCCCGCAAGTAGCCGGTGAGGAA
>CBIHMP010000469.1:0-2328 GCA_966211015.1 uncultured Luteolibacter sp. | reverse complement strand
CGGGTGGGGGCTTCATGAGACCCATTCCCCTTCCTACCGACGCGCAACAGTCGTTCCAGAGGCGATCCCCCCAATGGCCTGATGGGAGTGTGTTCCACGCAACGATCCACGCAATAGGATGGGTAAAACCCGTATTTCAGCGCATTTCCAAGCATCCGGCGAGCGCGCAGGCGGACGACAAAAAGCCCTGCACGCCGCTTGGCTTGCAGGGCTTTGAAAAGTGGTACACCCGAAGAGACTCGAACTCCTAACCTTCTGATCCGTAGTCAGACGCTCTATCCAATTGAGCTACGGGTGCTTTGTCGTGCCTTGCGGCGCGGGCGGGAAGAAAGCCGAACGCACCCCGAAGTGTCAAGAAATTCGATGACTGAAAATCGGCAAAAACGGATCTTTGCGATCCGATTCCGGAGACGCCGAAGCAAGCCTTCCCGCCGACCCTCCGTCCACCCCCGGCTTTTTTTGATCCCAAGGCGCACCCCGCGCGATTTATTAAGAAATCCTAAATATTTCCCTCCGTTATAGTGATCTTTCACCGGGAATTTTTGAACCGATTCGCGCTTGTTAGGTCTGATACGGTGAAATGTCTCCTACCGAAAGGGAGTTCCCCTCCACTGTTCTTTCCCCGCCGGAGCCACCGGCATCCCGCCGCAACAGCCCGCGCGGGATCGCATGCGTGCTGGCGGGCCTTCTTTTGCTGCCGTTCGCGGCGTGGCTGATCGGCTCTTGCATCGTGCATGTGACTCCTCCCGTTTACCATGGCGGAGCGATGGTACGGGTCGCAGCGGACAGCACCGAGGGCAGTCGCAAGGTTTGCGAAGAACTCCGTTCGGGCGAGGTGGTTGAAATGGCCGCACGAACGCTCGCCGGCAGCGGGCCGGAGGGCGCGGTGGATCCGATGATGGAGTACCTGCTGTGGTCCAGCCTCTCGGTGCAGGAGATGGCGGGCTCGAACCTGGTGAAACTGGAGGCAAGAAGCAGCCGCCCCGGCGAAGCCGAGCGCATGGTGGTGGCGGTGGTCGATGCCTACGAGAAGAACGCCCGCCGGACTTCTCCCGCCGATTCTTCGCCGAAGGCGCTGGTCTATCTCGCGCCCATGGAGTCGGAACCCGCGCGGGTATCGGACGAGATGCGCATGATGCTGGGGATCGCAGGCTTCGCGTCGATCTGCCTCCTGCTCTGCATCCCCCTGCTTCGCTACGTGGAAGGCTCGATGCCGCTGCGGATGAAGCCGTCCTTCTTCCCTGCCGGACCCGGCGCCACGCGCACCGCCTAGCGGGACTGCTCCAGCATCCGCAGGAGAGGCAGCTCGGCACGCTGCCGGATGTCCTCCGGAATTTCCACCCGCGGGCTCAGTTTTTCCAGGCACGCGTGGAGCTTCTCCAGCGTGTTCATTTTCATGTAGCGGCAGTCCGCGCAAGCGCAGCGATCGGTGGGACCGGCAATCAGGTTCTTATCCGGGCACTCCTTCCGCAGGCGATGGAGCATACCGCTCTCCGTGACCACGATGATGTCCTTCACCGGTGCGTTCTTGCAGAAGGCGATCATCTTTTCCGTCGAGCAGACCTCGTCGGCCAGCAGACGGACGGCCTGCGTGCACTCGGGGTGCGCCACCACCAGGGCGTCGGGGAATTCGGCCTTGATGCGGTTGATGGAATCGCGGGTGAATTCCACGTGGACGTAGCAAGAGCCCTGCCAGAGGTCCATCTTGCGCCCCGTCTGTTCCATCACCCAGGCACCGAGATTGGCATCCGGCACGAAGAGGATGGGGCGGTCCTGCGGTGCCTTGTTCACGATCCGCACCGCGTTACCGGAAGTGCAGATGACATCGCACAGCGACTTCACGTGCGCGGAGCAATTGATGTAGGCGATGACGTAGTAGTTCTTCTCCGCATTCGCTTGGAGGAACGCCTCGAGCTGGGGGCCCGGGCAGGATTGCTCTAGCGAGCACCCCGCGTCCTTGTCGGGAAGTACGACGATCTTCGTAGGATTCACGATCTTCGCCGTCTCCGCCATGAAATGCACCCCGCAGAAAACAATCACGTCGGCATCGGTATCCCGGGCATGGTAGGCGAGACCCAGCGAGTCGCCCACGTAGTCCGCCAGGTCCTGGATGTCGCCGGTCTGGTAATTGTGGGCGAGGATCACGGCGTTCCTTTCCTTTTTGAGGGCAAGGATCGCTTCCTTCAGGTCGAGGGCGGCGGCGGGCATGCGGGAAAGATGGACGGGGCGGCGTGTTTCTCAATACGGAAGTCGCGGCACGCTGGACGGCGGCTTCCTTGCAAAACAGCCCGCCTCGGCACGAAGGCCGGACGGGCTGTGGAAATACGG
>CBIHMP010000468.1:0-2334 GCA_966211015.1 uncultured Luteolibacter sp. | reverse complement strand
TGCCTGAGCTGCTCCAGGCGGGACAGCGGCTTTTCGGCGGCCGGTGCCGGTGCGGGGGTCGCTTGAGCTACCGGCGGCGGTGGAGGCGGTGCGTCCGCGGCCGGCTTGTCGATCCGCAGCGTGCCGCCTTGTGCCACCTGGTGGAGGATTGTCTGGCCGTTCTCCGGAACGTTCACCCGGCAAAAGAGCGCGGTATGCTTGCCCACCGTGGCATCGGCCGCGATCTCCACGGGGAAATGGACCTCCGCCTGGCCGTGCGGAAAGCTCACCGGCGGCGCCTTCGCCCCGTGCGGCAGGCCGAAGAGCTCCGCGGTGGCATTGCCGGTGAAGGTGCCGGTATATTCCACCTTGCAGATCATCGTGGTCGGCTTGCCCTGCTCGGTGGCGGCCATGTCCATCGTCATGCCCAGATATGGATCGGCGATCTTGAGCGGAACCAGGGTGGTGGAAACCAGCACCGGGCCCTGCGGCGTGTTGGCCTCCCCCAGCACGCAGACCTGCCATTCCCCGACCGCCGCCTCGCCGTTCGCGTTGATCTCGTAGAGCGCCTCGTTTTGGTCTCCCGGCATGGTTACGGTGGCGGGGGAGCCGATGCCCGGGGGATTCCACAGGAAGCGCAGGTTGATCGCCTCCGCATAGCCTTCCTTCCGTTGGGCGCGCACCTTGAGCTGCATCGTGCCGTTCTTCACGATCGGCACGGCGGGCGTTTCCAATTCCAGCCGGTAAGGAGCCTCGTCGATCACGGCCACGGTCACGCGGTCGCTTTCGGCGGAGTGATAGGGACCCTGGTTGTTGATCTCGATGTGGTGGACGGTGTCGCGCAGCCAGCCTTCGAGCGGCGGGGCATCGCCCGCGGACTTCACCTTGAAACGATGCAGGCTACCCGCGAGGGGTGCGTCCGCCGCGGCCTCGAAAACCACGGGGGCGGCATTCACGGAGCGGTGGATCATGGGGGCCTTTAGCGAGACCCCGGCGGGCAGGCTTTCCGCCTCGAAATTCAGATCGCAGCCGATGTTCTCCCGCGTGACGTTGACCATCGCGGCGTAGCGGTTGCCGCGGGGGATGGCGATCACCTTCCACTTCTGGGAGTTGTCGCGTTCCACCACCGGCAGCGATGCCGCGATGGCCGCGTCACGTCGCAGGATTTCCAGACGGTAGGTGAAATCCGGACCGCCCCGCTGGAGCTGATCCCGGACGACGGCGAAATATTCGCCCTCCTCGGGGGCGGACCATTGCAGCACGGGATCCGGGCCGCCCTGGTCGTCGTTGGTCGCCAGGTTCTTGCCCTTTGCGTCGCGGATCGAAAGGACGGCATCCAGCGGGGAACGCAGGCCGCGGGCGACGACCTTCACCGTGAGATTCTCGCCCTTCGCCGCCTTGAAGGAAAAGAAGTCGGAGTCCTTTTCCTCGCCCGCGATCCCGTGGCCGGCGCAGGGCAGATCCGGCAATCCGGTGGCATTCTTGATCCCGGAGTTCGGTTCGGCCTCCGCGACGGTGGCGAGCGGGGACACCTTGATCCAGTGGGGGGAGGGCACGTGCAGGCCTTCGCGCGCGGGGAAAAGCGGGAACCGCCCGCTGGCGTCGGCGGGAATCGCCACGGTCTCCGTGAAGTCTCCCGCCGGGTCGCCGATGAACCTGAACTCCACCGTTTCACCCGGCTTCGCGCCGCTGGGGAAGACGGCTTTCGGCCGCGGGAAGGTCCCGATGGTCACGCGGTACTGGCAGTTGTCGTTACCCTCGTAGGCAGCCTCCCGGACCAGCACCCTGTAGTCGCCGTCCTCGGGAATCGTCACGGAGACGAAGCAGTCGTTCCGCAGCAAAGGGGCATCGTCGCACGAGGCGATCTCGAAGCCTCTCGGATCAACGATCGCAACGTAAGGGTCGAACATCGTGCGGCCCAGGCGCATGGCTTCCACCTCCGCGGTGAAGCGCTGGCCCTTCTTCAAGCTGCACACGTAGTAGTCGCCGTCCTCCTGCTTCGCGGTGCCCTGTACGGTGGTGTTCAGCTCCAGCCGCTGCGCCTGCTCCGGCGTGTCGTTCGGATCGGCCTCGTTGACGACGGGGAACTGCCCCACGAAGAAGGACCGCAGGTAGCTGGCCCCGCCCGTGGTGCGGACCCGGAGCTGGTGCTCGCCCAGCGGCGCGTCGGGCCGGATGAAGATTTTCGCCGAAGCGTGCTTGTCGTTCTCCACCGCGAAGGAGCGGACTTCGATCCCCGGTTGGTAAGCGAGCAGCTCCTGGATCCCGTCCAGCCGCTCGCCGTAGAAGTGCATGTCCATCTCCACGCCGCGCTGGCCGCCCCGGGGCTCGATGAGATTGAGGACCGGGGTGAAC
>CBIHMP010000467.1:0-2337 GCA_966211015.1 uncultured Luteolibacter sp. | reverse complement strand
GCGCAGGAGGCGCGGATCGCGGTCGGGGAATTTCTCCCGCATGCGCTCGAAGGAGGCCATCGCGGCGCTGTCGCGCGGGCGCATGATCTTCGAGTCGAACTCCACCCCCGGCATGCCGAGGAAGGCCAGCGTGGCGAGCGCCACCGCAATCAGCGCCGCGGTGAAGAGCCAGGATTTCCGCCGCCGGGGCAGCCACTTCGCCTCGTCCTCCGCGGGGGCGCGGTTGACGCCGAATTTTACCACCCAGGGCAGGTAAAAGGCGATCATCAGCACGCCCGCGGCCACCAGGCCGTAGGCCACGATGCTGCCGAGCTGCGCCATCCCCGGCAGCCCGCCGAGATTGAGCGCCAGGAAGACCACCGCGGTGGTGGCTGCGCCGCAGAGCACCGGCTTGCCGCTGGCCCGCAGCAGCGCCTTCTTGTCATGCCCCGCCACCTTCGCCTCCTGGCAAATCACCAGCCCGTAATCCGTGGCCAGGCCGATGAGGATTTCCGCCGAGCTCAGCGCCATGATGCTCAGCTCCCCGTACATCCAGCCCGCCACCCCCAGCGCCACGGCGAAGACCAAGCACAGCGTGACGATCAGCCCGCCCAGCAGCATTAGCCGCCGCTGCATCCACCAGAAAAGCAGGGCGATGAGCGTGAGCGTGATGCCGATGGAGCCGCTGAGATCCTTCTCCATGGCCATGCCGATCTCCGAAGAAAAGATCGGCTCGCCGGTCATGCCGACCTTGAAGCCCCGCGCCTCTTCCCCGGCCTCCCACTTCGCCACGGAGGCGCGCACCTTGCCGATCCACTCCCCCGCCTGACGGTAGCCGTGGACCTCCGCGGGGGCATCGATGAAAACCAAGTGCGCCGTCCCGTCCGCGCTGGCGAAGGCCCCGCCCCCGCCGCCGGAAGCCGACATGACATCCGCCACCGCCGGGTGATCCAGGAAGCCGAAGGGATCGTGCGCGCGCATCGCGAGATCCTGGCCCTCGATGGCGGTGGCCAGGTGCTCCACCACCTCCTGCATCGCCGCCTGGGAATTCGCCGGGGCCAACCGCTCCGCCAGCGCCTGAGTATCCGCGGGATCGCCATTCATCCACAGGTAGGCGAGCAGCTCTGCCAGCCCCTCCGGCTCCTCCGTCCAGCGCGGCTGCCAGCGGGCCTGCTTCACCACGCCGTCCGCTTCCAGCGCCTTCGCGAGCGAGGCCGCGGCAGCAGCCGGCGAGGTTTCCCCATCGCCCTCCAGCAGCAGGATCGCCTCGTCCTCCCGGGCGAAGGCCCGGTGATGCGCTTTCAGCCCCTTCACCTCCGGCAGATCGGGCGGCAGCATCGAGAGGATGTCCGTATCGAAGCGCAGGCGCGAGAGTCCGAGTGCCGCCACGGCGACCGCCGCGAGCAACATCAGGGGGAGCCACCATTTCCGCATGCGCGGAGGGAAGACGGATTTCCGGGGGTGGGAAAGGCAAACGTCCAACATCGCCTCGCCGAGCCGGAAAGCACTTCCCGCTTGGCACGGTCCCCTTCCCGCTTTCCACTCGCCCCATGCGCCGCCTGCTCGTCCTGCTTTCGCTGATCTCGCTCGCCGCCGCGGAGCCGGACCTCAAGCCGCTGGAGGCGTGGATCCGCAAGCAGAAGGACCTGAAAAGCCTGGATGCGGAATTCGTGCAGGAGCGGAAGCTGCCGTCCCTGAAGAAACCCATCGCCACCCCCGGCCGCCTGCGCATGCAGCGGCCCGGCAAGCTGCTCTGGGAGCTGGGTCAGCCGGTGAAAACGCTCGCCGTTTCCGACGGGACCACGATGGCCCTGCTGGATGTGGCGAAGAAACGCGGGAAGAAGGTCGATGCCGCCTCGGCGGATGCCCGCCAGTTCACCCTGCTCTCCGACGAGGCCTTCCGCGATCTGGCCGGATTCCGCGCCACCTTCGAACTGGTGGAGTCCCGCATGACAGGGCCGATTTACCAGCTCACCGTGCGGCCGAAGGACCGGAGCATGCGCCGGCAGGTGCCGTGGATGTTTTTCGACATCGACACCCGCACCCACGAACTCCGCGCCCTGGATCTGGAGCTGGAGGACAAATCCCGGATCCGCACGGTCTTCACGAAGACGGAGATCAATCCGAAGATCGATCCTGCCGTCTTCACGCCGGATACCGCCGGGTATCTGATGCGCTAAGAGGTTGTCGGGAAATTTCCGGACGGCGGGAACCTTTCTCCGAAAGCTCCGGCGGAGGACGGCCGGAATCCTGGGTCCCACGCCGGCCCCTGAGAACGACCGCCAGAAGCCGGACCGCTCGGAGTGTACAGACCGGGTACATAGGTAACAGACGTGCGGGGACATGGGTAACACATTG
>CBIHMP010000466.1:0-2353 GCA_966211015.1 uncultured Luteolibacter sp. | reverse complement strand
GTCTTGCAAGGGGCCGCCGCGGAAGGGCGCGTAACCGGTGCCCAGCACCATCGCGAGATCGATGTCGTCCGCGCTTTCCGCCACCCCTTCTTCCAGGCAAAGCCGCGCCTCGTGGCTCATGGCGAGCGCCAGATGGGCGGCGACATCGGCCGGTGCCGGGGTGTCGCCGGTACGCAGCGCCAGCGCCACGGCATTCGGCGTGGTACGATGACCGTCGTAGAGATAGAAACCCGAGCCGGACTTCCGCCCGGCATGGCCGCCCGCCAACAGCGTCTCCAGCAGCTCCGGCACGCTCATGCGGTCCGGAAACGCGCCCGCCAGCGTCCGCGCGACGTGCGCCGCCACATCCAGGCCCACCTCGTCCAGCAAGCGCAGGGGACCCATCGGCATGCCGAAGTCGAGCATGGCCTTGTCGATCACCTCCGGATCCCCGCCGCCTTCGAAGATCTGCGCGGCCTCCACGAGGTAAGGCATCAGGATGCGGTTCACCAGGAAGCCCGGCGAATCCCGCACCACCACGGGCAGTTTCCCGATGGACCGCACGAAGGCGACCGCCGTAGCCAGCGTTTCATCCGAAGTCAGCGGCGTCCGCACGACTTCCACCAATTGCATCCGGTGGACGGGATTGAAGAAATGCAGGCCGACGAGGCGCTCCGGATTCGAGATGCTGGCCGCCAGCTCGTGAATCGGCAGCGCGGAGGTATTCGTGGCCAGGATCGTGTCCGGCCGGGTGCGGGCGGAGAGATCCGCGAAGACCTGCTTCTTGATATCGAGGCGTTCGACGGCCGCTTCGATCACGAGGTCGCAGCGGTCGAGCGGGACCGGAACCGCGCTGGGCCGGATGCGGTCCATGCCGCGCACGGCCTCGACGGCGGTGAGGACGCGCCTTTTACGAGCTTCATCGTAGTTCTTGGAGATCGCCTTCATGCCCCGGGCGAGCGCGCCGTCGTCCAGATCGCGCAGGATCACCTCGTGGCCGCGCGTGCTCAGCCAGTAGGCGATCCCCGCGCCCATCACGCCGGAGCCGATGACCGCGCAGCGGCCGATCGGGCGCGGCTCCGCCGTCACCACCCGGTGCTTCTTCGCGCGCTCCTGCAGGAAGAAAAGGCGCAGGAGCTGGCGGGTTTCCGGGCGCACGGCGAGCCGCAGGATCGCTTCCTTCTCCCGCTGGAAGCCGGCTTCCAGCGGGCCGTGGCAGGACTTCGCGGCGACCTCCAGCGCGGCCTCCGGGCCGGGATAGAGGCCGCGCGTCTTCGCCGTCAGATCGCGCTTTGCCTTGGCCGCGATGAGCGGGGCGATCACAGGGTTATGAAGATGGAATCGCGCCTTGGCGGGCCGCTTGCCCTTCTTGAGATAGCCCAGCGCCAGGCTGTCCAGGTTCTCGCGAGGCACCACGGCATCGACCAGGCCCTTCGCTTTCGCGGCCCCGGCGGAAAGGATCTTGCCGCCCAGGATGAGCGGCAGCGCGGCCGGCAGGCCGATCAGGCGCGGCAGACGGGTGGTGCCGCCCCATGCGGGCAGGATGCCCAGGTTCGTTTCCGGCAGGCCGATTTTCGTCACCGGGGCATCGCTGGCGACGCGCCAGTCGCAGGCCAGGGCCAGCTCGTAGCCGCCGCCGACGCAGGCCCCGTGGATCGCGGCGACGGTGGGGTAGGGGAGCTTCGCCAATTTTTGGAAGGTGGCCTGGCCGAGTTCGATCAGGTCGCGCAGTTCGTCGCCCTGCGCCGCGGAGAGGATCTTCAGGTCGGCCCCGGCGATGAAGATCGAGGGTTTGGCGGAGCGGATGAGGAGCCCGGCCAGTTCCGGATGGGCGGAAAGCGCATCGAGCTCATCGCACAGCTCCACCAGCGAGGGACGGTCGAAGAGATTCGCCGCGGAATTCTCACGGTCGAAGGTGAGGATGCCGTAGGGTCCGCAAAGCTGGAAGTGGAGGTGATTCATGGCACGTGGAGTGGAAAGGGAGGGAGAGTTACGGCGTTTCCCGTAGCTCGTCCCGCGGCCCGCCGGGACGCGGTCCCGTGGGTCGCGCCGACCGGTGGCTTTCGCCACCGGCTAATTTCCGATGCCCCTCCGGGGCGGGGAATGACGACGCGAGGCGGCGATCCGGTGGCGGGGTGACGGGAAGAGCGCCCTTGGCATCGGGAATTCGCGGGCATGGAATATGGAAAAGGGATTTCATGGTCGTTCCAGCCAGAGGGCCGCGCCTTGACCGCCGCCGACGCAGAGGGTCGCGAGCGCCCGTTGACCGCCGGTTTCCCGGAGCTGGTGCAGGGCGGTCAGGACCAGCCGGGCTCCGGTGGCACCCACCGGATGACCCAGCGCGATGGCCCCGCCGCGGCGGTTGAGCTTTTCG
>CBIHMP010000465.1:0-2360 GCA_966211015.1 uncultured Luteolibacter sp. | reverse complement strand
ATCTGATGGAGCGACGGCGCCCCTGAGGCTGGGGGATTTCATCCTTGAGAATATCGAACGCATCCTGGCGGAGTGGGAAGACTTCGCCCGCCGGTTTTGGGTCGGGCCGCTGCCCCCCGTGGCGCGGCTCCGCAACGACGCCGAAGAGATGCTGCGCACGCTGGTGCAGGACATGGCCAGCCCGCGCACCGCGGCCGAACAGAAGGCCCGCTCCGAAGGTCACAACGGCGGCGACCGCACTGGCATGAACCAGGCGGCCGTGGGCCACGCGCTGGCACGGGTGGACGATGGCTTCGACATCGCCCGGATGGTGGCGGAGTTCCGCGCGCTGCGCGCCTCGGTGAGCCGGATCTGGTGGGAAAGCGTGCCTACCCCGCACCGGGAGCAGATCGAGGACATGCGCCGCTTCAATGAGGCGCTGGATCATCTGGTGGCCACTTCGGTGGCTGCCTTCGCCGAGCGACTCGACCGCAGCCGCCAACTCTTCCTCGGCATCCTGGGGCACGATCTGCGCCAGCCGCTGTACTCGATGAAGATGTTCATCGACGTGATGGCGAATTCCCTGGCGCGGCCCGAGGATCTTTCGGCGATCCCGGCCAGGATGGAGCGCTGCTGCGATTCCATGGGGAAGATGCTGGCGGACCTGCTCGATTTCACCACCTCCCAGCTCGGCAGCTCCATGCCCGTGTATCCGGACACCGCCGATCTCGAAGCGATCTGCCGGGAGGTGCTGGAGGAGTTCCGGGCACTGGCCCCGGATCGCGATTTCAAACTGCAGGCCGATGGCGACCTCCGGGGAGAGTGGGATGCCGCCCGCCTGCGGCAGCTCATCTCCAATCTCCTCTCCAACGCGAAACACCACGGAGCGCCCGACCATCCCATCACCACCATGCTGCGGGAAACCGCGGAGGAGGTGACGCTGGCCGTGCACAATAGGGGCCGGCCCATCCCGCAGGAGTCCCTCGGCATCCTCTTCGATCCCATGGTGCGGCTCACCGCGGGGGAGCGGAACCGGCCGCAGGGCAGCATCGGGCTGGGCCTCTACATCTGCCGCCAGATCGCCGTCGCCCATGGCGGGAAAATCCATGTGGAATCCTCCGCGGAAGACGGCACCACCTTCACCGTCCGGCTGCCGAAGAGCCGGAGGAAGGCGGACGGCGTGGACGGAGCGAAGCGCCGGACCGGAGCGGATGGTGTGGACGGAGCGAAGCGCCGGAGCGGAGCGGATGGCGTGGATGGAGCGAAGCACCGGAGCGGTCGTGACGGCGCGGAGAGCTTCGATGGTGCCAAGCACCTCGACGGCAGCCGCTGAGGCCCGGCGCGCCACCGCGCAACTCCTCACCGCTCAGTCTTCCCGGATGCCCGGGAAATGCCGGCCACCCCCCACGATGGTCGAGGCGACCTCCAGGATCGCTTGCGGGGATGCGCCCTTCCGGAGGTAGCCGTGCGCGCCGGCTCTCCGCGCCAGCGGGGCATACACCGCTTCCTCCTGCCGGGAAAAGACGAGATACTGCGCGGCGGGATTCGCCGTGCGCAGGATCGGGATCAGGTCCAGGCCGGAGCCGCTCGGCAGATTGATGTCCAGGATCACCAGATCCGCACCGGCATCCGGCATCAGCGCGATCGCCTCCGGGATGTCCGCCGCCACGCCGCAAGTCCGGAACCTGAGATCGCCATCCAACACCAACGCGAGCGCCACCGCGAGGTGCTCGTGATCCTCGACGATGAGAACTTGCTTCCGCATAAAGATGTCCGAATTTTACCCCATGGAGAGGGAAGATCAACCGCTTTGAGATAGTAAATCCGGTTTAGATCCCCCGTAAATACCCCGGCAGGCAGGGCGTTTTGCCTTCCTTGGGAACTGCCGCGGTGAGGGGATCCGCCGGCTTCCTGAAGAATCCCGATCCCTGAATAAAACCGCGCTCCGGGCCGTCTATCCGGGTGAGATGTGCACTCGTGCTACTCTTCTGAAAACGCAGGGACCTTGGCTGGAAGCCGAGATCCGGCTGGAGGGCGAGGTCCTCACGGTGATGGACGATTTTTCCGCGGATGAGGCCAATGCGCCCGCCCCGGGCCAGGACTTCGAGATCGAGCTCAGCGCCCCGATGGTGGAAGGCGTGACCTGGGAAAGCATCCGCGCCGGAAATCCCGCCAAGCTCCGCAAGCTCGAGCCGCTGGGCGGCTGGCGATACCAGGCCTACGGGCAGGTGATCTCCATCGATCCCGTGGTGGTCGATTGCGGGCTGGTCCAGTTGCCGGAGGTCTTCGAGACGAAGGACCCGCGGGTCATCGGCGAATACGTGGCCTTCCCGATCTCCCGGCTCGATGCCGCGGCGTGGTAAAAGGGCGGGGGCGGGGGA
>CBIHMP010000464.1:0-2388 GCA_966211015.1 uncultured Luteolibacter sp. | reverse complement strand
CGTCAAACGAGGTCAACTCACCTTGGCTACGATCTCCGGATTGGAGTACACCGATACCGGCTTGGACAGCGACACGCTCTACCAATACCAAGTCATTGCCGTGGACGCGGAGGGCAACGCGTCGGAGCCGGCTTCGGTCTCGGCCACGACCCTCCCGGATGAAGAGCCGCCATCGGTGCCGGAATCGCTGGTCGCGACGCCGTCCCACCAATCGGTTCAGCTTAACTGGACCGCTTCCACCGATCTCGTGGGCGTTGTTGCCGGATACCGCATCGAACGGAACAACATCGTCATCGCCACCGTCCAAACTCCCGGCTTCAACGACACCGGCCTCCTGCCGGACACCGGATACACCTACAAGGTCCGCGCCTTCGATGAGGCGGGGAATTTCTCCGCCGCCGCGACGGTTTCGACCAGCACCCTGAAGGACGAATCGCCCCCGCAGGCACCCGGAAATCTGGCAGGGGCTCCGCACCTCCGCTCCATCGATCTCTCGTGGGATGCCGCCACCGACGAGGTAGGCGTGACCGGCTACATAATCCGGCGCGACGGCAATCTCATCGCCACCGTGGAGGAGCTCGCGTACTCGGATACCGGGCTGGAGCCCGACACCCTCTACAGCTACGAGGTCCGCGCACGTGACGCGGCGGGAAATCTCTCCGCGACCGCGGTGCTCGCCATTTCCACTTCCCCGGACGAGACCCCCCCGGACGCGCCGCCGAATCTCGTCGCAGCCCCGGGCTACCATTCCGTCGATCTCACCTGGGACGCGTCGTCGGACGACGTGGTCGCCTACCAGATCTGGCGCGGCAACGACTTCCTGGGTTCCGTGCTTAACCTCGCCTATTCGGACACCGGTCTCGCCGATGGTACCGCCTACATTTACCGCGTGATCGCTATCGACGCCGCGGGAAATGCCTCGGCCGCCTCCGAGGTCCATGTCGAGACGCTGGGCTTCGAGGCTTGGCTCGACGAGCACGGCCTCCCCGGGGAGGTCTCGGGAGATGCCGATCACGGCGGGCTCGACAACCTGACCGAATACTATCTCGGGATGGATCCGAACGACTCCGCCGATGACCTCGCCTTCCGGATCACGTGCCAACCGGGAGAAAGCGCGGCGAGCATCACCTTCCCCCATCTCGTCCCCGCGGGAGATTACCACCTGCATGCGAGCAACAGCCTCGACGACGTCAGGACCGTGGGAAAACGGGTCCTGACCATCACCCGCGCGGAAATCGAGGCCATGACTCCGGCGGAACGCAGCGGGCACGTGGAGGAAGCTCCCCTGCCTCCCGGGCCGCGGGGTTTCTTCCTGCTAATCTTCGAGCCCACCGGCAACTAAGTTGATCCTGGCGGGGAAGACCGGACGGCTTCCCCGCCCCTCTCCCGGCCGCTAGCGCAGGTCCTGCGCGGAACTCTCGTAAACCTTCTCGATCTCGAGGCGGTTCTTGATCTCCTGGATGGCGGCCTCGCGGTGGAACCAGGTGAACCCTTCGCTCCGGAAGCCGGACATCTGGCCGCGGGAGCGGTGCCGGGCTCCATCGAGGATCCCCCGCAACCGCTTCTTCCGATCGGTTTCGCTGGAGCGCTGGCCGCCGCTTTTCTGTTCGTCCATCCATGCTTCCAGCGCCCGGATATCGCGGGCGAGCGGGTTCTGGCTAAGACGGCGGAAGACTTCGGAATTCCACTTCCCCGGTTGCAATGCGGCGATCATCAGCTCCGACTGCTCCTGGATCGCCAGCAGTGCCTTGCCTTCCTTCAGGAAGCCTTCCACCGGGACTTGTTTCCACTCCCAGCGGCGGTCGAGGCGGCATCCGAAGCGGCGGACGCCTGAAAAGCGCGTCTCCTTCGCCCATAGGTCCTTCCGCTCCGCGGTCAGGTGCGTCACGACGCCCAAGGCCCGGCGGCTCGCGGCATCGAGGATGGGGCCGCCGCTGTTGCCTTGGATGACTTCGGCGTCGATCTCGATCGATTCCGGGCCGACTCCCATGATCTTTCCCGGCTCGAAGCCCACGGTACCGCCACCGCCGGCATTTCCCGAAGCGAACACTGCATCCCCGACCTTCGCGGAGCCCGCTTCAGGGGCGATCTCCAGCACCTGCGGCACCTCTTCTTCCAGGGGGAGGCGGACCAGATCGGCACCTTCGGCCGCCTCCAGCGCGCCGAATTTCCGCACCACCGCGCCGCTCCGCAGCTTCACCTGCAGCCTCGCATTGCCGGAAAGCACGTGCGCGGCGGTGTAGAGATAGACCTTGCCGTCGGACCGGCAGAAAAACCCGGTTCCGTTGGAGCGATCACCTTCGATCACCGCGATCGCCTCGGCGAGCGACGGGTCGGCCGGCAGGGCTTCTGTTTCCCCGGGGACGGGGGCGGCCGCGGTTCCGAAAA
>CBIHMP010000463.1:0-2392 GCA_966211015.1 uncultured Luteolibacter sp. | reverse complement strand
TTGCCGAACCCGGTGTCCGGACCTGTGTCCACCGGCTCCTCCCCGGAGCGGGATAGGAGATTCGCCGCCAGCCTGCGCACGGCGGAGGCGTCGATC
This sequence comes from uncultured Luteolibacter sp., assembly GCA_966211015.1. GTDB lineage: Bacteria > Verrucomicrobiota > Verrucomicrobiia > Verrucomicrobiales > Akkermansiaceae > Haloferula. The sequence continues at coordinate 2,296 of CBIHMP010000463.1, read as the reverse complement.
CATGGTTCAATCGGATCCATCGCGACGGGGGTGGGCCGGCGTTCCCGACCGCTCCAGCTTTGCCTCGATCTCCAATCTCAAGGCGTCGAATACGGCGAGGGCACCCGCCCCGTCTTCCAGCACGCCGACAGGCAGGCCGCGCGCGCTGGCCTTCACGAAAAGGCCGTCCCGCGGGATCATCGTCCGCAGGATCAGGTCGGGCGGGAGAAGCTGGCGCAGTGCCGCGACCGATTCGCGGCTCTCCGCCATTTCCTGTTGCACCATGGTCATCAGCACGCCGAGCACGAGCAGGCGCGGATGGATCACGCGCAGGCGGTTCAGCCCTTCCAGCATCTTCGGCACGGAACGGATGCCCAGGGGCTCCGCCTGCTGGGGAACGAGCACCGCATCACTGGAAGCGATAATATCCGCGGTAAGCCCGAAAAGACCGGCCGGGGTATCGACCAGACAAAGATCGAAGCCGCGGGCTTCCACCGCACGTAGGAACCCGCGCACCCGCGCGAGATGGGCACCGGTAGGCGCACCGCCGACCTCGTAGTCGCTCGCCTGGCCGCTGGCCACGAGCGTGAAAGTCTCCAGCCGGGTGGGGACCAGCAACCGGTCCAGCGGGATCCCGGGATCGGCCAGATAGTCGTAAAAGCCGGAAAGCATGCGCGATTGCCGGGTGAGGGACAGCCCCACCGAGCCTTGGGGATCGGCGTCCACCAGCAGGGTCCGCACCCCGGCGCGGGCGAAGGCATGGGCCATGTTGATCGAGACGGTGGTCTTTCCCACCCCGCCCTTTTGACTGGAAACCGCTATACTGATCACGCTGGTAGCTCCGGAAATCGCTGCCGCAGCGTAGCTTCGGCTTGTAAGCACGGAAGCCTTTTCTGCATGGTGCGCACACGCTGCTCCCCCCGGGCGGCCTTTCCCTTATCATGTTGAAACCCGGAATCTGTGCCTGCCTGCTGGCAGCCCTCGCGTTTACCCCCGCTTGCCGCAAGCGGACGAAGGGGGCCGCGGAGGTGCCCGAGCCGGCGACGATCCCGGAACTGGCGGCGAACGCCATGCAGGACGCGCCCCAAGGCTTGCTCTCCTCCCGTGCCGGCTCGCCGGTCCACTGGCAGCATTGGGAACCATCCGTGCTTGAGCGGGCACGGGCATCGCGGCGGCTCGTCTTCGCCGTCATCGGCTCCGCCCAGTACCCGGGTTGCGTCGAGGCGCTCGATGTCATCGACCGCAATCCCGCTCTCGTCGCAAAGCTGAACGAAACCTTCGTCCCGGTGCTGGTGGACACGGAACTCAGCCGGGAAGCCGCTCTCGCCGCGGGATTCCTGAGCCAGAATCTCCGGCAGCCCGTCTCATTTCCCTTTATCCTCGTACTCTCCGCCGACGCGAACGAGGTGACCTTCCGCCCGGTGGCCACCGGTTCCGGCGCCAACCTTGAGGAGATCTTCCAAAGGGCCGTGGAGCTCGTGTCCCGGATGTGGGTGGATTCCCCCGCCTACATGGAGGAGAACAGCCGGAGAGATCATGAGAACCGCCTGAAACGGCTGCCGCCGCCCGATCCCGTGCCGCCCTCCACGGAGGAAAGGGATGCCATGCTATCCCGCACCGGCCGGAAAATCGCGGCGCTCTATGACGAGGACATCAACTCGATCTTCGGCAGCGGCGGGCTGTTGCCGCTGGGCCTGCTCCAGTGCCTCGCTTCCACTTCGCTTGATCCGAATACCGCGCCGGAGATCGCTGCCCGGTCGCGCGAGGCCGCCGCAAGTTTCGGCTCCGCGGTGCTGAACAGCGCGATGGTCGATCCTCTGGATGGCGGCATCTACTCCAGCCGGCGCGGGAGTAGCTGGGATCTGCCGATGATCCATCGCACCTGCATGACCCAGGCCCGCGCGGGCCGCGCGCTGGTAACGCTTCACAATGCCCTCAAGGACCGGCGATCCCTGGAGGCCGCGCTCGGTGCCGTACGCTTCGCCGATGAGCAATTCGGCGCCCAGAACGGCCTGTTTGCGCCCCAGCGGCTGCCGGGGCCCAAGACTCCCCCGGATTGGCTATGGACCCGCGAGCAGATCGAGCAAAGCCTGACTCCCGACGAGGCGGATTTTTGGATCGCCCTATGCGGAATCACGGGAATGGGCAATTTGTCGCTGGAAGCCGATCCCAACCGGGAGTACTTCCGCCTGAATTCCCTGGCTCTCAGGGCCACGCTGGCGGATGCCGCCGCCGCGAGGAATCTGGATCCCGATGAGGCGGCGGCGCTGCTGGAATCGGGACGCAAGAAATTGCTCAAAGCCCGCCAGGACCGGAT
>CBIHMP010000462.1:0-2398 GCA_966211015.1 uncultured Luteolibacter sp. | reverse complement strand
ACTCCCGCCACCACTTTCAAAGCCCTGCAAGCCAATAACTTGCGGGGCTTTTTTCTGGCAGTCTAGCAGCGTGCCCCATGCCGGTAAAATGCGGCGGAATGCAGGGTTTTGCGGGTTCTATTGCAGGAGCCGTTGCAGGAAAAATTTTCTCGCTAGTGCAACGAGCGGCTTGGTCCAGTGTCTCCATTGAAATGATCGAGGCTGATTCCCTCAAGACCGGGGCCGCGTCCAGAGACGTTGGGCCTGACGGTGGAATCAGCCTCTAATGAAAATTACTCCGCGCGTCGCGGGACGACAAGTTGGATCGCGGATCGGCGAGTCGTGCGAAAAAAGCGAGCCCGCCCGGGAAGGCAGCCAACCGGTGTCCGTGTCGCTGTCGGCCAATGCTTGGTGGCTTTTGGAAATCCGGCTGTGAGATACCCGCGCACTGGAAGACGCGATGCTCGGGGCTGTTTATGATCCGGACGGAGAAGACGGTTCCGGGGCGGGCTCCGGATGCAAATGTTAAGAGGGCCTATAGTAGAAATCGAGTTCGGAATGCGACACTTCCCCCGTCACCGCGCGCGCGATATGGGCGAAAAAGAACTCCTGAAATCTCGCGGTTTTGGTTGGTTCTCGCAGGCTTTCCATGTGGTGTCGTCCGAAAAGCGATCAGCTACGTCAGTCCGTCCGACCCTTCACCGTAACTACGCGGAATCTTCTTTGAAGTAGGCTCGACATTTTTGCGCTCTCCCGGAGAAGTCCTGCGTCGCGCGAGCCTGAAACATGACATCCTGGGCTTCGGGCGCGGGTCTCCCGCGTTCCGGGCAAGACCCGTCCGCTTTGAAGCGCCCTGGCGATTGTCACTTTACCTCTTCGCCGCTCTTTGTCTCCCTACCAGTCCAAGGCGGGAGCCGCTTGGGAATCAACTCCGTCACCGGAACACGGAGCGCCTTCGAGATAAGGACCATTTCGTGATCGGATACCTTGCGGAAGACCCCCTCGATCTGCGAGATGCCAGTGCGGCTGATGTCGAAGCCCCTGAGCTGGCATTGCCGGGCAAGATCTGCCTGGGTCCAGCCTTTCGCCATCCGGATGGAACGCACCTTGAAACCGATGATGTTCTGGGCGCGTTCGTTGCGCATGAGCCGGAAATCCTACCTTCCCGGTTCGCTGGGTTGGCTCACAACTGTGTGCAAAATTTTTTCTGAAACGATTGATCTCCCGTAATTTGCCTGCTAGCCACCATTTCCATCTCTCCGGAAGACCGAACACCATCCCTCCATATGATTTTCATCTTATATAGGACCCTCATCGCCGGCTCTTGTCTGGGGTTTTTACCGCTCCAAGCGCAGGAAGCCGAACCGGCGGAAGCAACCGGCACCGTTCCCCCGGCTCCTTCCGGCGAAGTGACCATCGTGGGCGATCTGACCGACGGCAGCCCACCCCCGCCACCTGAACCGAAGCCCCGCCTTGTGTTCGAACCGGACGACATCATTGCCACCCGCATCAAGGATCTCGGCGAGCGTCAGGTGACGTTCCAGAAGGTCGCGCCGATCGAGCTGCCCCCCATACCGGAACCCGCCCCGACCGTCGAGGGGGCTGGAGCCCAAGATTTTTCCGACCAACTCGGGGACCTCAAAGAGCACCAATTCGTGTTCGTCGGGGCCTCCGCCTATGTGGCCGCCGACGCACCGGACCAGCCCCGCTCCTACGTGCGGTACTGGCCGACTCCCGGCGGGGAGCCCATCGGCCTTTGGATCAACGCGAACCTGCTCTGGATGACCGGGTTCGCCGAGTTCGAGACGGATGAGAAGGTCTATTCCCTCCTGATGGCGATCAGTCGTGTCGATCTCCAGCGGCAGGCCGAAATCGCCACCCGCTTCGGCCAGGAACACCAAGCCCCGGAAATGCCAGAATTCCCGGATGAGACCAAGGCATCCTTCGTTGTCGTGGAGGGTACCCCCACGGGCCAGGAACTGGCTCCGATCCAAGCCATGGTCGATCTCTACAACTCGGACAAGGAGCGCCTGCGCATCGCCTACGAAGGCCGCTTGGAAGCCGCCGAGGAACGGGCCCGCGAGCTGCGGGAGAACCCGCCCGAGAAAAAGAACCTCCTCATCCGCTACTGGCGTCTCGACGCTGCCGGGCAAGCCGAAGCCCCCCCTCAACCCGCCGTCATCCGATGAACTTCGCCTCCCTTTTCAAGCGGCTCCTTCCTGTTGCCGGACTGATTTTTGCCACCGGTCCCGCCTTCGCGATCCAGGATACCAACACGAACGGCCTGAGCGACGTTTGGGAACGCCACTACAATGGCGGAAATCTCTTTACCGGAGCCAACCCAAGCCACGCGCCGACAGCCGACCCGGACAGCGATGGATGGGACAACGCGAAGGAAGCTATTGCCGGCACCGATCCA
>CBIHMP010000461.1:0-2400 GCA_966211015.1 uncultured Luteolibacter sp. | reverse complement strand
CCGGGGAATTTCCCCCGCGGCATCGCGAAGATCGCCAGCTTCGGTGCCTCCGGCATCAGGTCCCCCGCGAGCACCGGCAGCTCGCGCCGGATCACCTCCAGGCAGCGCAAGATCAGATCCATATCCCACGAGAGGAGCTCGTAGATCGGCGGTTCCAAGGGAGTGAAATAAACGTCCATCGGGGAGGCGTCAGCATACGCCGATACGTTGCGGCAGTCACGTTTCTTCAGAGGCATCGCCCGCCTCTCGCACCGGGAATCCGCGCCGGGATCACCCGCGCCCGGCAGGCCGGCCCGCTGCGGCGGAGGAGCCGGTTGCCAACAAATCGGAAAGATCGCCTGGAGCGGCAATGCAAACGGCCGGGGAAAGGAGTGGAGCATAGGAGATTCGAACTCCTGACCTCTTCATTGCGAACGAAGCGCTCTACCAACTGAGCTAATGCCCCTTTCCCTTGGCGGACGCCCGAGGGGTTGCCATCTCCCGCCGCCGGAGGCAAGGGGAATCCGCGGGGAAGCCGGGCGTTTTCACCCGCGGTTTTCCCCGCGGCCGCCGTCCTCCCGCCGCGCGGGAAACAAGGCCCCTGCATGGATCCGGGGCCAAATGTCCGCTGCGGACAATCAAGCTTTGCCAAACGGTGCCGTTTTCCTTATCCACGGCCATGCGATTGCGCTGGTTCTCACTCCCCGCTGCGGCCCTATCCGTGGGGCTTACCGCCTGCACGAATACCGGCAGCTCCACTGCCTCGAATCCCGGCGGCACCGGTCCCTTCGACAGCCGCGGGAATTACGTGGAAGCCTGGGCGGACAGCCCTAGCAAGTGGAAGGAAGGCTCCCGGCAGATCGCGGATGCCGAACCGGACACCGCCCCGGCCGCGGATATCCCGGTCATCCCGCCGCCGGTGCTCGCCGCCAATGTGGCGCCGAAGCCCGTTTCCTCCACCACGACGGTTGTTTACAAGAAACCGCCGACCAGCTCTTCCTCCGTCGCGAGCCGATCCACCAAGCCGAAGGCGACCTCCAAGCCCGTGGTGGTGAAGCCGAAGACCAGGCCGAAGCCGAAAGCCGTCGCCAAGGCGAAACCGAAGCCGAAAGCCACCCGCCACACCGTGCGCTCCGGGGACAGCCTCTATGCGATCGCCAAGCGCTACGGTACCACCGTCGGAGCGGTGCAAAGGGCGAACGGTATCAAGGGCGCGATGATCAAGCCCGGCCAAGCCCTGGTGATCCCGAAGTGATCGGCTAGCCACCCCTTTCCCGGAAAGCGGACACGGCAGCGTGTCCGCTTTTTTCTTATCCGGCCGGCGGCCCTATCAGGCGCTCTTCCGGTTCCAATACTTCGCCGAAAGCAGGAAGGCCGCGCCCGCCGCGATCATGAAAAGCGAGAGGAACTGCCCGCTCGTCATCGGCCCCACCAGCTTCGCATCCGGCTCGCGGAATTGCTCCGCGAAGATCCGGAAGAGCGCGTAGAAGATGAAGAAGAGCCCCGTGAGCACCCCGGGAGGTGCCGCCGGATATTTCACCCGCACCCACCACAGGATCGCGAAGAGCGCCCCGCCCTCCAGCAGCCCCTCGTAGAGCTGCGAGGGGTGGCGCGGCAGCAGGTAGGGCTCCAGCGCGCGGGAGACCGCCGGATCCTGGCGCTGCACGGCCAGCACCTGCTCGAAGAGCGCATTGTTCGCGTGGCTGCTGTCCCCGGCCGCGATCCAGCGGGCGTAGGGCTGCTCCAGCGCGGGCGAGGCCTCCGCGGCCGCCTGCATCGCGTCCTGGAAGTTCAGGGCCTCCGCTTTCGGCTGCTCCACCATCGCGCGCTGGAATTTCACCGCCCACGCCACTCCGTCCGCGGGGCGCCCGTAGAGCTCGCCGTTGATGAAATTCGCCACCCGCCCGAAGAGCAGGCCAAGCGGCGAGACCACGCACAGGCCATCGCCCAGCCCGCGCCAGGAGACCTTCTTCTTCCGCGCGTAGAACCAGGTGAAAACCACCAGCCCCAGGATGCCCCCGTGGCTGGCCATGCCGCCTTCCCAGACCTTGAAAAGCATCAGCGGGTCCTCCGTCACCCAGCTCCAGCCGTGGTCACCGGGGTAATACCACAGCATGTAGCCCACGCGCCCGCCGATGAAGACCCCGAAGATCGCCGCGGCCGCGATGAAGTCCCCCGCCGCGCCCGGCGGCAGCACCCATAGCTTCCGCTTCGCCAGCACGTTCAGCAGCCAGGCCCCGGCCACGAAGGCCGCCAGGTAGGCCAGGCCGTACCAGCGAAGCTGGATCGCATCCGTGAAACGGATCAACACCGGGCTCAAGTCATGCACGTAGGTCGCGAACACGCGGCGCACCTCACACCATTCCACCGGCACGCGCAACCGGGAGCAGACGGAGAATGACGAATTCCCCCCGTCTCCCC
>CBIHMP010000460.1:0-2402 GCA_966211015.1 uncultured Luteolibacter sp. | reverse complement strand
ACATATTTCCGGCCTCGCCCCCTGCTAAAGCTCCGGGAGCGGCAATGTGTGTGGCTGGCTGGCGGGAGAAGCACGCAAAAAGCGTAATCTCATTTAACCGGAAGACAGATTTTTTCGCCTTCGAATAAACCTCCGGCTACCATCTGGCGTATATACTGCGTATTGCGGACTCAACGGAATTTGCCATGAAACACCCCAACTTGAACCGGAACCGGTCGCGCTTCTGGATTTCGACCAAAGCGGCATCCCAACGGGGATTTGCCCTCGTCGTCGCGCTCCTGCTGATGGCCATGCTCTCGGTGCTGGCGATCGGTTTGCTCTCTCTCAGCAACATCGCCCTCCGGGGGACCACAGCCGGCGAAGCCCGCCGCGTGGCGCAGGCGAACGCCCGCGTGGCGCTGTCGCTCGCGATCGGACAACTCCAGAGCGAGTTGGGCGACGACCGCCGTGTGACTGCGGACGCCGCGATCATGGACGGGGCGGGGCAGCCCTATCTGGCCGGCGTGTGGGATTCCGCGGCGGGGACGCAGACCGCCAATCCGCTGGACAAGGCTCCTTCCTATAATAGCTGGAAGACGGAGCGTTTCCGCACTTGGCTCACTTCCAATCCGAATCCGAAGGACTTGGAATCCCGGGATTACGCGAAGGCCCCGGTTCCACAGGATTCCCCCCTGCTCTTCTCCGAGAAGTCGGATGGTTTCGAGATGCGGGCGCGCGCTATCCCCGTGGATAAGGTGGACGGCATGGCGGGAAGCATGGCCTGGGCCGTGACCCAGGAGGCCACCAAGGCGAAAATCAACGTCGGCACGGACGTCCCCCGCTACGCCACCAACGACGCGATTCACGCACCCGCCGGACCCAACCTCTCCCTGTCGAACATCGCCACCCAGCCGGAATCGGAGTGGAGCCGCCGCAGCGGCCGGGTTCTCGGCATGCGCCACGCGGTGCTTGATACGGAATTCGGCATGGACCGGCAGAACGCCGCCCTACTGGGCCGCGAGCACACGGCACATGCGAAAGGCGTGCTGTCGGATGTGGTGAAAGGCGGGCTGAAGACCGACTTCTCCCTCGCCTTTGAATTGAGCGATAACGATTTCAAGGCATCCCGCTGGGGTGAAGTCAGCAACCCCTTCGGCGGCGGCACAAGCCCTGGCGGCGAGGTTCCACTCTTCCAGCCGATCACCGACGGCAGACCGGTGACCCTCCCGGTCAACTACGGCGAAGTGCAGCACACCCACCTCTTCGAGACGGGCTCCCCGGCGACCTTCAATTCCCTGCGTTCGCACTACAATCTCTACAAGCATCTCTACCGTTCGAACGGTATGGCCACGGCCTTTTTCCGCCCCCAGGCCAGCGACTACTGGCCGGGCAGCAACGTGACCCGCGGCAGCGAAACCTCGGTGTCGCCCGTGCTGGACCGCGTGCTCTTCTTCGTAGGACTGAAGGTGGAAGGCGGCATCATGAACGTGGTGTTTACGCCCGTCGTGACGCTCTGGAATCCTTACAATGTCGCGATCGAAGCGGAAGGTTTCGCCATCTATCCTTGGATGGATCTTCCGCTGATCTCCTCGTTCGAGATCAACGGGAGCTCCGCAGGCACCTGGTACCTCTCCCATAACCTGGGGGCCGACTATAAGAACAAAAAGGCAGGTCGCCAGGAGGAGCCTTACTTCATGTGCTACCTGACGGGAGACGGCACCAGCAATATCAGGAACCCGATTCACCTGAGGCCCGGCGAGGTGCGGGTATTCGTACCGAAGAGCCCGGCACTGATTCCTTATAATCGCACGGCACCGCCAACCGCACGCACCAGAATCTTCCTCAAGCCGGTGGAATCCGCCAGCGACATGGATCTCGGCGGCGGTATCAGGGTCCCCCTGAACCAGTCCATGCATCCTCCGGGCATGAACCGTATCATTCAGAACACCGACTCGGTGAAGCCGACCCTCGAGTTCCACCTCAACAGCTACCACTATTTCGTGACGATGGAGGACGCCGGACGGCTAAAAGGGCGGCCCAAGGGAGAAACGGTCGCCGAGGTGCAGGTTTACAGCGGCAAATTGGGCAATCAGAAGGCCGTGAAACCGCCGGTGCTCAACGGCTCCGCGGGGGTCCAGGGCGGGCTGGCGAGCGCGCCGCAGCAGGACCGCGCGGAGCCGGGTGGCCGGCCGATGCCGATGATGCTGGTCGCCAGTCAGGCCGGCACCCGGGTCGTGGTCCGCGACGGCGACCGCAAGATCGTCTTCGCCGGTCAGCTCGTCGTCGGCGAGCGCAAGTCGCTCAAGGTGGAGCCTCCGGTGCACGTCCAGGCCGCCAACGCGGGAGCCGTCGAGGTGCGCGTCCGGGGCCGCGACCGCGGCTTCATCGGCGAGCTCGGCGAGACCGGACGGCGTACCTTCCAC
>CBIHMP010000459.1:0-2413 GCA_966211015.1 uncultured Luteolibacter sp. | reverse complement strand
GCCGTCGATGATGTCTTCGTGCAGCAGCGTGGCCATGTGGATGAGCTCCAGGATGACGCCGATGCTCAGGTGGCCTTCCTTCACGCCGCCGAGGGCACCGCCGACGAGGATCGAGAGTGCGGGGCGGATGCGCTTCCCGGAGGTATTGCAGACGTAGCTGACGTATGGCTCCACCGCCGGATCGAAGGCGCGCACCTGATCACGGATGGAGGCTTCCACGAGTTCCAGTTGAGGGCGGACCAGTTCGAAGGGAAACCGCTCGCTGCGGCTTTGCGGAAGGGTGCTGATACTCATGGGGCGCGAACGCTTGTGAAAAATTTCACAATCTCCTGTAGTCCGCAACCCCGATGTCACGAACACACGGAAAGATTGCATGGAATCGCGCGTTCTGCCACCTGAACTCATGCGCACATTTCGTTGGACGGCGTTGGTCGGCTGCCTAGCAGTCGGAGGTATGGCACACGCGAAGGAAGGTTTCGGCGAAAAGCCGGGGACTCCGGAAATTCCCGGCACCAAGTGGCAGGTCCACGATGGCACGCGCCCGCAGCCGCCCGTGGTGGCCACCGGCGGCGCGGTGAGCGTGAAGCCGCCGGCCGATGCGAAGGTGCTTTTCGACGGCAAGTCGCTGGCGGAGTGGACCACGGATGGGAAAATCGCGACCTGGCCCGTGAAGGACGGGATCCTCACGGCCGCTCCGGGCACCCTGATTTCCAAGGAGAAATTCGGCCCCGTGCAGGTCCACATCGAGTGGCGGATCCCCGCCGGGCGGAAGGTGGATGGCCAGGGCGGCGGCAATAGCGGGATCTTCCTGATGGGCCTCTACGAGGTGCAGATCCTCCAGAGCCACGGGAACAAGACCTACCCGGACGGCACTGCGGGGGCCATCTACGGCCAGACCCCGCCGCTGGTGAATGCCACCGCGCCCCAGGGAGAGTGGCAGAGCTACGAGATCCTTTTCCAGCCGCCGAAGTACGAGGGCGGCAAGGTGGCCGAGCCCGCCTGGGTGACGGTGATCCAGAACGGCGTGGTGCTCCACCACGCCCGGAAGATCCTGGGCCCCACCCAATACCGGCAACTGGCATCCTATCCGGAAAACCATCCGGAGACCGGCCCGCTCCATCTCCAGTTCCACGGCGATCCGGTCGAGTTCCGGAACATCTGGGCCCGCCCGATCGGCGGCTACGACGCCGGGGAATAAGCGGACATCCTTCCGAGAGGCGCGGCTTCCTGAAAAGGAGGCCGCGCTTTTTTGTTCCGCGCGCGTCCTATGGGAGATTCTCCCATCTATGAAATCGGGTCTGCTTTGGAATTGCTCCTTGTTCGTGATTTCCCGTAGCTTCGGCGGGTAATGAAATCGTTTCGCTCTTGGTGGTCGGTTCTTCCCGCGTCCGCGCTGGTCCTCGGTGCTTGTGGCAAGAAGGAGAAGCAGGAAGCCCCGCCGGCTGCACCGGGAGAGGTGGCCAGCACCCCGGCGAAGGCCGAGGGCATGCCCGCACCCGAGGTGAAGGGCCTCACCCCCGGCGAAAGGGCCGCGATGCTCGGCATCGTGGGACACCTTTCGAAAGACACGGAGAGCGTGATGGCCGTTTACGATGGCAGGGAGATCGTCAGCCGCCTGAAGGCGCTGAAGACCTGGGCTTTCATCCGCGAGGTCGCCCAGGAGGACGAGGGCACCGATCCCGAGGCCGAGATGGAGGAGGAATTCGCGGAGGCCGCGAAACTTCTCGGTCAGGAAATTTTCATCGCCACCGGCAAGGGCACCGCCCCGCAGTTGGGCAATCTGATGAAGGTCGGCCGGCTCAGCAATTATTTCCAGATGCGGATGCTGACGCAGTCCTTTGCCGCCGCCGCCAAGAACGGGGACCTCGGCGCGATGATGGACAACGGCAGCCAGGAGATGATGGTCGCGATGGCCAAGGATCTCGGCAAGCACATGGGACTCGTCGAAAGCATGGCGATGCCGCCCGTGCTCGTGGGTATCAAGACCGCGGATGAAGAGACCCTGGGCAAGACCAAGGAGCAGGTGGGATCGAGCATCGAAATGATGTTCGGCATGATCGGAGAAGGCGCGAAGCCGGTGGAATTCACCAAGGGCGGCGTGGCCTTCAAAGGCTACAAGCTGGAAGGCAGCTTCATCGCCGCGCAGATGGAGCAGGGCCGCGCCGATATGGAGGAGCTCCTGGAGCCCGGCGACGTGGACCGCCTGATCGCGGCGATCAAGGAGAAGAACCTGATCGTCTCCTACGGCTCGGTGAAGGATTACCTGATGATCTATACCGGCGATAGCGAGGACGCCTGCCCGCTGGTGGAAAGCGTGGACGAATCCCTCGCCGCCAACGACGCGATTTCCTTTGTCGATGGCTATAAGGACAAGAAACTCGCCGCCTTCGTTTACGGCGACAAGGGCCTCACC
>CBIHMP010000458.1:0-2429 GCA_966211015.1 uncultured Luteolibacter sp. | reverse complement strand
CCGAGCATCCACGCGATCTCCGCGAACGACACCCCCGCCTCCACCAGCGCGAGGCCGTGGCCGGCGGAATCGGCGATCCGGCAGTCGCTCATCGTGATCTCCGCGCCGCGCACCAGCACGGCGGAAAAGCGGTCCTGCCCTGCATCGAAGCCGCGATGACGGAAGGTGATGCCGCTGACCCGCGTGCCCCCGGCCTTCCGGCCGAAGGTGGCCGCGGTGCTTTCGGAGGCCTGCACTTCCAGGATGGTTTTGTCCCGGCCCGCCCCTTCGAGGATAACCGGCTTGTCCACGATCAGGGGGCCGGTCCAAGTGCCCTCGCCGACCACGATCCGATCCCGCTCCCGCGCGGCGGCGAGAGCTTCCGCCAGGGTGGAAAAGTCCCCCGGCACCTGCAGGGTGCGGGTGTAGGAGGCCAGCTTTTCGTGGAGCGCCGCGATCTCCGCATCATCGGGAGCAAGCGCAACGGCCTCCCGCAACCACTCCAGCGCATCGCGGTCGAAGCTTCCCTGGTCGCGGACCTTGGCGGCATTGAAAAGCTCCCGGGCCCGCTGCCGGTCCCGCGCTTCTTTCTCGCGGCCGGAGCGGATCTCGGAAAGCAGCAGGTTTCCCTCCGGATCCTGCGGGAACGATTTCACCAGCTCCCTGGCCTTGCTCTCGGCCTCATCCCAACGGCGCTTCTGGATCGCGGCCGTGGCGGTGGCGACGAGGGACTCCCGGGCCTGGGTGCTGCGGGCTTGCTCGATCCTTTCGAGCAGGGCGCGGGTCTTCTTTTCGTTCGGATACTTTTCCAGGACGTTGCGCGCGGCGTTCGCGGCATCGTCCAGACGGCCGGCCTCGAATTCCGCCAGCGCCTGACCCGACCAATAGCCGACGAACTGCCGCTGCTCCTCTTCCATCCCGGCCTCGATGCTGCGGCGGCCGATGAGCGCGGCGACCGAACCGGGGGCCAGCTCCTCGATCTCGCGGTAGGCGAGCCCCGCCTCGTCCCAGCGGCGGGCTTCCACCATCTTTCCTCCCAGGCGTTCCAGGAAGGTCAGGCGCTCCTGCACGCGGAACCGCTCGTACTCCCTGTATTTCGTATAGGCGAATCCGCCGCCCGCCACGGCAAGCATCAGGATCACGAAAATCGTCCCCACCAGGCGGCGGTCGGGGGGCTTGTCCCGCAGTTCGTGGTGCTCGAATTCCTGTTCCGCGAGCGCCTCTTCCGGGGGCGCGGTTTCCGGGGCCGCCGCAGCCCCCGTGACTTGGGAGGCATCGCCGCGGGAGCCGCGTGCCGCGCGCATCCACTCCTCGCGCTTGGCGATCTCCGGATCTTCCTTCTCCATTTCCTCGCGGAGCGCGGCCAAGGCCCGGTCGAAGTCGATCAGCCCGTCTTGGTAACGCAGCGCGATCGTCTCGTTCGGGGCTGTGCGGACCAGTTCCGCGATCCGCTCGCGCGCGGCTGCGAATCCGGCCATGTGGACCTGCGGATCCTCGTCCGCCGCCAATCCGAGTATTCGCCGTGCCTCCTCCAAGGTCATGCCGGGACGGCTGTAGCAGCCGCGCGACGCGGGGGGAAGAGCGCTTTCAAGAAAAGCCCCTAACAGCGGGGCGGGTCGCCTCACTCCACCTTTTCCACTTCCACGGTCACGCTCATCTTCGCGTGGCCGCTGCCGTGGTAGGTGCCGCGCACGGGGGCCACGTCGTCGTAGTCCCGGCCGACGGCGATCTTAATGTAGCGTTCGTCGGCGAGGGTCTCGTTGGTGGGATCGAAGCCGATCCAGCCGACGCCGGGAAAGAAGACTTCCGGCCACGCGTGGGAGGCCTGCGCGCCCACCAGGTGATCCCGCGGGCCGTTGTAAAGGTAGCCGGAGGCGTAGCGCGCGGGGATGCCCACCGCGCGGCAGAGGCCCAGCATCACGTGGGTGAAGTCCTGGCAGACACCGCGCCGCAGGGCGAAGGCCTCTTCCAAATGCGTGCTGACGGTGGTGGAGCCGGTCTCGTAGCGGAATTCCCGGTGCACCCAGTGCATGATCGCCACCGCCTGGCCGAAGACCGGCCCGATCCCGGCGGTCAGGTCGAGCGCCTGCCGCCAGATCTGCGGGTGTCGGGAGACGAAGCGGCTGTCCTGCAGATAGGCCCAGGTCCGCTCCGGAATATCGCCGCCGCGGTAATCCTGCAGCGTCGCGTTCTGCGAGCCCTCCGGCACCACCAGGGGAAGATTCTGGATGCGGATACGGCTCTCGATTTCCAGCCGCCGGTGCTCCCCGGGGATCTCGAAGTGGTGGGTGATGTTCTCGAAAAGATCCTGAAAGCGCCGCACCCGCGTGGCTGGCAGCACCTTCACCAGGGCGGAGAGCGTGCGCTGGAAGGGGAAGGTGCGCGGCTCCAGATGGAGCGTGTTCATGCTGTCCCGGACCGGGGCGTCATAGTCGAAGACAGTGCGGTGC
>CBIHMP010000457.1:0-2442 GCA_966211015.1 uncultured Luteolibacter sp. | reverse complement strand
ATCCCGTGACGACCCATCGTTGCACCCACCACCCGCCAGATATCGGGGAAACCGATCCTCCCGGCAATGAACGCGTCCACCGCGACTTCGTTGGCCGCATTGAAAACGGCGGGCAGGGTACCTCCGGCCAGACCTGCCTCGCGGGCCAATCCCAGTGCCGGAAAATCCGCATGGCGGGGCTCCTCGAAGTCCAGCCGCGCCAACTTCCCGAAATCGAGCGGTTGCAGGCCACCCGCGACACGGTCCGGCCATGTGAGCGCGTATTGGATGGGAAAGCACATGTCCGTCTTGCTCATCTGCGCCAAAACGGAGCCGTCGATGAACTCGACCATCGAGTGAACGATGCTCTGCGGATGCACCACCACGTCGATGCGCTCCATGCCGATCCCGAAGAGCCAGCGGGCTTCGATCATCTCCAGGCCCTTGTTGAAAAGCGTGGCGGAATCGATGGTGATCTTCCGGCCCATCTCCCAGGTGGGATGCTTGAGCGCCTGCTCCAGCGTCACCTCGCGCAGCTTCTCCGCCGGCCAGGTGCGGAAGGGGCCGCCGGAAGCCGTCAGGATGAGGCGGGAGACTTCCTTTTCCCCGCCCCGGTGGCCGTCCAGGCACTGGAAAATCGCGTTGTGCTCGCTATCCACGGGCAGGAGCGTCACACCCTTGCGCGCGGCGGCGGCGGTCACCACCTCGCCCGCCATCACGAGGATCTCCTTCGAGGCCACTGCGAGATCTTTTCCCGCCTCGATGGCCGCCAGCGCGGGATGTAGCCCGGCGGTCCCGACGATGGCCACCAGCACCATGTCCGCCTCCGCCAGGGTGGCGAGCTCCACCAGCCCTTCCGGGCCCGGATAGACCGTTACACCCGCGGGCAGCAGCGCGCGGAGCTCCTCCGCACGTGAGGCGTCGTGCAGGGCCACGTGACGTACGCCGGTCTCCCGGGCCTGCCTGGCCAGCGCTTCGACGCTCCCGTTTGCTGCAAGTCCTACCAGTTCAATCCTCTCCGGCAGCAGTCGCGCCACCTCCAGCGTCGAGCATCCGATCGAGCCGGTGGACCCGAGCAATACCACCTTCCTGCGCCCTCCGGCGGCTTTCAAACCGACATCCATTTGAGATAAAAATACAGGACGGGTGCGGTGAAGCAGAGGCTATCGATCAGGTCGAGCGCACCGCCGATCCCGGGCAGCATCTGGCCGGAGTCTTTCACGTTCAGGCTGCGTTTCACCACGCTTTCCGCCAGATCGCCGACGACCGCCAGCAGCGCCATGACGATGCTCAGGCCGATGACATGGCCCCAGCTCCCGAGCACGTGCAATCCGGTGGCAAAGCCCGGCATATCCTCGCGGAAGAAGGCAAAGAGCCCGCAACCGGCCAGCAGCGCGAAAAAGATCGCCCCGCCGAAGCCCTGCCAGGTCTTGCCGGGACTCACGTGCGGGATCATCTTATGCTTCCCGATCATCGAACCTACGATGTAGGCACCCATGTCGGTGAATTTGGTCACCGCGATCATCCATAGCAGGACCATCGCTCCCGGCACCTGTCCCGGGCCCGGAACCAGGAAGACCAGGCGCGCGGCGAAATTGAACAAGAAGGCCAGATAGACGAAGCCCAGGAGGTTGCTCGCGACCGCCTGTAGTGCTTCCAAGCCGCGGATCGGGTAACGCAATTGCAGGAAAAACGCCCCCGCGATGGCCGCGAAGATGGCCGCGCCGTCGAACCAATCCGGAACCTCCAATCTGCCGTGACGGGTAATGTCCGCTTCGGGAATTTGGCCCGTGCGGAGCAGCAACCAGTAGAGCACCCCGGAATAGGCCACCGCCAGTAGCATCCCGTAGCGCGGGAAGCATTTGACGCCCCCTGCTCTCAGCATGCGGAAGTATTCCAGCGTGGAAATGACCGTCAACACCCCGACCAGCCCGACATAGGCCCAAGCCTGGCGGCTGGCGAGTGCCGCGGCGACCACCGCCCACAATCCGAGCGTGCTAGCGCTACGGCGCAGGAAAGTCGCTCGTTTCGAGTTATCGGGCGCGGGCGTCGGCATCCGCGCGAATCCAAGACGGCGGAGCATCGCGAGGCAATTTCATTCGGCGGGCGCAACCTTGCGAAAAACACCGGGTTCTCCCCTGCAACAACGGATGGCCACCCGTCGGATCAAGAAAACATCAACGCATCGAAAACCGATACCATGAAGACCAAGACCATTTGCACCGCATTCGCCCTGTTGGCCGCGAGCAGCCTCGCCGGATTCGCCCAGGAGGAAAAGCCGGACGGGCCGCCGCGCGAGCGTCGCGGCCAGCGCCAGGTCCCTCCGCAAGTCCTGAAGGAATTCGACAAGGACGGCGACGGGAAGCTCAGCCAGGAGGAAGCCAAGGCCGCCCGTGAAGCCGCCCAGAAGAAAATGCTGGAGAAGTACGACAAGGACAAGGACGGCAAGCTGAGCGACGAGGA
>CBIHMP010000456.1:0-2443 GCA_966211015.1 uncultured Luteolibacter sp. | reverse complement strand
GCCCTTCCTGTGGCGGCTCTGGCGGACCATGGGGCGCTGCCGCGGCCTGCTCGGGGATTTCAAGGCGGACGCCGTTCTCGGCATGGGCGGCTTCACGTCCTTGCCGCCCGCATGGGCCGCGAAAAGGGCTGGACTGCCGGCTTTCGTGCACGACTCGAACGCCTTGCCCGGAAAGGCCAACCGATTGACCGCCAGGTTCTGCCGGAAAGTTTTCATCGGCTGGGAAGCCGCGCGGGGATACTTCGGCCCGCGGGAGGTGGTGCAGACGGGAACTCCCGTGCGCGCGGAGATGCGGAACTTGCCGAGCCGTGCGGAAGCAGCGGCGAGGTTCGGTCTGGATCCCGCCAAGCCGACCCTGATGGTGACCGGTGGCAGCCAAGGCGCGCGCCGCCTCAATTCGCTGGTGGCGCAGGCATCCGGGCAATTTCCCCCGGGTACGCAGGTGTTGCATATCGCCGGGCCGCTGGACCAGCAGCGGGTGGAGGAAGAGGCCGCGGGGCGCGAAGGCTACCGGGTCATCGGGTTTTGCGACGACATGCCCTCCGCCTATGCCGTGGCGGATGCGGTGCTGTCCCGCTCCGGGGCCTCCAGCATGACGGAGCTGTCCTTTCTCGGCCTGCCCTCGATCCTGGTGCCTTTTCCCTATGCGGCGGACGATCATCAGACCCGGAACGCGGAAGTTTTTTCAAATGCGGGTGCCGCATTTTTGGAGCAGGAATCGGCGCTGGACGCAGCGAAACTCGCCGCCCGGGTAACGACCCTGATGAGCGACTTGCAAACCCGCGGGCGCATGGCACAAGCGGCCCGTTCGCTCGCCGTGCCGGATGCCGCCGCCCGCGTGTGCGACGCCATCGAAGCGACCCTTTCCCGGAAATGAACGATCTGAGCCAGAAGCTGACCGACCGCGACCACCCGCTGTGCATCCACCTGATCGGGGTGGCCGGCTCGGGCATGAGCGGCTTGGCGCTTTTGTTGCTGGGCATGGGCCATCGCGTGAGCGGTTCCGACCGGGTGACTTCGGACGAAACGGAGCGGATGCAGCGCATCGGCCTGATCTTTTCCTCCCCGCACACGGCGGATGCGGTGAACGGTGCGGATCTCGTCGTCTATTCCTCGGCCATCCGGCCGGAAAACCCCGCCTACGCGGCGGCCAAGGCGGCTGGCATCCCGATCCTGAGACGCGCGGAATGTCTTTCGGCGATCCTCCATACCCGGAAGGGAATCGTCGTATCCGGCACCCACGGAAAGACCACCACCTCCTCGATGGTGGCACACGCGCTGCGGGAGGCGGGCATGCAGCCCAGCCACTACGTGGGCGCGGAAATCCCGGTGCTAGGTGCGAATGCCCGCTGGTCGGAGGAAGGGGAGTGGATGGTGGCGGAGGGGGACGAAAGCGATGGAACGCTGGCGCTTTACCGGCCCGGCTGCTCTATCATCCTCAACATCGAGGCCGAGCATCTGGACCACTACAAGGATCTGGACGAGATCAAGGAGGTATTTGCGGCCTTGGTGCGGCAAACTTCCGGGCCGGTGGTGTATTGCAAGGAATGCAGCGTGGCGACGGAAGTCGGCTCGCAGTCTTCGCAGGCCGTCAGCTACGGCTGGTCCGGTGCGGACTACACCGCCGCGGAGATCCGCGAGTTGCGCGGAGCGACCGCCTTCACCGTGGTCCGCAACGGCGAAATCCTGGGTGACGTGGAACTCGGCATTCCCGGCCGGCACAACGTGCTGAACGCGCTCGCCTGCATCGCCACGGCCGACCGGTTGGGAGCGGATTTCCGGCTCGTCTCGCGGGCCTTGAATTCTTTCGCGGGCGCGAAGCGGCGCTTTGAAACCAAGTATCTCTCTTCCAGGACCCGCATTGTCGATGACTACGGGCATCATCCCACCGAACTGGCGGCAACCTTGCAAACGGCGCGATCCCTGAAGCCGGGGAGGGTGGTGGTGCTTTTCCAGCCGCACCGTTATACACGCACGCAGGCACTCGCCGAGGATTTCGGAAGGGTGCTCCAGACGGCGGACAAGGTTTTCGTCACGGACGTGTATCCTGCCAGCGAACCGCCGATCGCAGGTGTCAGCGGGGACACGATTGTCCAAGCCGCCCGACGCCAGGGAGGCGAGCATGTGGTATCCCTGCCGGATCTCGCGACCGCGCATCACGCGGTGGGAAACGCGCTGGAACCCGGAGACCTGCTGATCACGCTCGGCGCCGGCAACGTCCACGAAGCGGCTGCACGGATCGCGGCCGATCTCAAGATTCTCGAGCAGATCCTCCAGTTGTCGCCGAAGGACGATATGGACGGGTGCCTCTATGAGCCGATGCGGAAGCACACCACCATGCTGGTGGGTGGCCCTGCGCAGTACTGGATCGAGCCCCACACCTTCGAGGCCTTTGCCGCGGTGGGGAGTTATTGCCGCGAGCGGGGCGTGGCAATGCGCGTGG
>CBIHMP010000455.1:0-2462 GCA_966211015.1 uncultured Luteolibacter sp. | reverse complement strand
TCTTCAACGGCACCGTCCGCGAAAATCTCGCCCTGGCAAAGCGGGAGGCTACGGACGAGGAAATGTGGGCATCCCTGGAGGCGGCCCACGCGGCCGCCTTCGTCCGGGAGCTTCCCCTGCAGCTCGACACCAACGTGGGCGAACGCGGGGTCAAGCTTTCCGGCGGGGAAAAGCAGCGCCTTTCCATCGCCCGCGCGCTCCTGAAAAACGCCCCGATCCTGCTGCTGGATGAGGCCACGGCTTCGGTGGACAGCGAGACCGAACGCCAGATCCAGGACGCCTTGGACCGCCTGATGGAGAACCGCACCGCCTTCGTCATCGCCCACCGCCTCTCTACGATCCGCAATGCGGATAAAATTTACGTCCTCGAAAAAGGGCGGGTGATCGAGGAAGGCACGCACGATGAACTTTGGGCGCGCGGCGGCAAATATGCCGAGCTGTGCCGGAAGTCTTTCCTCAATCAGGAGGCGTAACATGGGAAAAACCGGTAAAAACGCGCACCGCAGGACAAAAACGGCCCGGGACGGCGCTTCCCCGCGGTGAAAAAGACCGTTGCCTCGCTGTTTCTCGCCGCTTCCACCGTCTCCTCCTTCGCCCAGAAGCCCGGAGACACCGTGACGCCCGATGCCTTGGGCAAGCTCGATTGGATCCAAGGGGAAGCCCCCGCCGCCTGGGAACCGGGCAAGGTCTATATCCTCGAATGCTGGGCCACCTGGTGCGGCCCCTGCATCGCCGCGATCCCGCACGTGGACGGACTCTACGACAAGTATGCCGGGAAGGGCCTGCGGGTCATCGGCGTGAATGTCTGGGAGGACGGAAAGGAGAAGGTGGCCGGTTTTGTGAAACAAAAGGGCGAGGGCATGTCCTATCCCGTGGCCTACAACGGTAAAGGCGGCGCTTTCGAGACGGAGTGGCTGAAGCCCGCAGGCGTGAAGGGAATCCCCCACGCCTTCGTCGTAAAGGACGGCAAGGTGGTGCTCGCCTCGCATCCGATGCAGTTGAGCGCCGAGGTCATCGAGGGCCTGCTGGCGGGCGGGGAGGCGGAGGCGAAGGCGCTGGAATCCCTCGCCGCGGCCAGGAAGAGGCAGGAGGCGCTAGGCGAGGCCATGAAGGCCTTCCGGGAGGCTGGAGCGAAAAAGGATATCGCCGCCATGGAAAAGGCCTTCGATTCGCTCAAGGAGATGGAAAGTGCCCGCAATTACCTGCCCTCCCTCAAGGTCGAATTGCTGATCGCAAAAGCGGACTGGTCCGGCGTGGAGGCCAATCTGAAGGAGCTTTCCGGCGAGCCGGTGGGCCGCATGCTGGTGACCCAGGTGGCGTCCCGCGCCACCCGTGATGAAGCGCTCCCGGAAGCCTTCCGCAAGACCATGGCCGCCGAACTCGGGAAATCGGTGGAGGAAAAGGGGCAGCCGCATGAATTCCAGATCCTCGCCCGGCTCCAATGGCAGCTCGGCGACAAGGAGGCGGCACTGGCCGCGGCGAAAAAGGGAGCCGCAGCCGCCGAGGCCGCCCGCCAAGCCAATGAAAAATTCCCCGCGACCCCTTACCAGCGCTTCGCCGAATCTCTCGAAAAGGGTGAACTTCCTACCAACGAGCAGATGGGCGACTGGATGCGCGAGGCCATGAAACCCGCCGCTCCGGCGGCGGAAGCCGCCAAGGGCTAACGATCCGGCAGGGCCGAGGACCAAATCTCCTTCACCTGCTTGATCAGGTCTTCCAGCATCCCGGACTCCTTCATCTCCCCGAGGGAGCCGGCGAGGGCGGCCCCGAACAAGCAGATCGAAGCGACGATCCCACCCCAGTACAAGAAGGCCAGGACCTTTCCGATCCCGTCCAGCCGCTTGACCCCGGCGTAACCTGCCGGGCAGGCCAAGCACCGGTAGGTCAGCCAGAGATTCAGCAAGGGGACAAACAACCCGAGCACCCACCAGCCGCTCATTCCGAGGTTCCGGAATCGTTTCACGAGCGTCACGAGCACCAGGAGACCGATCAGGACGCCGCCCACCATCGGCAGGTACGGCTGGGCAGCGGTCGGCACGTGAGGCTTCAGGTAGGCCGTGGCGAATCCCCAGCCCACCGCGATCAGCGCGGGCAAAATCACGACTCCCGCCACGTACCCCATCCGCCCGGTCCCCCCGGCGTGCCCTTTGGTGACGATAGTCGGGGAAACATAGTCTCCCGTTTGGGAAAGCATTTCAGTCCCCGCGAGCGAATCATCCTCCCGCCGCGGGGTGGCCCGCCGCTCGAACAGGCCCTCGATCTCGCCCGCGGGCTCCCATTCGCTGAGGGTCGTCGTCCAGACCAGATCGTTCCGCGGATCAAGTTTCCCGGTCTGTGAAAGCTCCAGCAAATAGTCGAAGCCCACCGGCCCGAAACGCTGTCCGTCCACCGAGTAGAACCACTGCTGGTCTTGGGCGATCACGCCGGTTTGACTAAAGTAAAATCAGGTCCACGACAAACAT
>CBIHMP010000454.1:0-2468 GCA_966211015.1 uncultured Luteolibacter sp. | reverse complement strand
CGTGGATGGCGCGTGCCGTCCGCAGGTAGCGCGGGTCCTTCGTGCGTTCGTGGAATTTCAGCCAGGCGATTCCCCACCATGCCGAATCGTCCAGATACTCATTGCGGAACTGGCTGTCGTGAATCTTCTTCGGGTCCAGCGCCTTCGTCCGCCGTTTGAGCTTCTCCTCGTCCCGCTTGCTCCAGTCGTCTTTGGCCCGGAGCGACTTCGCGAGCTCCGCCAAGCGGCTTCCCCGCAGTACGTTTCCGGCGTGGAGGTCCCGCAGCCGCTGGTCATAGAGACCCGTGCCGGAAAGGTTCATGAAATCCACCATCGCTTCCACGACGTTTGCGCAGGACCACCACGGCGGATTGATGCGGCCCTCGAAGTGCCCGCGCAGGTCCTTCCCCGGCCGGTCGAGCCAGTTGGCGATTTCCGGGACCCAAAATATCTCGTCAAGCTTCGCCATGCCCGCGCGGAAACGGTGCGCGTGATCCCTCGCAGCCGCCCCTTCCTCCGCACCCGAGAATCGCGGCGCAAAAGCAGCCCCCGAGGAAATCCGGAGAAAACCGCGGCGGGAGAGAATCGCAGGTGGAAGATCCGGACGAAACGCAGGGTTCACGCGAGGATGAAACCCACGGCAATCCCGGCAGAGCAAGCCTATCCCACCTTCGCCGTCCTGCCTTCCTTGATCGACCGGTAGATCGCCTCGATCACCAGCAGATCCCTCAAGCCCTCTTCCCCCGCCGGGTGGAACGGCGCATTCGTCATCACCGCCTCCGCGAAGGCATCCATCTCCGTCGCGAAATGATCCACTGCCGGGAATGCGATCTTCACGTCCGGCTTCGAGGTCCAGCCTTTCAAGCCATCGTAGCTATAAGCCGGATCCATTCCGAACCGCCCGCCCTTGCACGTCGCGGTGAAAAAATTAGCGCCGTTGAAACCATAGGTGGTCATCACCGAGGCCATCACGCCGGAAGGAAATTTCATCGACCATGAAATCGTCTCGTCCACCTCCGCGAACTTCTCCAAATCCGTCTTCACCTCCTGCGCGGTGACTTCCACCGGTTCTTCTCCCGAAATATAGCGGCATGCCTGGAGGGCATAGATTCCCACGTCCATCAGCGCGCCCCCGCCGGCCAGCTTCTTGCGGAGCCGCCATTGCGCGGGGTCCCCGATCTGGAAGCCGAACCCCGCCTCGATGAACTTGAGATCGCCGAAAGCCTTCTCGCGCGCCAGCCGCATGCACTCGCGGTGATGGGGCTCGAATTGGCAGCGGTAGCCGACTCCGAGCAGCTTCCCCGCCTCCTTCATCGCCGCGATCATCCGCCGGCATTCGTCCGCGCTGTTCGCCATCGGCTTTTCACAGAAAACATGCTTCCCGGCTTTCGCACCGCGCACGACGAACTCCTCGTGCATGGAATTCGGGAGCACGACATAGATCACATCCACGTCCGGATTCTCCGCCAGCTTGTCGAAGGTCTCGTAGTTGTAAACGTGGCTGTCCGCGATGGAGTATTTCTTCTTCCAAGCCTCCGCCTTGGCAGGAGTGCCGGTGACGATGGCGGAGAGCTTGCAATGCTTCGTCCTCGCCAGTGCGGGAGCGATCTGATGGGTGCTCAGGGAGCCGAGGCCGACGAGGGCCCAGCCCAGCTTTTTCCCGGCCTCTTCCTGGGCGCGGGTTCCGGTGGTGAGGGCGGCGGCAGTGGCTCCGAGGGTAGCGAGGAAGGGGCGGCGTTGCATGGGTATCAAAGGTCTCGTGCTTGGAACGTGTTGTTCGGATCGAATTGTTCGCTCTGCAGGCCTTTCTTGAACCAGCGCATCCGCTGCTCCGAACTCCCGTGGGTGAAAGAATCCGGCACCACCTGGCCCTGGGCCTGCCGCTGCAGCGTGTCGTCGCCAATACGGTTGGCGGCATTGAGCGCCTCCTCCAGATCCCCTTCCTCCAGGAAATCGAACCGTTGCTGCCCCTTGCGGGCCCACATCCCGGCCAGAAAGTCGGCCTGAAGCTCCAATCTCACGGAAAGCTGGTTTCCCTCCACCTCGCCCGCCTGCTGCCGCGCCTGTTGCACCTGGCCGGAAATACCCAGCAGATTCTGAACATGATGCCCCACCTCGTGGGCGATGACGTAGGCTTGGGCGAAATCCCCGGGCGCGCCGAAGCGGTCGTGGAGCTCTTGGAAAAACGACAGGTCGATATAGACCGTGCGGTCCGCGGGGCAGTAGAAAGGCCCCATTTGAGCACCCGCAAAGCCGCACCCGCTCCGGACCGTGCCCGAGAAAAGCTGCAAGCGCGCCGGCTCGTAGCGCTTCCCCATTTTTGCGAACTCCTCGATCCACACATCCTCCGTGCTGCCGAGCACCGCCTTCACGAAGTCCACCCGCTCCTGGTCTTCGGGGGAAACCGGTGCCTGCTGCACGGGGCCACCGCCCTGTTGCTGGAGCAAAGGAGTGGGGTCAAAGCCGAGGATCAGGGCCAGTACCAGCAC
>CBIHMP010000453.1:0-2471 GCA_966211015.1 uncultured Luteolibacter sp. | reverse complement strand
CCTGCTTCACCTCTCGGATGAAGTGTTTTCCAGTGCTCCCTTGCCCAAGATGACCGAGGTGGACTCCAAACTCCGCGGCTTGGAAAACAGCCCGAATCTGATCCGCTCCGACCGGGTCGAACTTTCAAAGGATCGCCGGATGCTGAAGGTCACCTTCATCGCCGGTGAGTCGATCGATGAGCTCCGCGCAATCACGGCCGACGATTGAGGCCGGGAGGATCGCCGGCCTGGCTCGCGACGGAGTCCCGGCGAAGCCCGATTGGAAGGGCTTGAATCGGGAATCTGTATGACTACTTTGCCCGCATGCCTGAGGACGGGGAATTCTCGCATTACTCGGAAGACGACGTGCGTCGCCTTTACCCGATCCTGCGCGCGATGGCGGGCGAGCGGATGGCCTTTGAACGCAAGGGGGACACGCTCCAGCCGACCGCATTGGCGCACGAGGCGTGGCTACGCATGGGTTCCGGCGGCGATCCGAGCTGGAAAAATACCGCCCATTTCTTCACGGCCGCGGCCGAAACGATGCGCCGCATCCTGATCGATCGGGCGCGGCGCCGGAAGCGGATAAAGCACGCGGGTGATCTCGAGCGGGTCCCCATGATCCATGCCGAGGACGCCTCCTTGGAAGAGGAGGAGCCGACCCTCCTCGTCAACGCTGCGCTGGAAAAGCTCAGCAAGATCAATCCGCCGCGGGCACAGGTGGTATTGCTCAAATTCTTCGGCGGTCTTACCAACCAGGAGGTTGCGGACGAAATAGGCGTCACGGAGCGGACCGTGGAGCGCTACTGGGCGTATTCGAAGACCTGGCTGTTCCGGGAGATCCGGGGGCAGCGGTGAGTCGCGAGCCGGCGCGGCCGGAGGAAGTGCGGCAACGGAGAGAGCAGGCGGCTAGATTTTTTGTCGGGTATTCGCGATAAATATCGCCAGGTATAGAGATGCTTGAAGCCGCCGACGGCTATGCCCCGGGTGGCCGGAACCCGATGAAAGAAGGAAGCGATCCCAAGGAGGAAACGACCGATCCGCTGGACCTCGAGAATGCGATTTTCGAGGCGGCGCTGCAGATCGCCGATCCGGCGGGACGCCGCGAATTCCTGGACCGGACCTTTCACGGCGATCCGGAGGGACGGCAGGGCATGGAGGAGCTTCTCGGGATGACGGGGGCCTCGTCGGCCTTTTTCCTCGAAAGTCGCCTGAACGCTGCGGAGCTCGCGCGGGAGATCATCGAGGAGATGCCCGACTGCGAACCGGCGGCCGACGACACACAGGATTCGTGCGGGGAAAGGGAGGGAGCGACGATCGGCCGGGACACGTGGCTGCGGAAGATCGGGGAAGGCGGGGGGGGTGAAATCTTCGAGGCGGCCCAGGAAGGCATGGTGAGGACGGTTGCCCTGAAGATCATCCGCAGCGGGATGGACACCGAAGCGGTGGTAGCGCGTTTCGAGACGGAGCGCCAGGCGCTCGAACTCATGGACCACCCGAACATCGCCCGGGTGCTGGACGCCGGCAGGACCTTCCGCGGCCGGCCTTATTTCGTGATGGAACTCGTCCGCGGCACACGAATCACGACATTCTGCGAAGCCGGGGGGCTCGATATCCCGCAGCGCCTGGAACTTGTCCTGAAGGTCTGCCAGGTGATTCAGCACGCGCACCAGAAAGGCATCATCCACCGCGATATCAAACCGTCGAACATTCTGGTGGAGGACGTGGACGGGACTCCGGTGCCGAAGGTGATCGATTTCGGGATCGCGAAGGCGATGCAGGGCACGGCGCGCGGACGGGCGGGGATCACGCAGGTCGGGCAGTTCATCGGCACGCCGACCTATATGAGCCCCGAGCAGATCGACATGGGCGGGATGGACATCGATACCCGCGCGGATATCTACGGCCTCGGTGCCCTGCTCTACGAGCTACTTGCCGGGCAGCCGCCTTTCGACACGGAGAAGCTGCTAAAGAGCGGGATGACGGAGATGCGGCGCGTCCTGATCGAGGACAACCCGCCGCTGCCTTCGGACGCGGCGCGGGATGCCGGGAATACCGTTGCTTTGTCGGGTCCGCGGGAGAAGTGGGCGAACACGCTGCGCGGCGAGCTCGACTGGATCATTTTCAGGGCCTTGGAAAAGGAGCGGAACCGCCGCTACCAGACCGCGAACAGCCTGGCGATGGACATCCGGCGGTATCTCCGGAACGAGCCGGTGATCGCGCGGAAGCCGAGCCGCGGCTATTTCCTGCGGAAGTTCTTCCAGCGGAACCGCACGACCTGCGTGCTCGGCCTGGCGATGCTGCTGTCCCTGCTGGCGGGCCTGGGCACCACGACCGTCCTCTACTTCCGCGAGAAGGACGCGCTCGCCGAGCAGGCCCGTCTCAAACGCCAGGCCCAGGCGCGGGCGAACGTCTCCCACGCCGCCATCCTCCTCAGCGAGGGCAATACCGAGGAGGCCGACCGCCTGCTGAGGAAGGATCCGCTGGAATCG
>CBIHMP010000452.1:0-2477 GCA_966211015.1 uncultured Luteolibacter sp. | reverse complement strand
GGGCAGGGCGACGATGCAAGATCGACAAATCTCCAGATCTGCTATTGAAAGCTCTGGCTGTTCGTGAAGTACCTCTACCGGCATATCAGCCACCCGATTGGCGACGTCTTCACCGAAGTGTTGCGTTTTGGGGGCGTTCAAGGAGAGCACCCGAAGGCTGTTCTCCAAATTTGCTCCGGCCTGAACGGTCTAGTTTTTCAGCCGGAATCTACATTGGCATTGCCCCAACGTGTGATGGAAGAATTGATCGTCCACGAACCGGCTTTAAGAGGCAGTTTCGAAAAATTTCATGCTGTTCAAGGATACCTGGCCGATCCGGAAAACTATCCCGCAAAGTTGCTGAAGTACGTTACACGGGACGACATCGAGCGTGTGATCTGGAAGAAGATCCAGCGGGGGAATCGAATTGAAGAGTTCTATTTCGATTTCACTCCGCCCGTGTTGGCGTATCCCGATTTGATGGTGCGTGAAGACCGCCGCAAGACGGCCATTGTTTCGGACTACTACTACCGAGGAATCAGGCACACGAGAACGAAACGGATAGAATGGTCTCCATCATGGACATTTTCGCAAAGCGCCTCGTGGAATAAGGGTTACTTCCTCCAGGACACGGTTGCCAAAGTACTCCTGCCTCATCTGGACAAGAACCTTTGGAGGATTGTTGAAATCGACGGAAATTCTGTCCTTCTGGAATCTAACGAACTGTTGGAGGACGCGGATCGGTGACGAGGAATCCTATCAAACCAGCCCGTCCTTCCGCGCCTGCTTCCAGTAGGCGTATTCGGAGCGGTTGAAATCGATGTACTCCGGCGAGAGATCGCTGGAATACATGGTGTAATCCGCGTCCCCCTGATTGAGGTGGATCTCGATCTTGAATTCCGGCTTCGCCGCGATCTCCCGCAACTCGTCCATCGCGGTGGGCGCTTGCAAGCCGCCGAGGCAGGCCGGCTTCCCGTCATAAAAGATATCCACCAGTTCCTCCCGGATGCGGGCGCGCGAATAGCCTACCGCGTGAAGCACGCGCCCCCAGTTCGGGTCGCCGCCGTTCCAGGAAGACTTCACCAGCGCCGACTTGCACACGGCCTCCGCGACCAGCTTCGATTCCAGATAGGTGCGTGCGCCCTTCACCTGCACGGTCACGAATTTCGTCACCCGCTCGCCGTCCCTCACGACCGCCTGTGCCAGCTCGAGCATCACCCATCGCAGCGCGTCGCGGAACTGCTTGCACAGGCCGCTGCCGCGCCGGATCGGCGGCATGCCGGACCGGCCGTTGGCGAGCACCAGCACCGTGTCGTTGGTGCTCATGTCGCCATCGATCGTGATCCGGTTGAAGCTATCCTCCACGCCCTCCAGCACCGACTTGCGCAGCGCCTCCCGCGGGACATTCGCGTCCGTGGTGATGAAGCATAGCATGGTCGCCATATTCGGCGAGATCATGCCCGCGCCCTTCACGCAGCCGCCGATGCGGACGCGGTGGCCGCCGAGATCGAAGGAGATGGCGATTTCCTTATGGTGCGTGTCACTGGTGATGATCGCCTTCGCGACATCGGTGCCGCGGTCGCGGCCGAGGCCCTCCACCAGCTCGCTGAAGCGGGGCTCGATCCGCACCATCGGCATCGGCAGGCCGATCACCCCGGTGGAACAGACACCGATCTCCGCCCGGTTCAACCCGAGCGGCTTGGCGACGCCGTTGCACATCAGCTTCGCGTCGTGGATTCCCTGGACGCCGGTGCAGGCATTGGCATTGCCGCTATTTGCCACGATCGCGCGCAGGTCGCCTTTCCGTAGATGTGCCTGGGACAGCTTTACCGGTGCGGCTTTCACCCGGTTCACCGTGAAGGTGCCGGCGGAGGTGCAGGGGCTCTCCGAGTAGATGAGGGCGAGATCGAGGCGCTGGACGGCGGGATTCTTGATACCGCAGGAAACCGCGGAGCATTGAAAGCCGCGCGGCGCGCCTACGCCGCCTTTGATCCGGGTGACGGGGAAATCCATGGCTGGGTCTGCAAGGGTGGGAGGGCGAAATTGAACGATTCTCAGGCCGTTTGCAACCCGGCTGTCTCGGGAAGGCCGAAGATGAGGTTGAATGACTGTACCGCCTGTGCCCCCGCCCCTTTTCCAAGGTTATCTTCGGCGCTGGTTAGAATAACCCGCCCCGTGCGCGGATCATGGGTCCAGCCGATGTCGATGAAGTTCGTGCGCGTGACGTTCTTGGTATCCGCGCATCCGCCCGGGCCCAGCAGTCGGACGAAGGGGGCATCGCCGTAAGCCGCTTCCAGAGCTTCGCCGATCGCGGCGGGATCGATCCCGGCCCGCAATTTGGCCGTCGTGGAGGTCGCGATGCCGGCGTTCACGGGCACCAGGTGCGGGATGAAAGTGATGAGCACGGCTTCTCCCGCCGCGAGCGACAACTCCTGCTCGATCTCCGAAAGATGACGGTGCTTCGGAATCCCATACGCGCGGAGGCTCTCGTTGCACTC
>CBIHMP010000451.1:0-2501 GCA_966211015.1 uncultured Luteolibacter sp. | reverse complement strand
CCCGCCATGCTCTTGAGGATCACCCGGGTGTCGTCGCTTTGATTCTCCACCCCGCGCCCACCGCTTCCCCAGTAAGGAGTGGGCTCGTACCAGTATTTCACCGGCAGGTATTTGATGCCGCCGCCGATCTCGCTCGCGGACACGTAATAGCAACGTCCCGGATCCGGCGGCAGATCGCAGGTGAGCTCGTTCCTGGCCAGATCGTAGGGACCCGGACGGTAGGCGCTGAGGCCGTCGTATTCCCCCGATCTTGCGGGGGAAAACACCAGGCATTCGCCCGGCTCGAAGGTGGTGGCCGGGATGCTGAAGTAGTACGAGCCCATGTAGGGGTCGTTGTAACCTTGGGAATTCATGATTCCGCCGGATGCGCTGAAGGCGGTGCTGCGCCCCCCCTCGAACATCAGCCACTGGGTCTCCCTCCGGAAGGCATAGGAGGGCAGGTTGTTGGTATTGACGTTCTCCGTCCACATTTCCTGCCGCCCGTTTCCTTGCATCATCGCAATCATGGCGGCGGTGGAGAGGGTCACGTTATAGGGGTTCCACAACACCACCCGCGGATACATGAGCTGGCGGATCTGATAGACCTTGGTGGCACCGTCGCTGTGCACGTAGGTGCTCATGTGGGTGAAGTTGCTCGCCTCCACGAGGACAGGCTGGAGCGCCGCGGTGCGGTTGCCGGAAAGCTTCACGGCGGCCTCGTTTGCGAGCGCCAGGGTGCGGCTGAGATCGGCGGAAGATTTGTCGATCTCAGGCAGGCGGCTCTCCATCCTGCCGCCGTTGAACGCCGTCGCGGAGCGGGCCCAATCCCTGAGCAGGCCGAAGCGCGGCGCGGCGAGGGCATGGCGGCTGGAAACCGCGCTCTTCTTCAGGTCCGCCCCGACGCCTGCCAGCGCGGCGTCATCAGTCAGGCCCGTGATCCCCGCCTTCTCCGGAATCGTTCCGCTGCTCAGCAGGTAGGCGGTGAGATCCCGCTTCAATCCGCCCGCAGCCACGTCGGCAAGGACTCCGCGGGAATCCACGGTGAAATCGAACGCATGCTCGCGGGCCCACGAGGGTCCGGCCGCCGACAATTGCGCGGTGCCGGGACTGGCGAGCCGGCGGTCCTCGCGTTCCCCCAGCTCCACGCCGCCGTTCATGCGGGAAACATCGGCGGCTTGGGAAGTCATCACGCGATACATCCCGCCGTCCGAGGGAAGCGCGGGATTGGCCGGGGTGTCCGCCCTCGGATCGTGGGTCGCGATGTTCGCCCGCACCCCCAGATCGCCCGTCCACCACGCATAATGGCCGACCGCATTTCCCGATCGATCGGCCACCGGGAGCTTCTCCACCTCCACTTCATTCCCCTTTCCGGCATCTGTTCCGGCAAGTCTGACACGTTCTTCCGGAGAGGCGTCGAAAGGAGACGCATTCCCGCTCACCAGCCACTCCACCACCTCGTCGGCCGGCGAGACGCCGTCCTGCAGCCGCAGGTCGCGCAAGCCGCCCGCCAAGTCATCCCGTGCCATGATCGGGCTCCCATCCGGGCGCGTGGAGCGCCAGACGCCGGTCCAATGCGGCTGCCGCACCTGCTCGCCGAAAATTTCCGCCGTAGCGGTGATCCGCTGGTCGGGACCGGCCGCCCGCTGGAGCTGGCCGATCGCTTCGGCAAGCGCGAGCCGGGCATTCGCACGGGCTGCGGCGGCGTAGTCATCCCGCGTGGCTCTTTGAAGCTCAACGGACGACAGGCCCATCAACCCCAGCGCAAGGACCATCAAAAGCAGCAACAAGAGCATACACACCACAAGCGCAAATCCAGGAGAGGAAGCGCGGGGGGATCTCCTAGCCTGGCCTGAACCAGTCATACCCCCGTAGTTACATCGACAAAACCGATCACGCGAGCCGGAAATTGTGCGTGAAATGCCCGCTTCCCCCCGGGTGCTACTCAGCATCAAGGCTTGGCAGCCGACCGGAGATCTTCCTCTTCCGCCACTCGCACCAACTCCCGGATAAATACTTCGACAACCTTAGACACATCCCTCGCGGCCGGCACTCCCGCGGCGACGCAGACCGGCTCGGGCGCCGGGTACAAGGGCAGGAGCACCACCCGGTCCACCCTGCTTCCCGCCGCCATCAGGGCCACTCCCAGCCCGGCCTCCACGGCGGCCCCGAGGCTGGCCACGCCGTCGAATTCCCCGGCCACTTTGGCCTGCAGGTTATTTTCACGGAACATCCGGGTGACCGACTGCCAGTACTCCGGGTAATCGTTGCGGGAAAAGAGCAGCAGCCGCTGCCCTTCCAGGTCGGCGAGGGCGACCGCTTTTTTCGAGGCAAAAGGATGGGAAGCAGGGACGGCGAGGCACATCCCGTGGCGGCGCACGGGAGTCCATTTCACCGCCTGCGCGTCTCCTTCCCAAGGGACTGTAACGGCGACATCGATCTTCCCCTGCACCAGCCCGTCCCGCATCTCGGTGCTGGAGAGATCCGACAACTGGACACGCGCACCGGGGTGAAGCTGCGAAAAC
>CBIHMP010000450.1:0-2509 GCA_966211015.1 uncultured Luteolibacter sp. | reverse complement strand
CGCGCAAGGAGGCGGCGATTTGCGAAAAGGCGGCGGAAACGGGGTGCTCCGCCGCGGGAATGAGGGCTACGGGAGTTCCGGCATCCC
Source organism: uncultured Luteolibacter sp. (assembly GCA_966211015.1). Lineage (GTDB taxonomy): Bacteria > Verrucomicrobiota > Verrucomicrobiia > Verrucomicrobiales > Akkermansiaceae > Haloferula. The sequence continues at coordinate 2,422 of CBIHMP010000450.1, read as the reverse complement.
CACGTTCGCGGGTCTGCGGGTCGATGGGGATTTGCGCGAGCAGCGGGACATTCAAGGCCGCCGCCTCCCGAACCCCGCCTCCCTCGCCGAAAAGATAGTAGCGTTGGCCGTGGTCGCACTCGAACCAAGCCATATTCTCCACGAGACCGAGGATGGGGACGTTCACCTTGGCGAACATCGAAACCGCTTTGCGTGCGTCGATGAGCGCCATTTCCTGGGGCGTGGTGACGATCACCGCGCCATCCACCGCCACGGTCTGGACGATCGTGAGCTGGATATCACCCGTGCCAGGCGGCAGATCGAGAACGAGGTAGTCCAGTTCGCCCCACGCCACCTGACGGAGGAATTGCTGGGTGTAGCGGGTGGCCATCGGCCCGCGGACAATCACGGGCGAGCGGTCCTCCAGAAGGAAACCCATCGACATCAGTTTCAAGCCATGAGCCTCGACCGGTATGATCTCGTCGCGCTCGTTGGCCATGGGTTTTTCGCGGCTGCCGAACATCTGGGCGACCGAGGGTCCGTAGAGATCGCAATCGCAGAGGCCGACCTTTGCGCCCGATTTGGCGAGCGCGACAGCGAGATTCGCGGCGACGGTGGATTTTCCGACGCCGCCTTTCCCCGAGGCCACGGCGATGACCCGCTTGATCCCGGGAATCGAGGATTTGCCTTGGATCGCCTCCTGGCTGCCGCCTTGGGAGCCCTGCGGTTCCTTGACCTCGATCTCCACCTTCACGGTCCCCACGTCCGGGAGGGGATCGAGAATCGCGTGGCAATCCTTGAAAATCTGCTCCGGCACTTTCGGGTCCTTGGTGGCGATTTCGATATGGACACGCAGCACCCCGTCTTCGTGCCGGACGTCCTTCACCAGGCCAAAGGAAACGATGTCCCGGGAAAAACCGGGATAGCGGACATTACGGAGGGCTTCCTTGACGAATTCGGGACTCACGGCGGCGGAAGCAATGGCGGGATCCCGCCCCCTGTCAACCCGGGGAATGCACAGGGGGATCCCGAACCCCGCGTCCCGTCTCTTAGCGGGCAAGGGAGAATTCGATTCGGTCACCTTCCGCAAGCTCCGTCTCCCATTCGCACGGATAGCCATTTTTCAGGGGCTCCAGCCCCTTTTGCAAAGACGGCAAACGGTGACGAAAGCGGAGCTCTTCAAAGAGCCCTGCCACGGTATTCGCAAGGGTGACGATGGGGGTGACTCCGGGGGAGCCGGGATAGCTCGCCGCCACCGTTTTCTCCGCCACGCCGCGCCGGAGCTTTGAAAAGCTCTCCGCGAGCTCCGCGGGGGTATTGACGCTGTCGAGCGAGGCAGGGTGAGGGAGGTCCAGCGTGAGCGGATCCAAAGCCCGGAGAAACGCTCGCGCGCCCCCTCCGCCCTCTTCCAGCCATGCTCCCGCTCGTGCGAGCGCCGCGGCCTCGTAAATCGCGCAGAGCGGCTCCGGCAGCCCGTCCAGGCGATTGGAGAAGCAAGTGGCAAGGCGTGCCGGATCGCGACCCGCGAGCAGGTGCCGGACCGTCTCCGCATCGAGCAAGAAGAGATCGCAGCTCAATACCAAGGCGGCCTCGCCGGGACGACGGGCATAAAATGACGCGAGAGCCGCCAAAGGACCGGCCTCGCGGTGAGAATCCACGATCACCGGCAGCGCGAGCGGCGGGGGAGAGTGCTCGCGCATGGAAAGAACCACCTCTCCACCAGCGGGTCGGGCGAGTTCCACCAGCCAATCGATCTGCCGCCGCCCGTCCGGGCGCTCGATGAGGGCCTTGTCGCGGCCCATGCGGCTGCTGTGGCCGCCGATGAGGATGAGGGTGGTCACGCGCCCTAAGCTTTGGCACCCGCGGGCAAAAGTGCGAGCGCCAAGAAGGCGCAGATCGCGAGGGATACTCCCACGTACACCGGCACCGTGAGTTTTTCGCTCAGCAGAAGGTAGCCCATCAGGTTGCCGATGATGATCGAGCCCGCACCGAAAAGCGCGACGCTGCGGCCGAGTTCGACATTCGCGTAGATGTAGAGCTGACCGAAGACCGCGATCTGCCGGATCACCGTGTAGATCAGGAACCACCAGGTGAAAAAGGCGGCGGGCGTGAAGCCCTGCGATTTCATGGCCCGTGCCCCCAGGTAGTCGGAGATCGAGAAGAGCAATTGCGCTCCGATAATGATGAAGGCCGGCGATTTCCAGAAGGGCACGGCGATGGAATGCGGGACGGGCGACAATGGGTCAAGCGGCATCCCCGGGAGCGCGGGCCTCCAGCCCGCTGCGGGTGGAGGTCCCGCAGCTCCCTTGACGGATCGGTCGCCGCCTTCACGATGATCCCGCATCCGATGACCGAATCCTGCGAAATCGAAATCCGCCGCCTCAAGGTGAAGACTTTCATCGGCGTGCCGGATGAAGAACGTGCGGAAGAGCAGCAGCTCCTG
>CBIHMP010000449.1:0-2511 GCA_966211015.1 uncultured Luteolibacter sp. | reverse complement strand
CACCGGTCTGCTCGACCTTCTGCCGGACGGACAGGCGAAGACCGACGCGGCGATGAGTCTCGCTTTCGGGATGGCAGCGGAGAATCCGGAAGGTGCCAAGGACTGGGCGATGCAATTGCCGGAGGGGCGAACCCGCACCGATGCCTTGCTCATCGTCACGGATAGCTTGATGGAAGCGGATCCCGCTGCCGCCGCCCGATGGGCTTCTTCTTTGGAAGAGGCCGACGGCCGGGGGCAGATCGAGGAACGCATCGCCAACCAATGGGCGCAAAAGGATCCGGACGGCGCCATCGCCTGGCTCGCCCGCCTCTCGAAGCCCGATTTGAAATACAAGGCATTGGCCTCCGCCGTCGAAGCACTCGCCTACACCGATCCGGAGAGGGGGCTTGAGCTCGCGCTCGCGGAAGGCCAGTCGGACCCCGCGCGCTTGCACACGACCTTGGGTAGTCTGGTGAAGCATTGGAGCGAGAACGATCTGGAGGCAGCCGTAGCGCAGGTGGAGCGGTTGAAGTCGGTCGAGGTCCAGTCCTCCTTTGTCACCCACTTGTTGGAAAATGTGTCCAACCAGAATCCCCGGGAAGCCGCGGAGATCCTTTCCCGCTTTGGCGACGTCCCGCTCGATCTGAACACCGTCGGCGGCGTGGTCATGAATTGGGCGCGCCAGGACCCGGCCTCGACCGCGGATTGGGTCGCCGGATTTTCCAATCCGGAGCTGCGGGAAGTCGCGATCCGCAATGTGGTGCAGGAATGGTCCACCCGATCGCCGGAACAGGCGGGGGCGTGGCTGGCCCGCATGCCCGACGATGGCGGGCGCGATCAAATGATGGCGGATTTCGTCACGCAGATCGCGAAGGATCAGGCGGGCCTCGCGGCAAAATATGCCGGCCACATCCGGGATGCGGATCTTCGGGCCAAGGTACTGGACTCGATGGCGGGCAACTAGGGGCCGGCCTCAGATTACCCCGAGTTCCTTGCCGGTTTTCACGAAGGCTTCGATCCCCTTGTCGAGCTGCTCGCGGGTGTGCGCCGCGCTGATCTGGGTGCGGATGCGCGCCGTGCCCTGCGGCACCACCGGATAGAAGAAACCGATGACATACACCCCGTGCTCCAGAAGCTTGTCGGCGAATCTCTGAGACAGCGCCGCATCGCCGAGCATCACCGGCGAGATCGGGTGATCCTTGCCCGCGATCTTGAAACCCGTGCCGGCCATCGCCTCGCGGAAATATCCGGTGTTCGACTTCACCCGGTCCGCCAGTTCCGTCGAAGCTTCGAGCATCTCGAACACTTTCAGGGATGCGGCCACGATCGGGGGGGCGATGGTATTTGAGAAAAGATAGGGCCGCGAGCGCTGGCGCAGCAGATCGATGATCTCCTTCTTCCCGGAGGTGTAGCCGCCGGAAGCACCGCCGAGGGCCTTGCCGAGCGTGCCGGTGGTGAGGTCGATCTTGCCGAAAAGCCCGCAATGCTCGTGCGTGCCCCGCCCGCGAGCGCCCAGGAAGCCGGTGGAGTGGCAGTCGTCGAAGTGCACCAGCGCATTGTACTTGTCCGCCAGCGCATGCACCTGGTCGAGCTGGGCGATGATCCCGTCCATTGAGAAGACGCCGTCGGTGGTGATCAGCTTGAAGCGCGCACCGGCGGCATCCGCGGCCTGGAGCTGGGCCTCCAGATCGGCCATGTCGTTGTTCGCGTAGCGGAAACGCTTCGCCTTGCACAGGCGGACGCCGTCGATGATCGAGGCGTGATTGAGCGAATCCGAAATCACCGCGTCCTCAGGTCCGAGCAGCACCTCGAAGAGCCCGCCGTTCGCATCGAAGCAGCTCGGGTAGAGGATCGTGTCCTCCGTGCCGAGAAAGGCGGAGATCTTTTCCTCAAGCTGCTTGTGGAGGGTCTGGGTGCCGCAGATGAAGCGCACGCTGGCCATGCCGAAGCCCCACCGGTCCAGCGCGGCCTTTGCCGCCGCCACCACCTCTGGGTGATCCGCGAGGCCGAGGTAGTTGTTCGCGCACATGTTGATCACCTCGCGGCCGTCCTTCAGGCGGACGGTGGAATTCTGCGTCGAGTCGATCAGCCGCTCCCGCTTGTAGAGCCCGGCGGATTCGATTTCAGAGAGCGTCGTGCGGAGGTGGGAAGCAAGCGCGTCGGAGAACATGGCGGGCGAGAGCTTGAATGGCAAAAGCCGCGGACGGAATGCGGATTTCGCGCAAAGCTTGTGCGGAAAGAGGTTGTCGTGATTTTTGACCGAGTCCGGCACGAAGAACATCCGTTCCGGACATGCGAAAACAAAAACGCCGCTCCGGAACTCCGGAGCGGCGCGGGAGAAATCGGAGCGGCTTACTTCTTCGCCACGGTCTTGAGGGCGTCCTTCACGGCGTCCTCGAATTCATCGGCAGCGGGATGGCCGTGCCAGACCAGCTTGCCGTCCGTGCCGAAAACCATCGCGTGCGGGATGCCGTCGCTCGGCACCGGGGTGGAACCTCCCGCCATCACGGGGTATTTCACACGGGCGGGCTT
>CBIHMP010000448.1:0-2555 GCA_966211015.1 uncultured Luteolibacter sp. | reverse complement strand
GTGCCATCCCCCACAGGAAGACGCGGAGCCACCGGCCGCCGATGCCGGCGGGCGCGGTGCGTGAAAGCGGCACGGTGGACACGGGCGCGACGCTAGCGGGCCGTTTTCCGGGTGCAAGCGCGGCCGACGGACCTTGCAAAGATCACGATGGAAGCCCGCCGGATCGCCAGCGCCCGCCGGAACACACGCCGCTTGCAAGCAGGGCCCGCTCCCATAAAGTCCGCGGCCTGATGTCCCAGCCGCTTGTCATTGCCGGTCGCGAATTTTCATCCCGCCTCTTCGTCGGCACGGGGAAGTTTTCCTCGAATGAAGCGATGCGCGATGCGCTGGCCGCCTCCGGCTCGCAGATCGTGACCGTGGCGCTCCGCCGCGCGGACCTCTCCGGCAAGGCCGACCCGTACGCCAACATCCTCGATTTCATCGATCCGGAGAAATACCTCATCCTGCCGAATACCAGCGGCGCGATGAATGCGGAGGAGGCGGTCCGGCTCGCCCGTCTGGCGGCCGCGGCAGGCCTGCCGAAGTGGGTGAAACTGGAAATTCACCCGGATCCCACCTACCTCCTGCCCGATCCCATCGAGACCCTGAAAGCCGCGGAGATCCTCGTGAAGGAAGGCTTCACCGTCCTGCCCTACATCAATGCAGATCCCGTGCTGGCGAAACGCCTGCAGGAAGCTGGCACCGCCACGGTGATGCCGCTCGGCGCGCCCATCGGCTCGAACCGCGGGGTGGCCACGCGCGACCAGATCCGCATCATCGTGGAGCAAGCCATCGTGCCGGTGGTGGTGGATGCCGGCTTGGGCGCGCCCAGCCATGCCGCGGAGGCGATGGAGCTGGGTGCGGACGCCGTGCTGATCAATACCGCCATCGCCATCGCGTCCGATCCCGTGCGCATGGCCATTGCCTTCAAGAAAGCCGTCGAAGCGGGCCGCGAGGCTTACGAGCTGGGGCTGCCCGAAGTATCGTCTTCCGCCTCCGCCACCAGCCCGCTCACGGGTTTCTTGAACGCATGAGCTTGTCCGCGCCGGTCGTTCTGGCCATCACGCTCGCGGCCTTCGCCGCGCTGCATGTCATCGGGTCGAAACTGGGGCAAAGACTCTCTCCTCGTGGGCGCCTCGCCGCAGGGATCATCACCGCCCTATGCTGCCTGCCCGGCGCATGGTTCACGCTCTACTATGTCCACCTCCTGCCGGAGCCACCGCTACTCTATCAGCTTCGGGCGCTTTCTTTCTCGGAAGGGTTTCTCGCCATCTTCGGATTGGCCGCGGGGATCTGGCGCGTGCTTTTGCCGAAGCTCCTGAAGCCGGTGCCTACCGCCGTGACGGTCTTCATCCTGGTGATCCCCTTTCTCAAACCAATTATCCGCCCGCTTGATCGCTCTCAATTGAAGGAAACATGGATCGGCGATGCTTGTATCCAGAGCTCCATGGTGACCTGTGGTCCGGCCAGTGTCGCGAGCATCCTTCGCCACCTGGGAGACCGCGAGATCAGGGAAAGCGATCTGGCTATAGCCGGGTGGACCTCCCAGAGCGGCACCGAGGCGTGGCACCTCGCCCGCGCCGTCGAGGCGATGGGTTACGACGCCACCTTTTCCGCTCCGAAAGGGCTCCCCCCGTCGGAGGACCTTCCCGCCATGATTGGCACCGGAAGCCAGATGGTGGGCCACTTCGTCGCCGTGCTCGAGATAAAGGGGAATCAAATTACCTTCATCGATCCTTTGCGGGGAAAGGAGCAGACGAGCATCTCGCATTTCACCGCATGGTATCCGCTGGAACCCTTCTGCATGAGCATCCGAAAACGCTGAAGCCTTGCCCTGCCTCACCCCCCCAGGTAGCTCATTTCCGCCTTCGGCCGCGTGACGATGCCCCTTTCCTCCGAATAGCGGTCCTCCCGCACGCTCCACAGGCCGTTGATCGTGGCGCGCAGGGTCTCATCCCCCGCCCCGCCGCGGAGCAGTCCGCGGACATCGTGCCCGTTTGCGGCGAAGAGGCAGGTATAAAGCTTGCCGTCGGCGGATAGACGGATGCGCTGGCAGTCCCGGCAAAAGGGACGCGTGACCGAGGCGATCACGCCCAGCTCGCAGCTCTTGTCCCGATGCTCCCAATGCAGCGCCACCTCCCCGCGGTAGGCGGGATCGCGCGCCGCGAGATCGAATTCGGTCGAAAGCACTTCCAGCAGCTCCTTCGCGGAGACCACCTCGTCGAGCTTCCAGCCGTTGGTCTCGCCCACGTCCATGTATTCGATGTAACGCAGGTCGATGGCATACTCCTTCGCCCAGCGCGCGAGCGGCAGGACTTCGGCTTCGTTCACGCCGCGCTGGATCACCGCATTGACCTTCACCTTCAGGCCGAAGGCCTGTGCCGCCGAAATTCCCGCCAGCACCCGCTCCACCTTCGCGCCCACGCCATTCATCCGGGCGAAAATCTCCGGGTCCAACGCATCCAGGCTCACCGTGACCCGCCCCAGTCCCGCGAGGGCCAGTCCTTCGGCATGATGGGCCAGCAGCACGCCGTTGGTGGTCAGGGCGATATCCTTCACCCCTTCCACGGAGGCCA
>CBIHMP010000447.1:0-2557 GCA_966211015.1 uncultured Luteolibacter sp. | reverse complement strand
CTCCGGGACGCGATCGATCCGCCCGACCTAACCGGTGGCTTTCGCCACCGGCTAATTTCCGATGCCCCTCCGGGGCGGGGAGGGGGAAATGAATAGTGAGTATTGAATAATGAATATTGAAGAAGCGACAGGCCCAACGGCCGCCGACACGCGCTCAATTCCGGGCCTCCGACACGCGCTCAATTCCGGGTCGCCGCCTCTTCAACAATCACTAATCAATACCCACTCCCCACCCCACACGTTCCGGCATTCGCCTTTCCAATATTCACTACTCAATTTTCATAGTATTCCTCACCCCCATCACTCCACCGTCACGCTCTTCGCGAGGTTCCTCGGTTGGTCGATCTCGCAGCCGCGTTGGTTCGCGATGTGGTAGGCGAGGAGCTGGAGGGCGACGGCGGTGGGCACGGTGCTGACGAGGGGATGGCAGGCGGGGATTTCGATGACGTCGTCCATCGCCTCCGCGGCCTCGAGGTCGCCCTCGGTGACGATGCCGAGGATCCGGGCACCGCGGGCGCGGCACTCTTCCACGTTCCCGAGGGTCTTGTCCTTGCCGGGGATGTCGTTCGCCAGCGCGATGACCGGCGTGCCCTCCTGGAGCAGGGCGATGGGGCCGTGCTTCAGCTCCGCGGCATGGTAGCCCTCCGCGTGGATGTAAGAGATTTCCTTGAGTTTCAGCGCGCCTTCCAAGGCTACGGGATACAGCGGACCGCGGCCGATAAAGAAGGCGTGTTCGTTCGCCGCGTAGCGCGCGGCGATCTCGGCGATGCGGTCGCTCTGCGCGATCACCTTTTCCACCAGCGCGGGGATCGACTCGATCTCGCGGGCGAACTTCATGCCTTCATCGCGCGAGAAGCGGCGGCCGCGGCCGAGCTTCAGCGCCATCATCAGCATGACGGCCACCTGGCAGGTGAAGGCCTTCGTGGAGGCCACGGAAATTTCCGGCCCCGCGTGGAGATAGACCCCGCGGCCGGTCTCCCGCGCGATGGTGGAGCCCACCACATTGCAAAGGCCCATGACGAAGGCACCCTTCTGGTTCGCCTCCCGGACGGCCGCGAGCGTATCCGCGGTCTCGCCGGATTGGGAAATGGCGACGACGAGATCCCGGCTGCCGATGATGGGATTCCGGTAGCGGAATTCCGCGGCCTGCTGGACCTCCGAATGGATGTCGGCCATGTCCTCGAAGGCATATTCGCCGACCAAGCCGGCGTGCAGGGAGGTGCCGCAGCCGACGAGCACCACGCGCTGGATCTCCGCGAGCTCGCGCGGCGAGGTGCCCATGCCGGAGAGCACGGAGGAGCCGAGATTGAAATCGAGCCGGCCGCGGATGGCATTGCGCAGGGAATCCGGCTGCTCGTGGATTTCCTTCAGCATGAAATGCTCGAAACCGCCCTTCTCCGCGGCGGCGGCATCGTAGCCGAGTTCATTGACCTCGCGCGTGACGGGCACCTGGTTGAGATCGCGGATGTCCACATTGTCCGCGGTGACGATGGCGATGTCGTTGTCCTCCAGGTAGATCACCTGGCGGGTGTGCGCGATGATGGCGGAGGCATCCGAAGCCACGATGGTCTCCCCTTCCCCGACGCCGATGGCGATCGGGCTGCCGCGGCGGGCGGTGATGATCTTGCCCGGCTCCTTCGCGGAAATCACGGCAATGCCGAAGGTGCCTTCCACCTGGCTCAGCGCATCGCACACGGCCTGGAAGAGATCGCCCTTGTAGCGGTCGCCGATGAGATGGGCGAGCACCTCGGTATCGGTCTCCGAGTAGAAATGGTGGCCCTTTCCTTCCATGCGGCTGCGCAGGGAGCGGTAGTTTTCAATGATGCCATTGTGGACCAGCGCGATGTCGCCGGACTGATCGAGGTGCGGGTGGGCATTGACTTCCGTCGGCGGGCCGTGGGTGGCCCAGCGGGTGTGGGCGATGCCGGTGGACGCGCGGGTGAAGCGCTCCGCAGGCCAATCCGCGCGGGCCTTGTCATTCAGGGATGCCACCTTGCCCGGCGCCTTGCTGACCACGATCGCGCCGTTCTCCAGGATCGCGAGACCCGCGGAGTCATAGCCGCGGTATTCGAGGCGCCGCAGGCCGTTGATGAGGACTGAGGGGGCGGAAGCTTTACCGATGTATCCGACGATGCCGCACATGTGTTGGGGAAATTACTAATTATTAAGCACTAATTTTTAAACGATGAAAAGAGCGCGCTCCCGGGGATAGCCGCTGGAATGGACGCGGACGATCACTCATTGCTCGTGACATCCCGCTGGACGATTTCACCGGGGCGGGTGCTGGTCCCGGGCCAGAGCTTCCGGCCGGGGTAGATGGCGGTATTGATGCCGGTGTGCACGCCATCGCCGACGATGCAGCCGAACTTCCGGCGGCCGGTGTCGATCAGGACGCCGTCCACCTCGGTGCGGTGGTTCTTTCCATCGTGCCGGAGATTGGAGGTCACGGTGCCCGCGCCGAAGTTCACCTTTTCACCCAGCACGGAATCGCCCACGTAGCTAAGGTGCCCGACATTCGTGCAGGAAAGGAGGATCGAGTACTTGATCTCCACGGCAT
>CBIHMP010000446.1:0-2569 GCA_966211015.1 uncultured Luteolibacter sp. | reverse complement strand
CAAAATAGTACAGATTCAAATCACTCCGAAATCATTTTTCAGACAGCCTCTAAGCCCCGCCTTCTCATGGACTTCTCCAAAAGTATCGAGAGAACCTTGTTCGAGGCAGCCTCGGGCATTGCCGATCAAGTGGAGCGGAACGCCTTTTTGGACCGCACATGCCGCGGCGATCCGTCTCTCAGGGCCCGGCTGGAGGGTCTTTTGAACCTCCAGGAAAGAGCTGAGGACTTCTTCGATGTCCCGCCGGTGAAGATACCGGTGGCGGTTACCAGAATAGCCATCCTCGAAGGTGAGGAAGGTACTGCGTTCCCGCAACCGCTGCCCCTCTCGGATCCCGGCGTATGCATCGGGCGCTACAAGCTTGTCGAACGGCTTGGCGCGGGTGGCCATGGGGTTGTCTATCGGGCGGATCAGCTTGAGCCGGTGCTTAGGCAGGTTGCCCTGAAGGTGATCCGGTTGGGGATGGACACGGAAAGCGTGATCGCGCGGTTCGAGCTGGAGCGGCAGGCGCTTGCTTTGATGGACCATCCGAACATCGCGCGTGTCCTCGATGCAGGGACCGCTTCCACCGGGCGGCCGTTTTTCGTGATGGAATTGGTCGATGGACAGAAGATTACGGATTTCTGCCAGTCCGCCGGCTTGGGGGTGAGAGCGCGCCTCCAGCTCTTCGTGAAAGTATGCGAGGCCATCCAGCACGCCCACCAGAAAGGTGTCCTCCATCGCGATATAAAGCCTTCCAACGTGTTGGTTCGCGAGCACGGCGGCGTGGTCGAGCCCAAGGTCATCGATTTCGGGATCGCAAAAGCGACTGCAGGCGGCGGCGAGCTCAGCACGACGGCTAGCAGCCATGATCGAACGTTGGGCACGCCTGCCTATATGAGCCCGGAGCAGGCCGCGGGGGGCGGCGACATCGACACGCGCACCGACATCTACAGCCTCGGCGCGCTGCTTTACGAGCTGATCTCTGGCAAGCCCCCGTTCGACCCGAAGAGACTCGAGGAATCCGGGTTCGAGGAATCCGGCCGCATCGTCCGTGAGGAGGAGCCGCCGCTACCCTCCACGATCCGTGGTGACGGCAAGCTCCGCGACCTCGACTGGATCGTCATGAAGGCGATGGCCAAGGACCGCCAGCGCCGCTACGACACCGCCAACGGCCTCGCCATGGAAGTGCAGCGCTTTCTCAATGACGAGCCGGTCATGGCCCGCCCGCCGAGCCGGCGCTACCAGCTCGCGAAGCTGATCCGGCGCAACAGGGTGCTCTTCGCCGGGGCCGGTATCGCGGTTCTAGGCCTTGTCGCGGGATTGGCGGTGTCAACCCGGATGTTTTTCCTGGAGAAAGGTTTGCGCGAGGAGCAGAGCCGGCTGCGTGCGGTTGCCGAATCGGCGCTGGCAAATGAGGCGGAACTCAGCTCGGCCGCCAAGTTGAGGGGACGTGTGTCGGAAGCGGCCGTCCTCATCAGCTACGGGAAACTCGAGCAGGCCGACCGGCTGCTGGCACAGGTACCGGTGGAGGATGCACCTTCCTCGCTGGAAGCCGCCGATTCCTTCCGCAGAGCAGCGGAGTGGCATTTTACCAACGGCCGTCAGGAGGAAGCAGCCAAACGCTATTCCGCATTCGCGCGGGCAATCTCGACGGTGGATAGTTCCGATAATGATGCGGTCTCACGCAACCTGCTGCCGGCCGCTGCCATCCTGTGTTTCACCGGAGACGCGGAAGGTTACGATCGCCTCCGCGAGTTCACCCTCGAACGTTTCTCAAAGACGACCCATCCGATAGTCGGCGAGCAGACGCTGAAGATCTGCCTGCTGCGCCCCGCGGACAGGGAGACGCTCGGGCGGCTCAGGCCCCTGATCGAGATCGTGTCGGCGGCGGTGGACGACAAAGGCGGCGTCGTCGGCAGCAGTCCGCACATGGCGGCCTGGGGATGCTTTTCCCTGGCTCTTGCCGAGTACCGGGACGGGAACGACGAACGGGCCGGCGCTTGGGCCAGGCGCTGCATCGCATCGCCGAAACCCAATGCTTCGCAAATCGCATCAGCCCGGCTGGTGCTGGCCATGGTGGAACAGCGCGAGGGTCGCCTTGCCGAGGCCCGGGCGCTGCTCGCGTTGGCAACCGGCCCGGTCGAAGCGAAGATCGGCTCGAAACTTACCACCGAAGAGTCCAGCGACGGTTTCTGGTACGACTGGATGAACGCAGGAAACTTCTACCGCGAAGCTGTCGCCGTGATCGGCAAATAGGAGGCGTTTCGGGGCGGTGATCACCCGGCGTCCGCGCAGGGGACGGCTTTCCGTAGAGGGGAAGGTCCGGTTGCTGGCAACTGATTACAGGGAGGTGGCTCGGGACGGAATCGAACCGCCGACACGCGGATTTTCAATCCGCTGCTCTACCGACTGAGCTACCGAGCCTTTAATTTGGTGCCCCCTGAAGGTGGGGCGGGATTTAGGAGGCAGTCCCGGGTTTTGACAACCGAAAAGTTGGCGGAAATACGGAATCGCAGGAAGAAGCGGAAATCGCCTTTACAGCAACGCTCTCGCGCTCCGGATCAAACTCAAGGGACCGGTGCCGTGG
>CBIHMP010000445.1:0-2599 GCA_966211015.1 uncultured Luteolibacter sp. | reverse complement strand
TGACCACCACGCGCATCGACCATCCGTCCGCCGCGATGTGGTGCGCGCAAAGGGCGAGAACGTGGCGGTTGTCCCCGCATGCCACGAGTTGCACGCGCAGGGGCGGCGCTCCTTTCAGGTCGAAAGGCCGCAATGCGAATGCGCGCAACGTTTCTTCCAAGGCGTCCTGACCGCGAGCGGTCGCGTGCTCGATCGGCGGCGGCAGCGACGGATCGATCCACACCACCGGCTGGCCTCCTTCGGCGGCATGGCGGCTCCGCAGGATCGAATGGTGCTCCAGAACCCTTTGGTGCGCCTTTTGCAGGGCTGGCAGGTCCAGCGGGCCGTCCATTTCCAGCGCGCCGAAGACATGGTAGGCGGCGCTCTGCGGCTCCAGCTCGTGCAGGAACCACATCCGCTCCTGCGAATGCGTCAGCACGCCCGCGTCCTTGCCGGATCCTGGAATGATCTCCGGAAGGGGCATGGCTTCTCCCGCCTTGCTTTCGACGGTAGCCGCCAGATGCGCGAACGACGGCGAGGAAAACAGATCGACGTGGCTCAGCTCCACTCCCGTCATCGCCCGCAGAAGGGCCGATACACGGGTGGCTTCGATCGAACTCATCCCGAAGGCGATCAGGTCGTCCTGGGGCCGGGCCCCGCCCCGGCCGGTGGCTTCCGCTACTGCATCCAGCACGTAGTGGAGGATCGGACCGGTCGGCAGCCTCGGTGCCTCGCGCGCGGAGGCCTCGTCATAGATGGCCGCCAGCGTCCCCGTCGCGAGAGCTTCCCGTGTTGCTCCGCGCCGGATCTTGCCGCTAGTAGTGCGGGGGAGCGTGCCCGTGCGGACTAGGACGATCCGGTCCACCGGGATTTCAACCAGGTCCGCGACCCGTCTGCGGATCGCGGAACACAAAACCGTGAGCTTTTCCCGGGGAAGCCGGGCGCATTCCAAGGCCAGCGCCACGCTTTCGCCGGTGGCCGCTTCATCGGCGACCGCCGCCGCCGCCGTGATCTCGGGAAAGACGAGCAAGGCGGATTCGATGTCCTCGGGCGCGACGTTGGCACCGTCGAGAATGATCAGATCCTTGATCCGCCCCACGACATACAACTCGCCATTCTCCAGATAGCCACGGTCGCCGGTATGCAGTTCGCCATCCGCGCCGAAGGCGGAGGCGGTGAGCTGCGGGCGGTTCCAGTAGCCGGGGGAGACGCTTGCTCCCTTGACCCGGATTTCGCCGATCCGGCCGGTTGGCAAGGTCTTGCCTGTCGCGGGATCGGCGATTCTGACGGTGAGCCCGTCCAAAGGCCTGCCGCAGGAAACGTGGCGGCCTGTTTCGGGGTGGTTTGAAATGAGCGGCAGCTCGCCCGCCCGGCAGCCGGTTACCGTTAGCGTGGCCTCCGCCAGGCCATATCCTGGCGTGAAGGTTCCGGGATTGAAGCCGTAAGGCGCGAAGCGCTGCGTGAATCGCTCGAGGGTGCTGGCCTGGATCCGCTCGGCACCGCAGGGGGCGACCTTCCAGCAGCTCAGGTCCAAGCCCTGCAACTCCTCGTCGCGGATGGACCGCAGGCACATCTCGAAGGCGAAATTCGGGCCGCCGCAAAACTCCGCCCGGTGGCGGCTGATCGCCCGCAGCCATCGGATCGGGCGCTGGATGAAGTGATCCGGCGAAAAGAAGGTCAGGGAGAATCCCGCCTCGAGCGCGAAGAGGATCTTCAGCACCAGGCCCATGTCGTGATAGGGCGGCAGCCAGCTCAATGCCCGCCGGATCTCCTGCGCCCGGATCGTGGCGAACAACGCGCCGGAATGGTGCCGCAAGTTGCGGTGGTGGATCATGACGCCCTTCGGCTCCGCGGTGGAGCCGGAGGTGTATTGCAGGAGGCAGGGGTGGTTGCCTGCGGAGGCCGGGCTGTCCACGAGGGAGCCGCTTGCGGAGAGCTCGGCGGCATCGAGCACCTGCAGGTTCGGGATGGCGAGCTTCGGCGCTTCGCCCAAGGCGAACTTGGCACCCGAATCGCGCAGGATCGCCTCCAGCCGCTGGCGGTGGCGGGTGCCTCGCGGAGGATAGGCGGGGACGGCGATGGCACCCGCATACCAGCACGCAAAGAGCCCCGTCACGAACCCCAGGCCGGGCGGCTCCATCAGGAGCACGGGCTTGCCGTTCACGCCCCGCTTGGCGAGTCCTCCCGCCAGCGCCCGGGCTTCCCGCGCCAATTCGCCCAAGCTCAACGTCTGCTCCTTTTCTTCCCCGTCAGGCAGGAAGCGGTAGATCAGCTCGTCCGGCTCCATCGCCGCCCGGTGGTCCAGCACGACCGTGAGGGGGCACCCTGCCGGCAAGGCAGAATGGTCCATAGGGGCGGTGGAGGGAGTCATCGGAGGGGGGATCCGTGTTATGAAACCGGACCGGCCGGTGCCCGACGCTAGCGGGACAGGCGGCCCGGGCACAACCATGCCCTAACTACGCGATCGCGGGGGCGACTATCCTGTCATCCTTCCGCAGCACGGAGCGGGCGGGATTCCCTTGGGCGGGAAAGCTCCGGCGGCGAAGTGCCTGGAGATCGCGAACATCCGGCCGGGAGTGGGCGGGAGAGCGAGCGTCAATGCCTCCATCCCACGATCCGT
>CBIHMP010000444.1:0-2606 GCA_966211015.1 uncultured Luteolibacter sp. | reverse complement strand
CGTGCCGTCTTCTCACTGCCGCGGACGATTGAACCGCTCGACGATCTGCGGTGGCAGGCTGCCCGCATTCTGGTTCATCCACTGGCGCGCCGCGTTTTCGTCCCGGCGCATCCAGCCGCCGAGGTAGCGCCAATAGGCCTGCTGCTGCGCGCGCTGGTTGCTCAAGTTCGACACGAATTCGAGCGAGGTTTCCGGAGAATTGCGGAAGCTCGCATCGATGAAGCGCTGACGGGCACCATCGAAGTCGGGATTGTTCCCGAGGCTGGCCAGCCATCGCGCGGCGGCTGCGGGGTCTTCCCGCGCATAGCGTGCCACCACGCCCTCGGCAGCCTCGGTTTTCGTGTCCTCCGGGAGGCCCTCCACCCATTGGCGGGCGGAGGCGAGATCCGTGCGGGCCCAGCGGTCGGCAACGGTTTCCGAGATGTCCCGGCGGAGGTCCACATCAGTCATGGCGGTATTCCAGCGCGCCGCCTGTTCGGGATCGAGATTCGCGAGATCGTCGGCCATCGAGCGCGTCGCGCGGTTGCGGACGGCCTCGTCGCCCACGCCGGAGATCCACGCCGTGGCGTAGTCAAAGCCGAACTGCATCACATAAGGCTGCATCGCGTTGAGAGCTTGATCGCGGGTGCGGCCTTCCAACTGCGCCAGGAAGTCCCGCGCTAGTTCCGGATCGGTCGCGGCGATGCCGCGGGTGGCGCCTAGGAGCCAGTTATTGACGTCCCCTTCGTCTTGGGCGGACGAAGCCCAGGCAAAGGCGGCCTGAGGATCGTTTGCGGCCCAGGTGGCCACCGCCGTCTCGCGCTCCCAGTCTTGCGCCCCCTTCTCCTGAAGGAAACCCAAGGCGGTGATCGGATCGCGCTCGGCCCAGGCTTGAAGGATCAGCGAGCGTTCGGAGCCGCGGAGATTCGCGCCGGGGCTATTGCGAAATTCGTCGTAAACCGATGCGAACTGGTCGGCGGGCAGCCGATCCAGGAAAGCGAGCAGCCGCTGCGTGCGGTCCAGCCTGCTGGTGGACTCCATGATCGACTTGAGATCCCGATCCACGGGCTTGGCGGCACCTTCCCTGCCCCCGGCCTCGCGTTTGCGCTGAAGGCGCTCCGCCAAGCTCAGGCCCCGCTCGCCCGAGCGTGCGGCGCTTCCTCCATCGGTATCACCCGACGCGGTGGTGCCCGCGGCAGGGGCGCTGATGCGTCCGATCATCACTCCTGCGCCCAGCGCCAATGCGGCACCGCCTGCACTCCAGATCCATCGGCTTTTCATCGGAATCATCGGAGGATATTAAACGTGCGGAATTCCCGGTTTTTTCGGAATTCGGCATTCAATCCGAGCTTCGCCCCGTACGGGCGGCTTGAAAAGCGGTGATTTTCGCGGACAGGGAGGCCCGCACGCCGGCGAATTCGGGATCCTCCGCGAGGTTCTTTGTCTCGTGGGGGTCGGCCTCGGGATCGAGCAGCAGGGCACCCCCGCCCGCATATTCCGCGTAACGCCACTTCTCCGTCCGGATCGAGGTGCCCGTGGCTCCCTTCCCGTCCTCGCTCCAAATCGTGAAGGCGGGGTGCTCCCAAGCCGCCGCCGGGTTCTCGAGCAGCGGGCCGAGATCCCGGCCTTGGAGCCCCGGAGGCAGGGGCAAACCACACAGCTTCGCCAGAGTCGGAAAAAGGTCGATGGATTCGACGACGCGCCTGCACCTGCCGTTCGGCGGGCCGCCGGGGACGCGGATGATGAGGGGTACGCGCGTGCCCGCCTCGAACAGCGACCCCGCCTTGGACCATTTGCCCTTTTCTCCCAATTGATAGCCGTGATCGCTCCAGAAAACGACGATGGTGTCGTCGGCGAGCCCGAGCCGCTCGAGTTCGTCGAGCACCCGTCCCGCATTCCAATCCATCCACGAGATCCCTGCATGGTAGGCGCGGATCATCTCCCGGGCCTCTCCCTCGCTGGCATCGCGCCCCGCGAAAAGATCGGCATTTCTCGGCCGGATGGAGGCCCTCGGAAAGCCTTCGGGAACGGTCGGGCGCGGCGCGAAATCCGGCGGCAGGGGGATATCGCCCGCGGGATGGACATCGTAGAAGCTCCGCGGCGCGGTGGGCGGGCTGTGGGGCTGGACGAAGCCGCAGGCGAGGAAGAAGGGTGTGTCGGAGTTCGCCCGCAGGAAGCCGATCGCGCGGTCGGCCACGGCATTCTCCGGATGGCCGTCGCCATTGCCCTCGAGGATGATCCGGCGGTCGCTCTTTCCGTTCTTGGTCAGCTTGTCATCGCCGGGCAGCGGCCAAGTCGTTTGCGCGGGACGCTTTTCGAGCTTCACGCCTTCCATTGCATTCGCACTCCAGGAGGCGGGATCGTCGATGCCGCCATGGAAGACCTTGCCGGTCTTCGCGGTGAGGTAGCCATGATGCTTGAACCACTGCGGGAGGGTGAACCATTCGGGATGGTCCTTGCGGAAGTCGTCGCGGTTCCCGAGCACGCCCGTTGCCTGAGGGTAGCGCCCGGTGAGCATGGAGACGCGCGAGGGATTGCACAGGGGGAACTGGCAATAAGCCTTGTCGAAGAGGAGCCCGCTCGCGGCCAGCTTGTCGAGGTTCGGCGTGCGGGCGAGGGCATTCCCC
>CBIHMP010000443.1:0-2631 GCA_966211015.1 uncultured Luteolibacter sp. | reverse complement strand
GAGGCTTTGCGCGATCGCCACGTCGTTCCCGTTCTCCAGATCGTAGCTCTCCCCGTCGGTGAAGAGCACGATCATGCGGTCGCCGGAGTCGCTCGCCAGCAGGGTCTTCTCCGCCTCGCGCAGCGCCATCCCGATGGCCGTGCCGCCGAACCACGGCGGTAGCTTCTCCGGCCGCAGGAAAGGAGGCGCGCACTTGAAGGCGGACACGTCGTTGGTCAGCGGCACCCAGTTCAGCACGCTGCTGCCAAAGACGGTCAGGCCGAAGGCGTCGCCTTTCCGGTAGGAGATGAAATCGTTCACCGCTCCCATCGCCGCGTCGTAACGCGTGTCCGAACCGAAGGCCGCCATCATCGAACCGGAGACATCCAGGCAGAAGAGGATATTCGTCATCTCCCGCTCGCTGCGCGGCTGCTCGAACCGCCGCGGCCCCGCGAGGATCGCGATGGCGGTCATCATCAGCAGGATGGGCAGCAGATCCGCCGTGCGCAGCAGGAAGCCCAGCAGGCGCGCCCGCGGCAGCGGCTGATGATCGAAGGGCAGGGGCACCCGCCGCCCCCCGCGCTTCCATAGGAACACCGCCAGCCCGACCGGCAGGACGAGCAGGGCGAGCAACCATGGTTGGGCGAAGGTCATGTCGCGTAGGGAGCCAGCAATTTCTCGATCTCCGGTTTCGGCGTCCCGCTGGAAGGAGCATGCAGCCATCGCTCCAGGGCGAGGATGAGCGGGGACGCCTCCGGATCCGTGCGGAGCTTCACCATTGCTTCCGCGGGTGCCAGAGCTCCGATATCGGGCAGGCGTTCGCGCCAATGGCCGATGACGAGCCGCTCCAAGCGGGCGCGCTCTTCGGAAGAAAGCTCACCCTTCGCGGCACCGTCCACCAAGGGCCGCAGCCGTTCGGCGAGGGTCGGCGGAGCCTCATCCTCCGCTTCATGTACCGTGGCCTTCTTCTTTTTCCAGATCAGGATCGCACCGAGTCCGGCGAGCCAGACGGAGCCGAGTACGATCATCGTCGTACGATAGCCCCCGAGTTCCGGCAGCTTGCCGCGCGCCACCTTGTGCGGATGCACCAGTCCGGGCGGCAGGGTGCCCGTGATCTCCAGCGGGATCTCCGGAAGCGGCACCGCGGCGGAAGCGTCCACCGGTTCCAGGAAGTCCGCCAGGTTGTGGCGCCCGGCTTCCATGCCTTGGATTTCGAAGTCGTAGCGGCTGCCGTCTTTCGCCGGCCTCACCTCCAGGATCCTCACCACCAGGGGCGGCTCGCGATCCCGGCGCGGCTTCGCCTTCACCTCTCCGCCCGGGATATACACTTCCTTGATCGACAGAGGTAGGCCGATGCGTTGGCTTGGCACCGGAGCCTCCCCGGCGGCGCAGGCCGCGGACACGAGCAGAAAGATGAAGTTTCGCCGGATCATTGGCGGTTGCGGCGGGAAGCTCCTCCGCGGGAGCGGAGGAAGTGGCGGAGCCTTCCGAGGAAAGGCACTCCGGGATGAATGACGAAGTGGTCGAGCGACGCCTTCTTCAGCGATTCCGACAGGTTCTCGGTGGTGGAAAGGATGCGGCGGCCGTGGGTCACGACCTCGCGGCCGGATTCCACCTCGCGGCCCCGGAAAAGGCCGGCCCCGGTGAGCTTGTCTTCGGCGGGGTCCCGGAAGACGAGGCAAATGCAGTCGTGCCTCGCTCCCACCAGCTTCAGCGCGGCCAGCGCGTCCGGATCATGGAAGTCGCTCAGGACGATCAGCAGCGCCCGCTGGGTTAGCGAAGGCTCGAGCGCGAGCAGTCGTCCACCGAGCGTGGTCGGTTCGTCGAAGCGGTAGCTTCTCAGGGAATGCAGCCACTGGAGCAGCACGTCGCGCGAAAGGCTCGGTTGCACCACCAGATCCCTGCCGCCCGCGCCCAGCACGCCCACCGGGCTCACCCGGTCCAGGCACGCCAGCGCGATGCCCCCCGCGACCTGCAGCGCCAGCCCGTACTTCCCGGGCGGCTGCGACGCCAGAGCCATGGAGGCCGAGGTATCCACCACCAGCCACACCGGCATCTGCTTCGGCGTTTCGAATTGCTTCACGTGCGGCTTGCCCGTGCGTGCCGTCACCCGCCAGTCGATGGACTTCACCGGGTCCCCCGGCTCGTAGCGGCGCGATTGCACGTACTCGATCCCCTGTCCCAGGAAGGGGCTGCGATCCGTCCCGTAGCTCAGGCTGTCCGCCAGCCGCTTCACGGCCAGCAGGAACTGGCGGCTATCGAGCGGCTCGCAATGCTGGAGGGTGCCTTCCATCGTCGTCGCCGCTTAGGAAACCGATTCTTCCAGGATCTTCCGCAGCACCCCCGCCGCGGTTTTACCCTCGGCCAGCGATTCGTAGGTCAGGCGGATGCGGTGCAGCATCACATCCTCCGCCAGCGCGAAAAGATCCTCCGGCACCACGTAGTCGCGGCCGTGCAGCAGCGCCCGCGCCCGCGATGCCTTCAGCAAGGAAATTCCCGCGCGCGGGGAGCAGCCCAGCTCCAGGTCCGCGTGCTTGCGCGTGCGCTCCACCACGTCCACCACGTGCTTCAGGAAGACATCGCTGACGTGGATGTGGTTGGCCGCTTCCATCGCCGCCACCAGATCGGCCTCGCTGCCGATCGCCTCCTCCT
>CBIHMP010000442.1:0-2632 GCA_966211015.1 uncultured Luteolibacter sp. | reverse complement strand
CTTTCCAGGCGGCCACCGAGGTCGAGTTGACATTGAAAGGCCCGTGGATCACCTGCCACGCGGCGACATCCGCATGGGCGGTGTCCGACTCCACCTGTTCGGCGAACTCGGGCGCGGGCCTGCCATCCGGGAGATATGGCTTGAGCCGCGGGTCCTGCAACGGAAGGCCGGAGATGAAGTCCTTCGCGATCTCGCTCACGGCGCGCCCGTTGGTCCCGAACGCGCCGGTCTGGTCGGAGAGTGGCGGGACTGGCCATTTGCCGGAGCAATGGCATGCGGCTACCCGGAACTGCCCGTTTGGCCGACAGGGGAATTTTTCCGGAGGTTTTGGATCGTGCATCACCGGGAGATCCGGCGATTTGACGGGGAAGAAATGGACGGGGAAATGGAGGCCTGAGGAGAGGAGGGCCGGTCGTAGGCGCGTTCGTGAGAACGCGATCGGGCACAGTGCTTCGCGGCCGGAGGGGAGAGGCGCTTGGGAACCGTTCCCGCGCTGTCACCAGCGCGCCTACGATTCCCCCAGGGTTGCCCATAGGCGCGTTCGTGAGCACGCGGGTCCCCGAGGGTCCGTGAAGCGCATGGGGCCTGGTTCTTCACAAGCTACTCACCGGTTACCCGCATTGACCGGACGGCTCGGAAAACGCTACAACATTCCTTCGCCCGCCGCTTCACCCCACCCATGCCTGTCGATCTCAAGCCTTCCCGCCTGCCCGAAACTCCCACGCTTCAAGCCCAGGATACCGCTGCGGCAGGGCCGGATGTCATGCGCGCCATGCCCCACGCGCTGGGGCCCGAGAAGAGCGTGCTGTCTTCCATGCTGAAGGACCCGGAGCAGTGGATCGGGATCGCGCTGGAAGAAGGCCTCACGCGGGACCATTTCTATCTCCCCGCGCACGGGCTCCTTTTCGAAACGCTCCGGGACCTCAATGCGAAGGGCAAGGAGATCGAGCTCGTCTCGCTGGTGGCGCTGCTGCACGACCGCGGCTTGCTGGACAGCATCGGCGGCCCGGCGGCGATCACGGACATCTTCACCTACGCGCCGAACGCGGCGCACTTCCACAATCACGTGACGCTGGTGAAGGACAAGCATGTCCTTCGCTCGATCATCCGGACCTGCACGGAAGCGGTCTCCGAGGCCTTCGAAAATCCGGAGGAAACGGTCTCCCTGCTCGACCGGGTGGAGTCGAGCGTGCTGGGGATCCGCCAGGGAACCGAAACCGCGCGCGGCTTCCACATCAAGCATTCCGTCGGCGAGGTCATCAGCCACTTCGAGGCGCTCCTCTCCGGCGACGTGGAGGTGCAGGGAGCGCCGACCGGTTATCCCGATCTCGACCGGATGTGCAAGGGCCTCAAGCCGGGGGAAATGTTCGTCGTCGCGGCGCGTCCCTCGATGGGCAAGACCTCGCTGATGATGAACATCGCAGAGCACATCTGCATCGATCAGGGGACTCCCTCGATGGTGTTTTCCTGCGAAATGACGGCGTTCCAGATCGTGCAGCGCCTGGTGTTCTCGCGCGCCCGCTTCGCGATGTCGCAGATGGGTCGGGGCTTCAAGCCGCGCAAGGAAGACCTGCTGCGGATCAAGCGCGCGGCGGAGGAGATCGCCTCCTCCAAACTCTACGTGGACGATACGCCGGGGATCCTGATCGACACGCTGCGCGCGAAAGCCCGGCGGCGGAAGCGGGAGGACAATATCGGCTTCATCGCGATCGACTACCTCCAGCTCCTGAAATCGGGATCGAAGCAGGCGCAGAACTCCCGCGAGCGCGAGATCGGTGAAATTTCCGCCGGCATCAAGGCGCTGGCGAAGGAGCTCAGCGTGCCGATCCTGGTGCTGGCGCAGCTCAACCGCGGCCCGGAAGGGCGCACGGGGAAATCGCTCGGGGTGCCTCGGATGTCTGACTTGCGCGAATCCGGCACCATCGAGCAGGACGCCGACATGATCGGCCTGCTCTACCGCACGGCCTACTACGCCGAGACCGAGGAGGAAAAGGAGCAGGAGGCCGGAAAGGCGGAACTGCTGCTGGCGAAGAACCGTAACGGCGAGACCGGCCACGTGCCGCTGACCTTCATCGCGGAGCTGATGCGCTTCGAGACGAGGGCCCGGGATGAGCACGAGGGGGGCTGAGCCCCGTCCACCCATGCCACCGAAGAAGAAAGCCAACGCGAAGCCTCTGGCCGGTGCCGCGCTCGTCAAGGAAGTGAACCGCCGGATCCGTCTAGCACGGAGCCTTTGGGACGCGCACCGGAATGCCGCGTGCCGGGGAGAACGGGAAAAGGCGATCGCGCTCTATGAGACGCTGACCCCGGAGGAGCGGGAGAAGGTGCCGCAAACGCTGCGGGTGTGGCTGCGCTACCGGAGCGATAAATACTTCGGCGACGACCGCACTCCGCCGGGCGGGAAGAGGTAAGGAGGTAACGGGAAAGGCAGGTGCCACTTTGGCGAGGGGCCTTTCCTCAAGGAGCGCCGGCGTCCCGCCTGTGAAGGGGGCTTTCTTCAAGGAGCGCCGGCGTCCCGCCGGTGAGGCGCCTGTCCGGTCATGGAGAGCGGACGCGTCGTCGTGGAGGGGGGTGACCGGTGCCGCAACGGTGCCGTGACTGAGGATTTCATCGGCGGGACGCCGGCGCTCCT
>CBIHMP010000441.1:0-2637 GCA_966211015.1 uncultured Luteolibacter sp. | reverse complement strand
TGCCGGGGTCTTCGCGACGCTGCCCAGCGAAACCTTCTCGATCCGCACCGCGAATACGGAGAACCGTTATGCTGAAAACTATTCCGCCTCCACCGCCGAATGGGTGCTGATCTTCAATGACGATGTCGATCCGGCGAAGGCGGGCCCTTTCGTTTCCTTCACTTCGAAGTCGGGCCAGCAGATCGCCGCGCGGCTCCACCGTCCGGATCGCGCCCGCACCGGGCCGCATGCGAATTATTACAAGCCATGGGCCGCCCGCTTCAAGGCGGTGGCGGACCAGCCGGACCTGCCACAGGAAACCCCGGTTCCGAATGCCTTGGTCGCAGCCCCGCTGTCGCCGCTGCCCGCCGGCGCCGGATGGAAGCTTTCGATCCTGAAAGGACTGCCCAATGCATCAGGCAAGGCCGTGGTCACGCAGGACAATTCCTACGAGATCGGGAACATCTCACCGTTCGGTGCCACCGAACTCGAAGCCCGTTCGGCGCCCGACCAGCCCCGCCGGATCGTCCTCACCTTCAATGCGCCGCTTCCCGCGGAACTGCCGGTGGATTTCCTGACGCAGGTGATCACACTGGAACCGCGGCCGGAAAACCTCAGCGCGGAGATCAAGGGCCGTGAGATCCATCTGCTCGGGGACTACTCCGAAACCGATGTGTGGAACCTGACGGTCAAGCCGCCCTTTGTCTCCGGGAACGGGCTGCCGCTCGCTGCGGCGGCGAACAAGGAGCTGAAGTTCCCGGTGATCGATCCGGAGCTGCTTTTGCCCAGCGAAAACCAGGCCCAGCTTGCCAGCGGCAAGCGCGTGTACCCCATCCAGACCGTCAATCTGTCGAAGCTCCACATCCGGATCAAACAGCTCTCCGCCGCGGATCTGGTCCGCGCCTATCAAGGGTACCAGCACTACACGGGCGTCGGCCACGATTTCAAATCCGTGCAACCCACCGCCCCCCTGCCCTACGCGTTGATCACCGGGACGACGGTGTATGACAAGGAGATCGAACTCGGGAACCCGATCGATACCTCCAAGGAAATCGAGCTGAAGTGGGACGAGATCCTGCCAAAGGAACTGAGAAGCGGAGCGATCTTCATCGATGTCGTCGGAACACCGAATGAAGAATTGAATGTGGAAGGCCGTCGTAACGCCCAGGCGATCGTCCAGCTCACCGACATCGGCCTCGCTTGGAAACTCACCCCGAAGGAGGCCTTCGTCTATGCCTTCTCCTGCTCCACCGGCCAACCGCTGAAGGATGTTTCGATCGATGTGTTCGGCGAGGATTCCACGGGCCTCCAGGCCATCAAGACCGGCGCGGATGGGCTTGCCAAAGTGCCCCGGCCCGCCGAGGCCCGCCATCTGCGCGCGGTTCTGGGTTCCGACTCGTTTGTCACCGCCTTCGACTCGTCGCTCAATACCGTGGGTCTCTGGCATTTCCCGGTGCGATATTCATGGAACAGCCCGGCGGAATCGGTGCGACGTGCCTTTCTCTTCACCGACCGTTCGCTCTACCGCCCCGGCGAAACCATCCGACTGAAAGGCATCGTCCGCACGCAGGCTGGCAATCTGATCCAACCCGCCGAACCCGCCGCGGCACGCATCGTCATCGTTGATCCCACTGACAAGGAGATCTTCACCCAGCCGGTGACGGTTTCGGACACGGGTTCGTTCGATGTCAGCTACAAGCTGCCGGAAGGGACCACCGGCACCCATTTGATCCGCCTGGAATTCCCCGATGAACTCGCGAAGGCCGAAGCCATCGAGGAAGATTGGTCGCTGCAGCAGCAGATCCGCGAAAGCGCTTCGTTCGAGAAGGAGCTGAACGTCGAGGAGTTCCGCCGCAATGCGTTCGAGATCGAGCAGACGGCGGGCAACCCGGCGATCGGTGCCACCAGCGTGTCGTCCGAGGTTTCCGCCGCCTATTACCAAGGCCAGCCGGTGGCCGCGGGCAAGGTGACGCATTATACCCGCATCACGCCCCGGAACCCCTATCCGGAGCGCTTCCGCGACTTCCTCTTCGGCAATCACCGCGCGTATGATGGAAACTACTGGTACCACTACTTTGGCTACCGTTCACGCTACGATGAGGACGACAGCAGCGGCACCGGGGACGCCGGGCCTTCCAGCATCCAAGGGGAAGCCACCCTTTCCCCGGAAGGCAAGGCGGCGATCAGCGTCGAACTCCCGCAAACGGCGTTTCCAACCGGGCGCGAAGTCAGGATCTCCACCGAGGTGACAGACGCGAACAACCAGACCCTGAATGCCTCCGCCTCCACCACCGTCCATCCGGCGGCCGTGTATGTCGGCATTTCCCGAAATGACAGCCTCATCCGTGCCGGAGAAAGCGTGCCTTTCAAACTCGTGGCGATCGATCCCGGAGGCGCGCCGTATCCAGAGGCCGTCAAACTCACCGCGACCCTCAGCCGCGAGGTGAATTCCACGGTCCGGTCCCGGAACGAAAATGGCGATACGGTCACCCGCAACGATGCCCGGGAGGAGAACGTGATCGTTTCGGAAATCACCCTCGACCCCGCCGCCTCCGCCAAGGATGGCCAGGAGTTCGTCGTCACACCGAAGGAGAACGGAAAATATTTCCTCACCCTCCGTGGCAAGGACAAGGACGGCCGGGATTTCGCCACCGTCAG
>CBIHMP010000440.1:0-2652 GCA_966211015.1 uncultured Luteolibacter sp. | reverse complement strand
CAGCCGGTGGAGATCTCCCTGCCCGAAAATCATGATCCCGCGAAATCGTGGCCGGCGGTTTTCTTCTACCACGGCACCGGCGGGCACCCGGCGACCAAGATGATCCGCGAGCATACGGGCCCGCGGGATTGGATCGTGGTCGGCATGACCTACACGCGGCCCGGTCCTTTCACCTATACGCCGGAGAATCTGGAGAGGGAACTGGTGATCCTGCGCCGGGTGCGCGGCGAACTGGCGGAAAAGCAGGGGCTCGATCCGAAGCGCCTCTACGTTTCCGGCTTCAGCATGGGCGGCTGGATGAGCGGGATGCTCTTCCAAGCCGAGCGCTCGCTGGCGGGCGCCGCGATCCTGGGCGGCGGCCACATGCACGAGGTGACGCCGAGACGGGGACCGTTTCCGCCGGGAACGCCGCTTTTCATCGGCGCGGGACGGAAGGACGGGGTGTACCCCTTCGCGCTGAAGGCCCGGCTGTTTTTTGGCAAGCTGGGCGCGGAGGTGCGGATGGAGACTTGGGACGAACTGGGTCATGAGTTTCCCAAGGGCGGCTCGCCGGGGCTCAAGGAGTGGTTCGTGCTCCGGAACGGCGGCGTACCGGACGAAAGCGGGCTCGCCGCGGACTATGAGCAGATCGGCAAGCTGGCCCCGCTCGACCAATGGCAGGCGTTGCTGGAGTTCCGCGAGCGCCCCTTCGCCCGTGTGCCGGCACAAGCCTGGCCAGAGAAGGTCAGTGCGAGGATCGCGGAACTGGAGCAGGATCCTGCGGTCGCGGCGGAATCGAAGATCTTCAAGCGGCACCGGCAATTGCTGGCCAATGAGATCCACGCGGTGACCCTGCCGGACCTGGAGAAGGTTGGCGAAGGCTACGCCGTGCTGGTTCTGGAAGCCGGGAACAGCCGACAAACCGATCTGATCGCCGCCGACAAGAAGCGGCTCGACGGACTTCTGGAGAGCTTCCGCAAGCAGAGTGCGGAACGCAGGCAACAAGGAAAGCCGGTGGAAGTGCCCGGGTCCCCGACGGGAGACCGGGGCATTCCGAAGAATCCGATGCTGCGTTGAAAATGAAGCTTCACCGGCCAACCCACGGCTCCCCCCTCACCGGGGATCTGCTGCGCCATCTGGAG
This sequence comes from uncultured Luteolibacter sp., assembly GCA_966211015.1. Classification (GTDB taxonomy): domain Bacteria; phylum Verrucomicrobiota; class Verrucomicrobiia; order Verrucomicrobiales; family Akkermansiaceae; genus Haloferula. The sequence goes on along the minus strand of CBIHMP010000440.1, from coordinate 1,531 downwards.
GAACAGGTGGGCAAGTTGCCGCAGGACTATGCCGACTTCCTCCTCTCCACGAACGGCGGCGAGGCTGTTCCCGAGCTGCTATTCGCAGTGGATCTCCCCGGCGGCGAGACGGAGGTCACGATCCGGGAATTCGAATCTGTCGATTGCTCGCGGGGAGCAGAATCGGTCGATCTCGCGATCGAAAGGTGGGAGCTTTATTTTGGCAAAGGCTGGCTGCCGGTAGCATCGGACGGTTGCGGGAACGACTACCTGATGTCCTTGGCAGAAGCGAATAGGGGTGAAATCTTCTTTCGCGACCACGGGCAGGTGGATGAGGACCTGCCAGGATCCGGGCTCACTTCCCTCGCGGCGAGCTTCAGCGATTTTCTGGCCGGGCTCCGCGAAAGCCGCTGAGCAAGCCGACCCCTCAATCCATTAGCTCGGGATAGTACCGCTTCGCGAGGTCCATGGTGGCACCCATGATCTCCGAACTGATCCCGGTCCGCAGCGCTTCGTCCGCCATCGCGGAGCATTCGGCATGGCTGAGGGCGCGGATGGCCCGGCGGACGCGCGGGACCTGATGCGGACCGACGGAGAGTTCCTCGACCCCGAGACCCAGCAAAAGCGGCGTGAGCCGGACATCGCCGGCCATTTCCCCGCAGACACCCGTCCAGATACCGGCATTCGCGGCGGCATCCACCGTACGCTTGATCAGCCGCACCACGGCCGGGTGGGTCGGCCGGTAAAGATCGGCCACGTGGTGGTTCACCCGGTCCACGGCGACGGTGTACTGGATCAGATCGTTCGTGCCGATGGAGAAGAAATCGACTTCCGGCGCGATGAGATCCGCAATCACGGCCGCGCTGGGCACCTCGATCATCACGCCGGTTTCCAGGTTCTCGTCGAAAGGCACGTCCAGCGTGGAAAGCTCGTCCATACACTCCCTCAAGAGGGCCTTCGCGCGGCGGACTTCCCCGAGGCCGGAGACCAGCGGGAACATCACCGCGAGCTTGCCGCGGGCGCTTGCGCGCAGGATCGCGCGGAGCTGCTCCTTAAACATGCCCGGGCGGTCCAGCGAGACGCGGATGCCGCGCCAGCCGAGGAATGGATTCGGCTCCGGCTCGGTGAGCGGCTCGACGGGCAGCTTGTCGCCGCCGGCATCCAGGGTGCGGATGATCACGGGATTCGGGGCGAGCGCCGTGGCGAGGCGGGTGTAGGCCTCCGTCTGCTCCAGTTCGCCGGGCATTTCCTCGCCGTCCAGCAGGAGAAATTCGGTCCGGTAGAGGCCCACGCCCTTCGCGCCGCTGTTCTGCACCAGCGCGAGTTCGTCGATGAACTCGATGTTCGCGGAGAGCGTGATCGTCCGGCCGTCGGTGGTGGCGGTGGCGGCATCCCGCTGGGCCTCCAGATCGCGGCGGACCTTCTCCTTCCGGTCGCTGAGTTCCCGATAGCGGCGGAGCGTTTCCTCCGAAGGATGGAGGATCAGGCGGCCCGAGTAGCCGTCCAGGATCGAGGGCGTGAGGGTGCGGATGTCCAGCACGGCTTCCTCGAT
>CBIHMP010000439.1:0-2706 GCA_966211015.1 uncultured Luteolibacter sp. | reverse complement strand
TCCGGGCCATCGCTTGGAGTCGATGGATGCTGTGCCCTCTCCTTGCCGCCGCTGCCTTCGCCCACGAGGAAACGGTGGAGCCTTTGGCCTCCGTTTATGCGGTCGATCCGGCCAACCCGCAAATCTCCTTCGATGAGGACCCCTATTTATATTCCCCGCCGGTGCCGGAGCAGCCGACGGTGGTGTACCCGAATGGTGGCGCCCCGACCCCGGACACCACGGATCCATTGCTGGCCACCCAGCCGCGGGCCACGACCAGCGATGCCCGGCCGGACACTTTCACACCGAACCGCTCCCCTTGGAGCAGCTACGTTTACTACGCCCTGCCAGCGGAGAGCCCCGTGGTGGCCAATGGCCCCTACCTGCAGGCGGGAGTTCCCATGAACTTCGACTTCGGAACGAAGACGAGCCCCATCCAGGCGGGATACACGCGGGTGGCGGAAAACACCCTTTACTCGCCAACTACAGGCTACGGATGGGGAAAGTCCAACGTCAGCTCGCGAGACCGCGGCGACGTCGGGACGCCGGGCGGCAGCGAGCGGACCCTGGAACGCGACTTCTGCCTGCCAGGCGCGGGCAATGCCTTCTACGTGGATATCCCCGATGGAAAGTACCGCCTCACCCTGATCGTGGGCGACAGTATTTCCAAAACGGGCATCACCGTGCGGGCGGATGGCATGCCGGTAATTCCCAGCATGGGGGCGGCAGTCAACCGGTGGACGAAAACGTCCGTGCTCTTCCAATCCGGCCGTGACGGGTATTCCTCCACGCGTGTCGATGCCGCGAACAAGCCGTTCCCGATGCAAAAGCACGGGCGGATCCGATTCGAGTTCATTGCCAGCATCGCCTTTATCAATTCGCTGACGATCGAGCCGGTTTCCGATGCGGAGTGGAACGGGAGGCCGACGCTTTTCACGGCGAGCGATTCTACCGTGTCCAGCTACCCCCAGCCGGCCGGCGCGCCGCCCCATGCCACGGGGCTCACCTTCATGGGTTGGGGGCAGGCGCTGCCGAATCATTTCACCAACGGTATCTTCATCGACAACCAGGCGCAGCCGGGACGCAGCTCGCGGAGCTTCGTCGAGGAAGGTATCCTCGATGCCATCCTCAACCGGATCAAGCCGGGCGACTACCTGTTCGTGATGTTCGCTATCAACGATTCGGCGGACACGCTGCCGGGCACCTACAACAACCGTAACACAAAGCCGGAATCCACCCACAAGGCATGGACCCGAATGTACATCGGCGAGGCCCGCAAGCGCGGTGCCAATCCGGTGCTGGTGACCTCGCAGATCAAGTGCACCTACGACGTTTACGGCCGCTTCAACAACAGCGTGCAGGGTTATCCGCAGGCTGACCGCGAGCTCGGCGCGGAACTCGGCGTGCCGGTGGTGGACTTGAACAAGGCGAGCGTCGACTACCTCACCGCCCTCGGTCCGAAGGCGGATGACGGCGATCCCGCGACCCCGCCGCTGCCGGAAGGCACGCGTTGGTACCGCACCAATCCGGACGGCTCGATGAACGACTACATCCACCTCTGTCCGCATGGCGCGAACCAATATGCGAGGTTGGTCTCGCGCCTGGTGTTGAAAACGCCCGGTCTCGAAGCCTTGGCGCAGCATGTCAACGGCCCGCCGCGGCCGCAGCCGGGATTGACCGTCCGCTCGAACTACTAATCCCCACCGCCAAAAATCCATGAACCCTTCGTTTACAGCTTTCCGGCGGTCCCTGATTTCCTTCCTGTGCGCCACCGGCCTGGCCGCCACCTCGAATGCCGCTCCCCTCTATGACAGCGGTGGCTTCGAATCGCCGCTCTTCCTCTCCGACCAAAGTCTCAACGGCCAAGACCCCGCACCACCCTTGGGCAATGGTCCCTGGGCCCAGGACCAAGGCACCAGCACGGCCTTGGTCACCGCGGTTAACGCGATCGATGGAACCAAATCGATCAAGATTACCCGTCATGCGGGCGCGACCGGCAACACCCGCTGGGGTGTGGTGAAATCCATCACCCCGATCGCCCCGGACAATCTCGTCGATATCCGGTTCGACATGCAGCTGGTCCAGAAGACCAACGAGTACGGCCCGCTGTTCGGGATCGAGGCGTATGGCACGATGCTCGGTGGACCGAAGTTGATTGGCAGCCTGCTGCACGATGCGAGCACCGGTGAGCTGATCTATCAGAAAGCGGGCAGCGGTGCCTTTGCAGGCACCGGTTTTTATCCGGACCTGAAGCGGCACCAGCACTACCGGCTGTCGCTGAATTTCACCGCGAAAACCTATTCGCTCTACGTTGACGGACGGTTGGTCAAGACCGAGGGCTTCGTAACTCCGACGGTGACGAATTTCAGCGATGCGCCACTCGTCACGCTGGCCGCGGAATCGGTCGCGGAAACCGGCATCGCCTACGTTGACAACTACCGGATAGAATCGACCACGAGCAAGCTGCCCTACCTATTGTGGCGCGGCGACGGTTCGACCAACGCGTGGGACCTGAACGCCACCGCCAACTGGTTCGACGGCCTCGGCGCGAGCAAGTTCAACACCGGCAACGAAGCCCGCTTCGAGAACGACGGCTCTTCGACGCCGGCGGTGAAGCTTCAGGGCAGCCTCCAGCCTTCGGCGGTCAAAGTGGCTTCGAGCCACTGCTACGAATTCACCGGACCGGGCTCGATCAGCGAGATGTGGACGCCGCTTCCGATGAGTTCG
>CBIHMP010000438.1:0-2711 GCA_966211015.1 uncultured Luteolibacter sp. | reverse complement strand
AGGTCGTAGGAGTTGATCTTGATTTGCTCGAAGTCCGAGGGCCCGTCGAAGCGCTCCTCGCCCAGGTGCGGCTCCTTGTGAAAGCCGCTCATGTTCGTGAAGGTCACCTTCTGGCCGCGGCCTTTCGTGGTGTCCGTCTTCACGCCGATGATGCCGTCCTTGCCCGTGGACTCCATCTGCTGGAAGAAGTCCTCGGTCTGTTCCGCCACCATGACGCCCTTCTGCCATAGCTGGCGGATTGCCCCCGGTGCCATCGCCGATAGCGAGGCCCCGGTCGTTACGGGTGTGATGTCTTCAGCCATTGTATTGATTGTCGTTCCGTTAAAAATAGATACACGTTCCGTTGCCTAAACGGCACCATCTCCCAAAGCACCCCCATTTAAAAATTAGTGCTTAGTAATTAGTGCTTCCTTCAAAGCGTCGCCCCCAGGAAATCCAGCAGCCGGTCGTAGTCGTCCTGCGTCCGTACGCCTTCCAGCGCCTTCTCCAGCCTCGCCGCCGGGGCAGAGGTCCGCGCTGCCCCGCTGGCCGGAGGCACCGGCTTCCTTGCCGCTGTCTTCCGCTCCGGCTTGGCCGCCAGCGGATCCGCCATCGCGATCCCCAGCTGCCGCGCGGCATTCCACGCCAGCTCGAAGGGCTTGTCCGCGGAATTCGCCAGCGGGCCGCCCATCCGGCATTCCCGCTCGTCCATCTCCAGCACCAGCCGGTAGAGGTCCGAGCCCGGGTCCGCCAGATCCGGGTAGTGCGCCATTGCACGTTCCATCGATTGGTCGAAGGCCGCGTCCAGTTGCGCCTGCTGCTCCCACACCCGGCCCGCCGCCTGCGCGGCTTCCTTCAGGTGGAGGGATTCCCGCTCCTCGCGCAGGGCTTCCAGACGATCGTCCAGCTCGCCCAGCCGCTCGAATTCCAGGTCGCCCAGCGCCTCCTTGCGTTCCTGGCGGACCCGCTCGATCTCCCGTGAAATCTCCTCTCGCGCCCGCGTTCCCGCAGCCGCTGCTGCTCCCGGGATCGCTTCCACCGGCAGCTCGGCCGGTGCCGCGCCCCCGATGATCCGGGCCGCTTCCACCAGCGGAATGTTCCTCGCCTTGGCCAGCGCGGCCACGGCTTGGTCCAGCGGGTCCTTGAAGCGGTAGCGGTCCTTCGGCTTCGCCTGGGCTTCCTCGTCCCGCACGCCCTCGTCACCGGCGTCTGCGTTCTCCATCTCCTCCGCGTCGGCCGCGTTCTCCTCGTCCGCGGGCTCGCCGCCACGCTCCAGGATTTCCGCCACCTCCTGCCGGTAGGCCTCCAGATCACCGCTTGCCGCGGCATCCCGCAGGGCGGGATCGACGCCCGTCGTTTCCTCTCTCGAATCGGCTTCCGCCTGATCGTCGTTCGGCATGCGGACAAATTGCCAAAACAATTACGTTTTGTCAATTTCGTGTTTTTATGGTAGCCCTCCCGCGTGCCAGAACCGATCAATCCGGGAGTCAATCCCCAGCCTGCCAGCAGGCTCGCGCAGCCCGCACGGCTCATCGGCCGGAATTCGGGCGATATCGAGGCCCTCGGCCGCCGCATCGGCTCGCTCGAGCGCCTCCTCCAGCCCTACCATCCGCGCCGCCTCGGTGCCGTCAATGACCAGGGCGCCATCGCCACCGTGGACGTGCTCGCCCGCGGCGGCGGCGCGGAGAACTACCGCGCCGGCCACGCCTTCCACTTCTGGCTGGGGGATCGGGAAAACTCGAAGCTCTACCTCGGCCCCGGCACCGTCTCCTACGTGGAAGTGCCGCGCCCCGGGGAGGAGGACAAGAAGCCTCCTGCCGTCGAGATCCAGCCCATCTTCCCCGTCTTCTCCGGCCGCCCGCTCAATGTCCTGGACCGCGATGACCTCCCGCCCGCCGCCGGCATCGGCAGCCGCTCCGGCGGCTCCCTCTGGCTCGTCTGCCAGCAGGTCCGCTGCGGCTCCACCGTGCCCTCCGGCGGCTCCTCGCCGGAACGTGTGGTCCTCGCCAACCGCGGCGAAACCCCCTCCGCCTCCGATGGCGAAACCCTCGTCCTCATCGCCCGCTTCGACATTGTCAGGGAGGGGAACACCCGCCGCCTCGACAATGTGGACCTGCACCTCCAGAGCGATTGGATCCAGTACTACCGCTGCGATGAAGATAGCAGCAGCGGCAGCGACGACTCAGACGAGGACGAGTCGGACTCCGACGACAGCTCGGATTCCGGCGGCAGCAATTCCTCCGACGATTCCAAGGATCCCGACTCCGCGAAGTCCGCCAGCTCGGACTCCTCCGAAGAGGATGAGGAGGAGGAGCCCGGCGAATGCTGCCCCCCGATCAGTGTCAGCGCGGACGTGCGCTATCCCAGCTGCTTCTCCACCGCCCCGGCCTTCGAGTGCGATGACGGCGGCGCGGGGCTGGCCGTCATCGTCGATGTCTCCGCCACCGTGTCGCCTCTTCCCTGCACGGATTGCCACCGCTTCGCCCATGTCGGCGGCACCATCGCCGGCGTCTCGCTCCCCTACAAGGGCATCGGCATCGGCGGCTCCGTCACCTGGGAGGCCGTGAAGATCTGCCCCGTCGCCCCGTGCAGCCAGCTCGGCGGCAGCATCCATGTCATCGCCCCCGTGAAAGCCGGTGCCAGCGATCCCGATTCCTGCGTGGACCTCAGTTGCAGGAAGTCGTTCCACGTCCAGCTCGGCCCCTACTGCGGCAGCGAGTGCAATACCACCA
>CBIHMP010000437.1:0-2719 GCA_966211015.1 uncultured Luteolibacter sp. | reverse complement strand
GACGTGCCGAACGGGGACAAGAATGTCCCCGCTCCTTACCGCTTCGCTTCGGCGGAGCGTGAGCGGCTCCGCCTCGGGCGACAGCATAAGGAGCAGCGACATTCCTGTCGCTGGCGGGGGACGTGCCGAACGGGGACAGGAATGTCCCCGCTCCTTACTGCTTCGCTTCGGCGGAGCGCGGGGGCTTCGCCTCTGCGGAGCATGAAGGGCTTCGCCGGGATTTCAGCCGAAGGCTCCCGAGATGTAGGCTTCGGTCTGCTTGACGTCCGGCATCGTGAAGATTTTCCCGGTGGTGCCGTACTCGATCAGCTTGCCGAGGTAGAAAAAAGCCGTCCGGTCCGCGCAACGGCTGGCCTGCGCCAGGTTGTGCGTCACGATCACGATGGTATAGCTCTTCTTCAGGTCCAGCAGCAGCTCTTCCACCTTCAGGGTGGAGAGCGGGTCCAGCGCGGAGCAGGGCTCGTCCATCAGGATGATGTCCGGCTTGGTCGCGATCGTCCGGGCGATGCAGAGGCGCTGTTGCTGCCCCCCGGAGAGGCCGAAGGCGCTGCTCTGCAGGCGGTCCTTCACATCGTCCCACAGCGCGACCACGCGCAAGCAGTGCTCCACCCGCTCCTCCAGCACTTTCTGATCTTTCTCGCCGTGGATCCTCAGACCGTAGGCGATGTTATCGAAAATCGATTTCGGGAAGGGATTCCACTTCTGGAAGACCATGCCGACCCGGCGCCGCAGCACCTGGATATCCAGGTCCGGGCGGGAGATGTCGATGCCCGCCACGCGGATCGCGCCCTTCGTGACCTTCGCGCCGGGGATGCGGTCGTTGATCCGGTTGAAGCAACGCAGCAGCGTCGATTTCCCGCAGCCGGAAGGGCCGATGAAGGCGGTGATCTCCCGGGAAGGGATGTCCAGGCTCACGTCGTGCAGCACCTGCTTCTCGCCGTAATTGAAGCGCAGGTTCTCGACGGCGATCGCCGGCGTGCCGTTGGTGGAGGTGCCGTTTACCATTTGAGCTTCGCGCGGACGCGGTTGCGGAGAATGATGGAGACGGTGGAGAACATGAAAATCATCACCAGGAAGACGAAGACGGAGCCGTACTGGGCGCGCTCCGTGTACTCGGAGGTGGGGATGCGCGCGGCCAGCGTGTAGATGTGATAGGGCAGCGCCTGCACCTGGCTCTGGAAGACGGAGAGCGGCCCGCCGTCCCCTTCCCACGGGAGCGTGTCCTTCGCCGCCACCGCGGCCGTGAACATGATCGGTGCCGTCTCCCCGGCGGCGCGCGCCAGCGACAGCAGGGAGGAGGTCAGGATGCCCGGCAGCGCGAAAGGCAGCACGCACTTCCGGATGGTATGCCAGCGCGTGGCCCCCAGCGCCAGCGAGGCCTCCCGGAAGCCATGCGGCACCGCCTTGAGCGATTCCTCGGAGGCCGTGATGATCACCGGCAGGATCATGCACGCCAGCGTAGCCGAACCGGCGATGAGCGAGGAATTCCACCCTTGGAAGCTGAAGTACGTGAAGCCGAGCGGGATGGAAAAGAGCGAGCGGTCGGAGGGTGCGTCGGTGAAGACCGGTGCCGCCAGCACGAACACCGCGAAGCCGAACAGGCCGAAGACGATCGACGGCACGCCTGCGAGGTTGAGGATCGCCAGCCGCACCCAGCCGATGAAGCGGCCCTGCTTCGCGTACTCGCTCAGGTAGATCGCCGCCGCCACGCCGAAGAAGAGCGCGAGCACGATGCTGACCAAGGTAAGCAGTGCCGTGCCCACGATGGGCCCCGCGATCCCGCCGCCGGAATAGGCGTACGTCTGCTCGTTGAAAATCGCTTCCGGGCCGTTCTTCGCCGCCCACTCGTAATACTCCGTGGCTGGCAGGCTGTGGCGGGTACCGGTGGCGTCGTCGAAGACATGCAGCGTCTGCGTCTTTTCCGTGAGGAAAGCGACATCGACGAAGGGGAACTCCGGCTTCAGCAGCACCGGGAGCCCGTCCCAGCAGATGCGGCCGAAAATCAGCAGCGCCACGATCACGATGCCCCAGGTCAAGCCGCCCAGGAAGCCTTTCACGGCCCCCTCTTTCATGCCCTCGTGGTGCACGCCCTTGCGGATCAGTTGTTCGGGATTGTCCATCTCACTCGTGGCCGATGCGGAATTTGTGAAGGATGCGCTGTGCGGTCCAGTTGATCGCCAGCACGATCATGAAGAGCACCATGCCGACGACGAAGAGCGCGCGGTAGTGCACGCTGCCGAAAGGCACTTCCCCGAGCTCCTGCGCGATGATGCCGGTGAGCGTGTGCGCGGGCTGGAAGAAGACGCCGAGGCCTTCCGTGAAATCGGGGATCTCGATCCGGTTGCCCGCGACCAGCAGCACCACCATCGTCTCCCCGATCACCCGGCCCAGGCCGAGCAGCACCGCCGCAAGGATCCCGGAGATCGCCGCGGGAAAAACCACCCGGAAGATCGTCTGCAGCTTGGAAGCACCCAGGGCATCCGAGGCCTCGGCAAAGGCGGACGGCACGTTGTTCAAGGCATCTTCCGAAAGCGTGAAAATCGTGGGGATCGCCATCAGGCCGAGGAGGCAGCCGGCCGTGAACATGTTCAGCCGCTGCGGGATCGGGAAGCCCGGCATCCATGAAAACGTATCCTTCATGGAGGTGTCCTGAAGCCAGGTTCCCAGCACCGCGATGCCCAGGAAACCGAGCACGACCGAGGGAATCGCCTGGAGGAAC
>CBIHMP010000436.1:0-2738 GCA_966211015.1 uncultured Luteolibacter sp. | reverse complement strand
CGCAGGAGGCGTTCCGGGAGGTGGATCACGGGTACCCGCTCAGGCTGGCGAGGCACGCCCTCGAGAATGGGGCGCGGAGCTACGCGCTGAACTCTTCCGTGGGCGCGGATCCCGTATCGCGGAACTTCTACCTGCGGACGAAGGGCGAGGTGGAACGGGACCTGGAGGCGTGCGGTTACTGCTCCCTCACCATCGTGCGGCCCTCGGTGATCGGAGGGAACCGGGAGGAGCACCGGACCGGCGAGAAGGTGGCGATCTTTGCGCTGAGCCTCCTCAAGCCGCTGGTCCCCCGCCGCTACCGGGTGGTGCCGGCGGAGCGGATCGCGAAGGCGCTGCTGCAAGCAGCAATCGCCGGCGTTCCGGGCAAGCACGTGCTGGAGTCCGAGGAACTGTAGCGAAAAGGTAGATCTGCCGCATGCAGGTCGTAAGAAGGACGCTCGACCCCGCTACTGCTTTCACCCCATCATTCCACGGATGCCGTTTGCCTGTTTCCTCCTTTCGATTTTCATGCTGGCGGCTCGTGCCTTCGCCGGGGCGGCCTTTCATCCGGACCGGCTGGATGCGATCGACGACGCGATTTCCCAAGCCATCACCGACGCCCGGACCCCCGGGGCTGTCTTCCTCCTGGAGCGGGAGGGAGTCGTTTACCGCAAGGCCTACGGCTCGCGCGCCATCGTGCCGACGGAGGAGCCGATGACGGAGGAGACCGTCTTCGACGCGGCATCCCTGACCAAAGTGATCGCCACGACAACCGCGGTGATGAAGCTGGCGGAGTCAGGCAAGATCGATATCGAGGCACCTGTGAGCGGCTATCTCCCGGACTTCACCGGGAGCGGGAAGGAAGCGATTACCGTGCGTCAATTGCTTACCCATAGCTCGGGGCTCCGTGCCGGTTTGCCTCCGGACGGGAATTGGAAAGGAGCCGGCGCGGCCTTCAAGGTGGCTTGCGCGGAGCCCTTGCCGAATCCGCCGGGGACTTCCTACCGGTACAGCGACATCAATTTCATCCTGCTGGGACTCCTCGTCGAGCGGGTGACCGGCAGCAGCCTCGACGACTACTGCACGCGCGAGATTTTCCGCCCGCTGAAGATGAACGACACCGGTTTCCGGCCCTTCGATCCCGGGACCTTGCCGGCACCGGAGGTGAGCGGCCGGATCGCGCCGACGGAGAAGCTCGCGGACGGGCGCGTGCTGCGGGGAGTCGTGCACGATCCCACCGCGCGGCGGATGGGCGGCGTGGCCGGGCACGCCGGTGTCTTCACGACCGTGGATGACCTGGCCCGCTTCGCCCGCATGCTCCTTTCCGGCGGCGAGCTGGAGGGGACGCGCGTTCTTCGGGCGGAGACGGTGGCGCAGATCACCGCCGTGCAATCGCCGCCGGGGTTGCCGCGGAGGGGCTTCGGCTGGGATATCGATTCTCCCTTCGCGGGCCCGCGCGGAGAGATCTTCCCGATCGGCAGCTACGGGCATACCGGCTGGACCGGTACCCGGCTCTGGATCGACCCGTTTTCAAAAACCACCGTCATCCTCCTCACGAACCGCAATCATCCGGACGAAAAGGGCAACGTGATCGCGCTTCAGCGCCAGCTCGGCACCTTGGCAGCCCAAGCCATACCCGATTTCAATTTCCAGCACGTCCCGGGGGCGCTCCCTCCGGACCCGACGAAGGAAACCGCGCCCTTGCCAGCAAAAGTCTCCGGCCCGGTGCTGAATGGCATCGACGTTTTGAAACGGGACGGCTTTCGCCAACTCCGCGGCAGGAGGATCGGGCTGATCACGAATCACACCGGGATCGATCGCGAGCGGAAATCCACGATCGACCTCCTGCACGCTGCGCCGGGGCTGGAGCTGGTGGCGCTGTTCTCGCCCGAGCACGGGATTCGCGGCGAATTGGATCATGGGAAAATCGGCGATACGACGGACGAGCGTACCGGACTGCCGGTATATAGCCTCTACGGCGAGCGCCGCAGCCCCACGGCGAAGCAATTGGCGGGCATCGACACGCTGGTTTTCGACATCCAGGACATCGGCTGCCGTTTCTACACCTATATCTCCACAATGGCGAACTGCCTGGAAGCCGCGGGTCAGGCGAAGATCCGGTTCGTGGTGCTCGACCGGATCAACCCCGTGGGCCCGATGGCGGAGGGCCCGCTCCTTACCTCGGAACGCAGCTTCGTGGCCGCACATGAGATTCCCCTGCGCCACGGGATGACCGCTGGCGAATTGGCCCGGCTGATCCATGCCGAGCGGAAAACCGGCAGCCAACCCGGCGTGATCCGCTGCGAGGGCGGCAGGCCGCTGCAGTGGTTCGACGGGACCGGCCTGCCCTGGATCAATCCCTCTCCCAACATGCGCGGGCCCATCGCCGCCCTGCTCTATCCCGGTGTCGGTTTGCTGGAGTTTTGCAAGGTGAGCGTGGGGCGCGGAACGGACACTCCCTTTGAAATACTAGGCGCGCCGTATATTGACGACATGGTGCTGGCGGCCGAGATGAACGGCTGCGGGCTGCCGGGGATCCGGTTCGCACCGGTGAGGTTCAAACCGGCGTCCAGCGTCTTCGCCGGGGAAGAGTGCGGGGGTGTCAGGTTCATCATCACCGACCGGGAGGCGTTCCGCGCGGCGGATCTCGGCATCACCCTTGCCACCGTCTTGCAACGCCGCCACGCGGACAAGCTGGAGCTGTCGCAGATGGGCAAACTGCTGGGTGATGTGAAGACCTTGGATGCCATCAAGAATGG
>CBIHMP010000435.1:0-2748 GCA_966211015.1 uncultured Luteolibacter sp. | reverse complement strand
GCGGTTATAGACGGTGACCTGATGGCCGCCCGCCAGGAGCTGGCCCGCCATCACATCGCCCATCGATGATGGGCGCTGCGTGGGATCAAGCCGCAGGCAGAGATCGATCCACCCGCGGAGCCCTTCCTGCAACCGGTCCGCGGGCGGCTCCGGCCACCGCACTTCCGGGTTTTGCTCCAGGTTCCGGGAGATCTTCGGCAGATCCGCGTGGATGCCGTCCCGCCTCGTCTCACCCGGCGCCGGAACGACCTTTGAAAACGTTTCATCGCAACGCGGGAATCTCCCCGTCAGCAAGCGGAACGCCAGCACGCCGAACGCGAAAACGTCCCAGCGATAACCGGCCTCCTCCAGATAACCCCCGGGTTCCCGCAGTTGCTCGGGCGGTTGGTAAAGGAGCGCGTCCGTGAATTCCAAATGGGAAATTCCGGGCATGTTCCCCAGCGCCCAGTCGGAAAGCAGGAGGCGGTTGCCTTCGTCGAAGAACACATTGCCGGGCTTCAGATTCCCGTGCGCGACCCGTTTGGCATGCATCTCCGCCAGCACCCCGCCGATGGCCCTCAGCAACGGCCACATCTCCTTTCCCTCGATTTTATCGATGCGGTGCTGGAGTGAACGGGGCCTGAGTTCACCCTCGGAATCGACATCCGCGAGCAGCGGCATGACCACTGCCGCCGGGCGGCCTTCGAGATCGCTGGTCAGGATCGGCATGACCCCTTCCGGCCAACCGCCGGCCGCCAGTCTGGCCAGCATCCCGGACAGCAGGCTGCGGCGGATCGCCATGCCTTCGAAATATTTCACCGCCATCGGATTCCCGTTGCGGTCCTCCGCGGAACACACGGAACCACAGCCGCCCGGACCAATCAGTCCGACGACAGTCAGGCCCCCGAGGTCCGCTGCGCTCATCAACTTGTTCTTAGCGGTTTAGCCCTGTCCGGCAACCCCGAATGGAAATTCCTCCGTTTCGCAGAAATAAAATGAGATTGGATGAAATTTATTCCTTTGCCCCCCTGTAACGCCTGAGTCGCCATTCAACCCAAGTTCCCGCCATGAAACACGTCTGCCCTGGTAATCCGCTCGAACGCTACACTTCCCGCCGTGAGTTCTTCTATGTCGGCCTCCTCGGTGGCCTCGGCATGACCCTGCCCCAGTTCCTGCGGGACCGGGCGCTCGCTGACACCAAGACCTACGCTCTCCATGAGCCGGTCGCCAAGGGAATCATCCACATCTTCCTGCCCGGTGGCCTGGCCCACCAGGAATCGTTCGATCCGAAACCCTTCGCCCCCGCCGAATACCGCGGCCCTTACGGTGCGATCGACACCAAGCTTCCCGGTGTCCAGTTCGGCGAAAAGATGCCGGAGATGGCGAAAATCGCGGACAAGATCACGGTCATCCGCTCCATGTCCCATGGCGAGGCGGCCCACGAGCGGGGCACGCACAACATGTTCACCGGCTACCGCCCGTCGCCCGCGCTGGAGTATCCTTCCTTCGGTTCCGTTATTTCGCATGAACTCGGTTCCCGGAACGACCTGCCTCCTTATGTCTGCGTGCCATCGGTGCCGAACGAATACGCCGGCTCCGGCTACCTTTCCTCCGCCTTCGGCCCCTTCGCCCTCGGTTCGGACCCAGCCTCAGCGGGCTTCAAGGTCCGGGACCTGAATCTTCCCGCCGGTGTCGATGACAAGCGTTTCAGCCGCCGCCGCTCGCTGCTGGACACCGTGGACCACCATTTCCGCACGCTTGAGGAGTCCGACGCGCTCGACTCGATGGATTCTTTCTACCAGCACGCCTACAAGCTGATCTCTTCTCAGAACGCACGTGAGGCGTTCAATCTCGCCGCAGAGCCCGAACCCCTGAAAGAGAAATACGGCAAGAACGCCGCAGGCCAGCGGATGCTCCTCGCCCGCCGCCTGATCGAGGGCGGTGTCCGGATGGTTTCCCTCACCGCCGGCGGTTGGGACCACCACGATAACATCAAGAACGGCATCGAAGGCAACATGCCATCGGTGGACAAGGCGATCGCCGCCCTGATCAATGACCTCGACGAGCGCGGCATGCTGGATTCCACCCTGGTCATGGTGACCTCGGAGTTCGGCCGCACGCCGAAGATCAACAAGACCGCCGGCCGCGACCACTGGCCGCGGGTGTTCTCCACCATGCTCGCCGGCGGCGGCATGAAGCGCGGTTACGTCCACGGTTCCTCCGACTCCCTCGGCGGTGAACCTGAAACCGACAAGGTGGGCATCGAGGATCTCGCCACCACCATCTACCACCAGATCGGCATCACCGCCGACAAGGAACTGATGTCGCCGGGCAACCGCCCGATCGAGATCGTCGATGGCGGCCATGTCCTCGACTCCCTGCTCTCCAAGAAAGCGTAATCCTCCGATCGTGAAATCCGTCCTTTCCTGCCTCTTCGCCTTCACCGCTGCGGCTTCGGCCGGTTTTTCCCCGGTGCTCAACGGAATCAACCCCCGCGGGGGCCAGCGTGGCACCGAGATGGAGGTGATCTTTGCCGGAGATCGTCTGGAAGACATCCAGGAGATCCTCTGCTACGAACCGGGCATCACGTTTTCGGATCTCAAGGTCAAGGATGCCAAGAACATCACCGCCAAAGCGACGATCGCGCCGGACGCCCGGCTGGGTGAATACTCGATGCGCGTCCGCACCGCGGGCGGCATCACGATATTGAAGTCCTTTTATGTCGGCCAGTTTCCGGCGGTGAAGGAAGCGGAGCCGAACAACAGCTTC
>CBIHMP010000434.1:0-2769 GCA_966211015.1 uncultured Luteolibacter sp. | reverse complement strand
CATCGCCCGCCGCAAGCTTCAGGAAGGCGTGACGACCTGGCTGCCGACGACGCTGACGCAGCCGAAGGAGAGGCTGAAATCCATCGCGGGGAAGATCGCGCAATTCTGCACCGAGGGCGGGCTGACCCGCTGCCCGGGGATGCATGTGGAGGGGCCTTTCATCAACAAGGAGCGGGCCGGCGCGCAGAACCCTCAGTTCGTGCGCGCTCCCGATTTCGCGGAGGTGGAGGATCTCCACGCGATCATGCCGGTGATGATCCTCTCGCTCGCGCCCGAGATGCCGGGAGCCGTGGAGCTGGTCCGCGGCTGCCGGGCGCTGGGAATCACCTGCTCCGCGGCCCATACCTCGGCCACGGCGGCGCAGGTCTTTACCGCTTGCGATGCCGGCCTCAGCCACCTGACCCACTACGGCAACGCGATGACCCCGCTGCACCACCGCGAGATCGGGGTGATCGGCGCGGGGATGGTGGATGACCGCCTGATGGTGGAATTGATCACCGACGGCATCCACCTCTCGCCGGACATGCTGCGCTTGGTTTTCACCACGATCCCCATCGACCGCCTGATGATGATCACCGACTCGGTGGCCGCCTCGTGGATCGGGGAAGGCGAGGTGGATCTCGGCGGGCTGGCCGTGGTGGTAAAGGATCACGTGGCGCGCCTGAAGGAGGGCGGGGCGCTGGCAGGGTCCACCCTGAAAGCGAACGAGGGACTGAGAAACCTGGCCGAGGTGACCGGGCTGCCGCTCTCCGAGCTGTCGAAGGTGACGGCATGGAACCAGGCGCGTTCGCTCGGCCTGCAGAGCCTCGGCAAGATCGCGCCCGGCTTCCTGGCCGACCTGGTGCTGCTGGAGGACGACTTCAGCGTGGCGAAGACCCTCGTGGGCGGGGAGGAGCGCTGACCGCTTTCACCACACCCAGTCCGGTTGGTCGTGGGGTGACATCATCAAACGCTTGGGAAGGAAGAGGCCGCCGTCGTCCACCTTGTCCGGGCCGATGGAATAGAGAACGAAGCCTCCTTCTTCCAAGCGGTAGCGGAAAGGCTCGCCGCTGAGCGGGTCGAGCGTTTCTTCCGCGGGCAAGGAATCCAAGGTGGCGGGGAAACTACCCGTCGCGAGCTTATACTCAGCGAGCCTGCAGGCGAGCCGGACCATGGCCTCATCGACCGCCGCCCGGGAACCCTTCTTCGCGAGCGTCTGGACCAAGGGCCCTTCGGAATACTCCTCGATTTGGAAAGCTTGGCTCAAAAGATCCGGCGCGGCATTCGCGAAGATCGAGCGTTCGTCCCACCAGTTTTGGAGCGGTCCCTCCTCCCGGATCACCTCGAGTGCGCGTTCCGTGCGGCCCAGAACACCCGCCGCTTGGGAGTCGAACCAAAAGCCCGGAAGCGCTTTCCATTTCAATTGATTGACCAGGCCGGTGCCGCTCCCCTGGACCTCCATCAGCAAAGCCCGGTTGCTCTTCGAGTGATCGTAAAGGATCGCCATCGCGGCCCCCTCGATGTTCAAAGTGCGCGCCACCGTCTCCCGTGTGTCGCGGGGCTTCCATGCCTCACGGAGGGTCGCCAATTGGGCCGCATCCCACGCGCCTGCGGCGATGCCTTTCTGCAAGGGGTGGAGGTGCGAGCCGTCGAAAGCCCAGCCCAATAGCTGACCCACGGCCGTGGGCTCGGACATGACGAGGTCCGACAAGCGCCGGTTGATCAGGATGCTTTCCAACGCGACCTCCGGCCGCCCTGCTTCCAAGGCCAAGCCGGCCCGCAACGCCAGGCCGGTGGAAAGGTACCTCAACGCCAGGATGCCCCCGCTGGTCGCCCGGAAGACCTTTTCCGGATCGTTGATATCCAGCCGGGGTGGCAGCACCGCGGAAGGGCGCTTCATGCCCTCCTTCAACTCGTTCAGCACGTCTGCATGCTGCCGGTCATACTGCTCCAGCATCGCGGCGGCCGTCCCACGGAGACCGAGACCGGTTCTCACCGCTTCAAGATCGAGATCGCCCCGCGGCTTGGGAAGCTTGACGGATCGTCCCCTTTCATCCCCGGCCATCTTCTGGAGCCTCGTCCGCAAAGGATAGTCGGGATTCCCGGGCAGGGCCGTCTCCTCGCGGAGCGCCACGAAAAGGGGAATCATGGCAAAGTTCTCCCCGTCCGGAGGGAGTGCTACCTGGAACTTGGCTTCATCGATGAGATGGCCCCTCAATCGGAAAGACTCGGCGGCACCGTGTCTCACTCCGGCAGCCCACCAGTTGGCGGCGGCGGTTCCCAAGCCCAGGACAGACAGAAGAACGGCGAGTCCTTGCAGGGAACGGCGGGACCACTTGCGGCGGGGACCGGTGGCCCCCGTTTGCGAGAAGGAACGGGATCGGGGCTTCCGTAGAAGCAGGTCCCGCCATTCTTCCGGCGGATGGCGCAGCTCCACACCGCGGAGTTGCTCTTCAAAATCGCTATCGTCTCCTGGTTTCATGGGATCAAAGCTCTTCATAAGCGGGACGCAGGACGGTGCGGAGTTTGTCTATGGCGTAGCGGTAGCGGCTCGCCGCGGTGTTGAGGGGGATACCGCAGATCCGGGAGATCTCGTCGAAGGTAAGCTCGTTCCATAGTTTCAGGACCACGACTTCCCGTTGTTCCGGCGGGAGCTGGCCGAGCGCGTTTTCCAATTCCAGACGGAAAGCCTCCCGGTCGGGATCCGGGGAGGCTTGGAAAATCTCCGCCGGCTTTTTCTCCGCGTGGTCGCGCCGCACCTTGTCCCGCCGCATGCGGTCGATCGCGCCG
>CBIHMP010000433.1:0-2782 GCA_966211015.1 uncultured Luteolibacter sp. | reverse complement strand
AGGCGGCACGGCGATGGTGATCTTGAATTTCCGGGGCAGGTAGGTCTTCCCATAGATGGGCTCCTGTTCCTCCTCGGAACTCTCGATCTTCTCGCCATCCAGCCAGATTTCATGGTACGCACGCGTTTGCGGCGTGAGGTGGGTGGAGATGTCCTGCGCCGCCTTCAGCACCTCTGCATGGACCGAGGAAAGATACGGGTTCGGATTGCACATCACGTTCCGGTTCACGTCACCGCAGGCCGCGATGGTGTCCATGGCGCTCTGGTTGATCTCCTTGATCGTGCGCTTCAGGTTCGACTTGATGATCCCGTGGAACTGGAAGGCCTGCCGCGTCGTCAGCTTGATGGTGCCGTTGGCGAATTGCTCCGCCATCCGGTCCGTTTCGATCCACTGGTGCGGCGTCGCGACGCCTCCGGGCACGCGGATCCGGATCATGAAGGAATAGGCCTTCTCCAGACGGTGCTTGCGGCGGTTCGGCCGCAGGTCGCGATCATCCTGCTGATACGTGCCGTGGAATTTCAGGAGCTGCTGGTCGTCTTCCGACATGGAGCCGGTGGAGAGATCGGTCAGCCCTTCGGCGATGGTCCCGCGGAGATAGTTCGAGCGGGTCTTGATGCCTTCGTTGGCGGAGAGTTTCTTTTCGCTCATGGGAAAGGGTAGAAGAAGTGACCGGTGCCGAGTGATCAGTGATCAGCGGAAAGACAAGGATTGCGGTAAATTGCTTGGTGGTTCGAAGAATTGACCAGGAGGGCGAGAGGCTGTTTCGCTGATCACCGCTCACTGATCACTTGGCACTTCAGTAAACGTCTCGTTGATAGCGCTTTGCTTTCTTCAGATCATCGACGTAAGCCTCCGCCACGTCGCGGGCGAAGCCGCCCTCTTTCTCGACCACGGAGATCAGGGCCTCATGCACGTCGTTCGCCATGCGCGAGGCATCGCCGCAGACATAAAAGTGAGCCCCCTCCTGAAGCCACGCATAGAGCTCCCTGGCGTGCTCCAGCATCCGGTGCTGGACATAGACCTTCTCCGGCTGGTCGCGGGAGAAAGCGACATCGAGCTTGCTCAGGTGACCTTCCTTCAGGTGCTCCTGCCACTCGACTTGGTAGAGGAAATCATAGGTGTAGCGCTGGTCGCCGAAAAACAACCAGTTCTTCCCGCCCTTTCCGAGGGCGCCGCGGTGCTCCACGAACGCTCGGAAAGGCGCCACGCCCGTCCCGGGTCCTACCATGATCACCGGTGTATCGGATGAAACAGGCAGGCGGAAATTCTTGTTCTGGTGGGTATAGACCGGCACCTGGCCGCCCTTCTCGATCAGGTCCGCCAGATAGGTGGAGGCTACACCCTTGCGGTTCTGGCCATGGGCCTGATACCGCACCGAGGCCACTGTCAAATGAACCTCGCCGGGATGGGCGAGCGGACTGGAAGCGATCGAGTAAAGGCGCGGCGGCAGCTTGCGGAAGATCGAGACCAGATCGGCCGCAGCGAGACCGCCCGACGCGAAGTCGCGGATCGCGTCCTCGATCCACCGGCCCCATTGGTAATCCTTGAGCTGGTCTTTGGCGTCGTCCGCGAGCAGGGCGGCCAGCTTCTGCGAGCCGGAAATCGCCTGGAGCTTCGTCAGGACGGCGCGGGAGAGTGCCGTCACGTCGAAGTCTTCGCGGAGGGCATCGGCCAGCACTTTGCTCCCCGCCCCTTTCACCTCCACGACTTCGCTACCGGAAAGCCTCGACGCCTTCAAAATGCCCTCCACCAGATCCGGCGCATTCACAGCCACTACGGCCAGCGCATCTCCCGGCTCGTAGCTCAGGCCGGAGCCATCCAGCGAAAGCTCGTAGTGCCAGGTTTCCTTCGTGGTCCCCTCGCCATTCAGTAGCACCTTTTCCAAAAGCTCGGACGGGAAAGGATTCTTCTTTCCATATTCCACCGCGGGCACCGGCACCGCGACAGGTGCGGCAACCACCTCGGTAATTCCCGAGTGGGTCGTCGGGGCGAAGGCCTTCAGAGCCGCATCCAGCCACCCGGCATGCGGTTCATCATACTCCACGTCGCAATCCTGGCGTGGGGACACCCGCTTTGCTCCCAGCGTCTCCAACCTCGCGTCGATATCCTTGCCCGTCTGGCAAAATTTCTCATAGGCGGTGTCTCCGAGCGCGCAGACCGAGTAACGCAGGCGCGGAAGCTCAACCGCGGAGCCGTTCATGAACTCCTTATAAAAAGTGGTCGCGCTCTCCGGCGGATCCCCATCGCCCCAAGTGCTGACGATCACCAGCAGATTCTCCACCTTGGCGAGATCTCCCGGGGAGATGTCCGCCATGTTTTTCACCGTCGCTTGGAACCCCCTTTTCTTCGCTTCCTTCGCGGAAAGATCGGCCAACTTCTCGGCATTTCCCGACTCGGTGCCATACAATACCGTCAACTTTGCGGCACTTGCGGGTGCCGTCGCTACGGCCGCCGGAACCGGCACTGCCGAGAGGAATCCGGCCAGCCAGAAGCGCTGGGACGCATCGAGCCCGGCCAATGCGATATCGACCGCTCGACGTTGATCGGGGGAGAAGGGAGCGTGCTCGGGAAGCATTACCTTAGTTTCTTGCTCAGGTTTGTATGGTTTCGGCGGCAGAATTCACCCTGCCCGCCCGATACGCAAGGGAAAATCCTACGATCCGCGCGTTTGCCCGGTGAGTCTTTGCATCCGCCGATCTCCGGCATCAGCTCATATTACCTTCCCTGATGGTCCGGGGAGGTTCCCAAAATCGGACATGGACAACCTCAATCAATTCTGGCA
>CBIHMP010000432.1:0-2799 GCA_966211015.1 uncultured Luteolibacter sp. | reverse complement strand
CGGTAACCGCGGCCCCGCCCGTCGAAGAAGCGGACGAGGTGGCCGAGGAACCTGCCGATTCCGGGAATTACATCAGCATCAAGCCTCCCATCATCGTCAGCGAACTCGCTGCACGCATGGGCCTGAAGCCTTTCGTGCTGCTTGCGGATCTCATCAAGCTCCAGGTCTTCGTCGCGCCGAATCAAGCGATCGAACCCGATGTGGCCGCGAAGGTTTGCGATTTGCACGGCTTCGTGTTTGAGCGCGAGAAGCGTGAAAAGGGCGGCGGCGTTCACAAGACCGAAGAAGTCGTTGCCGAACCCGAGGCTCCCAAGGATGAGCCCGAGGACGTGCTCCAGTTGCGCCCGCCGATCATCACGATCATGGGCCACGTGGACCACGGCAAGACCTCGCTGCTCGACTACATCCGCAAGTCCGCCATCACCAAGGGCGAAGCGGGTGGCATCACCCAGCACGTCGCCGCCTACAAGGTGGAACACGAAGGGAAGCCGATCACTTTCATCGATACGCCCGGCCACGCCATCTTCTCCGACATGCGCGCCCGCGGCGCGGACATCACGGACATCGTGGTGCTCGTGGTCGCCGCGAATGACGGCATCATGCCGCAGACCGAGGAGGCTATCAATCACGCGAAGGCGGCGAAGAAGACCATCATCGTGGCGATCAACAAGATCGACCTGCCTTCGGCCAATCCGATGCGCGTGAAGACGCAGCTCGCGGAGAAAGGGCTTCAGACCGTCGATTTCGGCGGCGAGGTGGAATGCGTTGAGATTTCCGCTCTCACGGGCGCGGGCATCCCCGATCTGCTGGAGCTTCTCGCCCTCCAGGCGGAAGTGCTCGAGCTGAAGGCGAACCCGAGAGGCAACACCCGCGCGGCCATCATCGAAGCCCGCGTCCAGCCCGGCCGCGGCGCGACGGCCTCGGTCATTGTCGAGACCGGCACGCTGAAGGTGGGCACCCCGTTCATCTGCGGCCCCTTCGCCGGCAAGGTGAAGACGCTCATCAACGACCGCGGGGAGCAGGTGAAAGAAGCCAAGCCGGGAACCCCGGTAGAGGTTGTCGGCTTCGAGGAAATGCCGAATGTGGGCGACGAGCTGGTGGAGATGGATTCCACCCGCGCCGCTCAGAAGCTGGCCGACGAGCGCCAGCTCGACCTCCGCAACTCGCGCCTGAAGATGACCCAGAAGAGCCGGATGGAGGATCTCTTCTCCAACGTCATCGAAGGAACCGGCAAGGCCGCCCTGAAAATCGTGCTCAAGTGCGACGTGCAGGGCTCCGTCGAAGCGATCCGCAAGGCGCTCGGCGACATCCAGTCCGACAAGGTCACCGCCCATATCATCATCGCCGGTGCCGGTCCGATCACCGAAGGCGACATCCAGATGGCCAGCTCGGCCGATGCGGTCGTGCTCGGCTTCAACGTGAAGGTGGAAGCCAACGCGGTGAAGGCGGTCAAGGCCGAGGGCGTGCAGGTGAAGCTTTACTCGATCGTCTATGAATTGATCGATCAGGTCCGGGAAGCCATGCTCGGCCTCCTGGAGCCGCTCACCCGCGAGAACATCATCGGCCACGCCGAGGTGCGGATGGTCTTCAAGCTTTCCAAGTCGAAGGGCCGCGCCGCCGGTTCCTACGTCAAGGACGGCAAGATCCACCGCAAGGCCCACGCCCGCGTCATCCGCGGCGGCGTACCGGTCTTCGATGGCAAGATGTCCACGCTCCGCCGCTTCCAAGACGAAGTGGAAGAGGTGAAGTCGGGCGTCGAGTGCGGTATCCGCCTCGGGGAATTCAACGAATACCAGGAAGGCGACATCATCGAGTGCTACACGCTCGAGAAGATCCCGCAGACGCTTTGAAGAGACGCAAGACCGGAAGATTCAAGGCACCGGACTTGAGCTTCCTGTCGAGCGGGGCGTCCTCATTCGTGTATTCACATCTTGCGTCTTCTGTCTTCTAGTCTTCTGTCTTGCATGAGCCACCGCATCGACCGGGTCAATGAACTGCTGAAGCGCGAGATCGGTACCGTGGTTCAAAAGGACTACGAGTGGAACGGTCTCCTCGTGACGGTGAACGCCGTGGAGACCACGCAGGATATCAAGGAAGCAAAGGTCTGGATCGGCGTGCTGGGCGGAAAATCCCCCCAGCCGGTCCTCGACAAGCTGAATCACGACCACGGGGCGATCCAGAAGAAGATCTCCCGGCGCGTGGTACTGAAGTCCACGCCCGTCCTCCATTTCCGCCATGATTCTTCCGCGGAGCGCGGGGTGGAGATCGTGAACCTCCTCGACGAAGTCGCAAAGCTGCCCACGGCGAAGGACACCGAGGCTTGAAGAGACGGCAGCCGCCCGGCCTTTCGGGGCGGCGGGCGCGGCAAAATTTGGCAAGGGCTACCAGCTGGGCTCCCGTGCGCACTCCAAGCGCCCGGGATCCCCGTCTTGACAAGGGTTTTGTAAAAATTTAAGGGATGCGTGCTGTTTAGTCCCCTTACCTTTTAATCCCGTGAAGTTCGCCCTGCCTCCCTTCATGCTTCTCGGCCTCCCGCTCTGCGTTCTGGCCCAGGATCCGCCCAAGACGAATTCCTCGCTGCAAGTCGCTGACGTGCTGCTGGATGAAGCTCCCTACATCTATAACGGTATCGTTTTCAGCGGTGATGCCCGGGGCAGCGGCTTCGTGGCCGGGAATTCCAAGGTCTTTTTTACGGCAGCCCACGTGCTCTCCTCCGCGAGCGAAAGCGGCGAGATCACCTGGAACGCTCCACCCGTCTGGGTGGGCGGGTTCAGCGGCGCGGAACAGCCGTCTCTGGAG
>CBIHMP010000431.1:0-2805 GCA_966211015.1 uncultured Luteolibacter sp. | reverse complement strand
ACCCGGAAGCCGCCGACGAATTCCGCGTCCAAGCCCGCGGCTTTCATTGCGGCGGAAATGGCCTTGCCGCCCCCGTGGACAACAATGGGATTGATGCCCGCGACCTCGAGAAAAACGATGTCGCGCATGACCTTCGCGACCAGATCCGGATCCTCCATGGCGGAGCCGCCCATCTTGATCAGGAAGGTTTTCCCGCGGAAGGCCTGGAGATAAGGCAGGGCCTCGATCAGGGCTTCGGCTTTCTCGATGGGGTGCTGGAGGCTCATGGCGGCGGAGCAAGTTCCGGGGAATCCGGAGCAAGTTCCAAGGAAGAACTGCGCCCCGGGGTTCAGCGCCCGCGTTTCTTCCCGGTCTTCGATGCCGGAGCTTTCCGGGCGGACTTCGCGGCCGCGGGAGGCTCCGGAGCAGGTTCGGGAGGAAGAGCCGCGGCGATTTCCGGCTCCGGAAAGGTTTGTTCGGGAAGGGGGCCCTCAAGGGGGGCGGCCGGAATTTCCGGCTCCGGCGCGGGATCGGCGATCCCCGTAGGAAGGATGGCGAGGGCCAGGGCCGCCAGTGAAGGCGCGAGAACAGCGAAGGGCGGGAGCCACAAATTCAGCCGGTAGGCGAATAGCCAGATCAATTCCGCACCGAAGCCCGCGAGCAGCACTGCGGTGATCAGCCGCCAGCGCATCCGGCGCAGGCGGGTGGCCCAGGTGCCGAAAAATGCCAGGAGCAAGATCAAGGCCAGCTCCTTGAGCGGTTCCGGACGGCGGAGAACCATTGCCGGCTGGTAGCGAGGTGCCGAGCGCAGCGCCTGAACCATTCCGGCCAACTGGTTCGACCACGCCTTCTCCGCTTCCGGCAGATCCGGCCGGACATCGCGGAGGATCAGCGGATCCGCGGCGGGCGGGATGGGATTTTCCTCGCTGATGATCGCGGTCGCGGGGATGTCCACGGACACCGCGGCGGAGGGAACGGGCGTCCGGCCGAATTCGTCGATCGGAATGACCGGCCTTCCCGGACCGAGGCGAATCTCCTCGCCGCAGGTCACGCGGATTTCTTCCAAGTCGATCCCGAGAGAGGCGATCTCCGTGGCCAGCGGCAGGGAAAAGACGATGCGATCGTGCCAGCGGGCGAGCAGGTGGCGGCGACCATCGCCGGCATCGGCCTCGTTTTCCAGGAGGGTGAAACCCGCGAGGGTGCGCTCCCCGCCGAGCTCCGCATTCGGGACGGCCACGCGGTTGACCTGGGGTAGGGCGGAGACATCGCCGTCGGCTCTCGCGGCGGGCATCGAGAGCCGGAGAAACGATGCCGGGACCGGCTCCGCGGCAGCTCCACGAGCCAGAGGGAGGCCGAGGACGGCGGCGTCGAAACGATCCAATTGCTTGTGGAGGGCAAGCACCGCCAGAGAGTCCGGTTCGTCCCAAGCCATCAGATAGCCGGAGCCGATCACGCGGTGACCTGCATCCCGGAGACGGGCGAAAAGGACGGCGCAATCGACCGGGGCGGGCGGCGAGGTGCTGAAATAGCCCTCCGGATCGGCATCAACCGCCAGGAAACGGGGCGGTTCCGGGGCCGCGCTCGGCTTCGCTTTCCAACGGAGCCAAGGCTTGGCCTGACTGCCTTGCCCGCCGAAAGCGGACCCCGCGGGATCAAGCAGGAGCGACAGCCGCTTCACCACGCCGCGCTCGGCGTCCCTCAGGGAAGCTACCCTTGAGATCCCGCCGAGCGCGAACAGACCCGCGCCAAGGATGACGGCGGCGTTGATGAAAGTCCGGCTGGACGGTGCGCTCACGGGGTAAAGTCTCGCGCCTTCTCCAGCACGGGAGCGAGGGGTTTTTCCAGCGGCGTGCCCTCCGTCACCGCGGCTAGCATCCGGGCGGCCACGGGAACGTGCGGGCGGTACCAATCGTCGCCGCGGTTCCGGATGATGTTTCCGAAGGCTCCCATGGCCTGCATCAGCCGTTGGGTCGCGCACTCGCGGAAAATCGTTTCTTCCGGGCGGTCCTCCGCGATGTCCTCCCAGATCGCCAGGATCTTTTCCCGCTCTTCCTCGGAGTGGTCCATGTAGGGATCGAAGACGAGCGAGGCGATGTCGTACTCCTGCCGCCCGCGGCGCATGCCCTGGAAGTCGATCCACCAGGCCTTGCCGTCCTTCAGCAGCAGGTTCTGGCTCTGGAAATCCCGGTGGACCAGATGCTTGGCCCCGCTGCCGAGGCGGCTGGCGAGCGCGGCAAATTCCGGCGACTCCCGGAGCTCAGCCGCGTCCATGCCGAGCAACCCCTCCACCATGTGATCGAAGAAATACTCCTGCTCCCAGCGGTAGAGGGATTCATCGAAAGGCGGCATCAGCTCGAAATCCTTCGGACCCTTCGAGTAGAAAAGCTTGTCGAGCTGCGAGAGGGCGGAGCGGTAGTAGGGCTCCCTTTCCTCGAAAGGGGTGCCCTTCAGCGAGAAAAGGTCGGTATCGCCCAAATCCTCCACCAAGGCCACGCGGCGGTGCGGGATTTCATAGTAGATTTCGGGCACATTGAGCTTGGCCCCCCTGAGAAATTTCCCGACGGGCAGGAAATTGTCGCTATCCGGCCGCTCGTCGGTCCAGTGGATGCCGATGAAGGGGTCCTTCCCCGGCGTCTTCACGCGCACGATCGTCCGCCCCGAAGCACCCTTCTTGATTGGAGTGAGCGTCACCCTCACGGTGGGATCGATCCCGAGGTACTGTCGGGTGGCGTGGAGGATCGTGTCGGTGGGCATCGCGGCCGGAGGTTCTTGAAAAGAGGGCCACGGGGACAAGGGGGAAATTATCGGGATCAGGGGGTGATGGTG
>CBIHMP010000430.1:0-2860 GCA_966211015.1 uncultured Luteolibacter sp. | reverse complement strand
CCATCCACCGGTTCCATCCACCGGTTCCATCCACCGGGTCCCATCCACCGGGTCCCATCCACCGGGTCCCATCTGCTCCATGTCCCATCTGCTCCATGTCCCATCTGCTCCATGTCCCAACGGGACATCGCAACAAAGCCCAGCGTTGCGCGAAGCGCTACCCTGGGTCCCGGACCACGACCCCACCAACCCCGTAGGGGTTGTGCACATTCACGGCGGATCAATCCCACACGTATCTTTCATCCCAATCAACCCGGTGCTTCTTCAACATCGCGCGAAACTCCTCTTGGAAACTCTTCCTCCGGTGATGTTCCTCCTGATTGGCGACATATTTCTCCACCGCCCCCAGATTCGAAGGACTCACCGAAAAAATCCCATATCCCGCCTGCCATGCGAAATCCCTGAACCCCGCATGGTGTTCCTTGAGCCAAACCGTCGAAGCCCGCTTCACCTCCTTCACCCAATCCGCTTGAGAAAGCGTCCGCGACTGCCTGGCCAAAAGATGCACATGATCCTCCACCCCGCCTGCAAGGATCATCGGGCTATCCAGCCTGTGGGAAATCCCCGCCAGGTAGGCGTGGAGCTCCGAGCGCATCTCCACATCCCGCAGGAAAGGCGTCCTGCCCTTCGTCGAGAAGATCGCATGGACATAAACGGCTGAGAGAGATTGCGACATCGGAGGGGTCAAAGAAAGCAATCGGGCCACAACACCTTCGGCGTTGGATTCGCCCTAACATCTACCCAAGGTAGCGCGTCCCGCGCAACCTTGGGCTTTGTTCCGAGGTCCGCTCGGGACATGGGAGCCACCGCACGATCATCTCGATGCAGCATGACGGCCGCACCAGCCATTCCCTTAAGGGCGACGGAGCTTACCCTTCCCCTATCACGCCTTCTCAATCACCGCATACGCGTTGTGATTGTGGATCGACTCGAAATTCTCCGCTTCCACCTTATACCACATGATATCCTCGTGCGCGTTGGACCGCGACGCCACGTTCCTCACCAGGTCCTCCACGAAGACCGGGTTGTCGTAGGCCCGCTCCGTCACCGCCTTCTCATCCGGCCGCTTGAGCAAGCTGTAGAGCTCACAGCTCGCCGAGCGCTCCACGAGTTCCACCAGATCCTCGATCCACACCGGCTCCTTGCAGCGCACGGAGTAGGTCACCACTCCACGCTGATTGTGAGCACCCCGGTCGCTGATCTGTTTCGAGCAAGGGCAAAGCGTCGCCACCGGGACCATCACCGTCAGCACGAAATCCAGCGGACCGTCCTTCTCCGCCTCCACCTCGAAGCGGACCTCGTAATCCATCAGACCGGCGCGGCCCGTGACTGGCGCGGGTTTCGAACGGAAGAAGGGGAACTGGAATTCCACGTGCGCCTTCCGCGCGTCCAGCCGCTTCAGCAGCTCCCGCGGCAGGTTCGCCATCGAACGCACGTCCAGACAGGAACCGTGGGAATTCAGCACCTCCACGAAGCGGCTCATGTGCGTGCC
Source organism: uncultured Luteolibacter sp. (assembly GCA_966211015.1). Taxonomy (GTDB): domain Bacteria; phylum Verrucomicrobiota; class Verrucomicrobiia; order Verrucomicrobiales; family Akkermansiaceae; genus Haloferula. The sequence continues at coordinate 1,368 of CBIHMP010000430.1, read as the reverse complement.
CTTGTAGTGGTGCGGCAGATCTACCGCCAGCGCCACCATCGCCACCGTGCGCTGCTTGGTGCCGCCCTTGTCGCTGACTTCCACCGGAAAGCGCAGACCCTTCACGCCCACGCGATCGATCGCCAGGTTCCGGTCGTCCCGCTCGTTCTGGGTGTCCTTGAGTTCCTTCATCGCCGTTCTTTGAAACGACGGAAGCCCGCCCGGTAAACGGGCAGGCTTCCGGTAAAGCTATGGGTATCGACCCCGCTCCTGCCGCCCGCTCAGGGCATCAGGTTGACCGCGCGGGAGCGCTTGATCGAGCGGGTGATCTTGCGGTGAAGCTTCGCCGACACGCCGGTGACACGACGGGGAAGGATCTTGCCGGTTTCCGAAGTGAACTTCGCGAGCAGCTCCGGGTTCTTGTAATTGACTCCTTCCGCCGGGATATCGTGGCGGCGGGTGGTCATCTTGCGGTTCGACTTGCGAAAGGCGATCCGGCGTTCGACGGTCTTCGGTTCGGACATGGAATTAGCGGAGTTCGCGGTGGACGGTGCGGCGCTGCAGGGAAGGATTGAATTTCACCTTCTCCAAGCGACCGGGAGTGCGCAGGCTCTTCTTATTGCGCGTGGTCACGTAGCGGGACGGAGGCTTGCCCTCCGCACGGGCTTCCGTGCATTCGATGATGATAATGTCGCGTGGCATGAGCGGGAAGTTGGGGCGCGGAGACTAGTTCAATCGTCGTCCTCGTCAAGGGAAACCGTTTCCGAATCTTCGTCGTCCTGATAGTGACCGCCGGCGAAGCCGACTTCATTGGACGGGCGGAAGCGGCGGTTGCCGTATTCCTTTTCCCACTGGGCCTGGCATTCCACGGTCAGGCGGGCGAAGGGAATCGCCTCGAGACGGGCCTGCGGGATCGCCTTGCCGGACATCTCGCAGATGCCGTAGGCACCGCGGTCGATCCGGCGGAGCGCCTGCTCGATTTCGTAAAGGGCGTCCTGTTCCTTGGCCAGCACGCTGAGGGCGAAGTCCCGGTCGTAGGCATCGCTACCGGCGTCGCCCTGGTGCATCCCGCTGCCGGAAGCCTCGCTGCCTTCCGGGGCATTCCGGATCTCTCCGGTCATCCCGGACATGGCATCCACCAGCTCGTCCCGCAGGTCCAGCAGGCGCTGGCGCTGCTTCAGCACGAAACCGCTCACTTTCACCGGTCCGGCGGCGGCAGGGGCGGGAGCGGGGGCCTTTTCCTCCTCGGGCTCCGGCTTGGACTTCGGCGCGGCGGCGGGTTTTTTAGCTTCGGCCTTCGGGGCAGGCTTCGCGGCGGGTTTTTTCTCCGGCTTGGCGGAGGCCGCCTTCTTCGCGGGTTGCTTCTTGTCGGCCATGATCGAATTAGGG
>CBIHMP010000429.1:0-2868 GCA_966211015.1 uncultured Luteolibacter sp. | reverse complement strand
TTCCAAGCGGACACATCGAAGTCCGGCTTGAAGAAATCCGCGGGCCGCGCGTCGGGAGCGCCCGCGTAGTGGAATTTCCAATTGCCATTGAGCAACCGGCACCACGGGGACTCCAGGCGTTTCTTCGAAAGCGCGGACTCCCGGTCCGGGAAAGGCATGGAAGTCGCCCGCGGCGCTTCCTTGTTGATCCGGAAAACCGCCGGATTTTCCCAATCGGGGCCTTGTGCGAGCGCGCCGGCGGTCAGCGAGAAAAAGAGGAGAGAAGCTTTCATCGTGATCGGGATAACGCCTCGCAGCGTGGGGAAATCCCGCCTTTTGGCAAAGGGGAAACCTGTCCGCAGGGCACCACACGCCGGATTCGGAGGAGGAACTGCCGGATGTGCAAAACCCCGCCGGGGAGGCGGGGTTTTGTGAAAGCGGACGCCGGAGGCTTACCAGAAGACGACGTAGAGGCCGATCGTGATCAGGATGAGGACCGCTCCCACGAGCTTCGCGCCCTTGGATTCATCCAGATTCATGGTGGTATTCACCTTGAACTCGAAAGGAACGGGGAGGGGTTTGATCAAGGCGATGATCCACATGAGGATCAGCACGGAGAAGAAGCAGACCCCCATCGCATCCAGGAAGGCGAGCGAGGTGTATTCGTCGAGCGCCCAATAGAGGATCGGATTGACGACCAGGCCGACCACGCCGCAGAGGCCGGGGCCGCGGCGGTTAAGCATGCCGAAGACGAAGACGGCCAGGATTCCGGGGGAGGCGTAGCCTTGGAATTGCTGGATGTATTTGAAGATGGAGCCGAACTTGTCCAGGTTCGGGGCCAGCAGGCAGCCGATCAGCGCGAACACGCCTACCGAGACGCGGCCCGCGAAAACCAGGCCCTTCTGCGTCGCATGGGGGCTGATGTAGCGCTGGTAGATGTCCATCGTGAAGATGGTCGAGGCGGCGTTCAGCACGGCCGCGAGGGAGCTCACGATGGCACCCATGAGGGCCGCGATGATGAAGCCGCGCAGGCCCGTGTTCTCCGGAAGGAGATTGCGCATCAGGATCGTGAGCGCCGCGTCGTATTTGTAGCCCTGGATGGGGTGCAGCTTGAAGTTCTTGTCCGCTGCGGCGACCTTGTCGAGGGCGGCGGGGATGGTGACGAAACGCTGCTCTTCGGTGACGTTGGCGGGATCGAGCCCTTCGATGCTTGCACCCTTGGCCGCAAGCACGGCCAGGTTATGGGCGTCGATGGCCGCGGCTTGTTCCGGATTGAAGCGCGCCCACTGGATGCCGGCCACGAATGCATGGCCGGACTCCGGCTTGCCGAGATTCTCGTTCAAGGCGGTCCATTCGGCGGCGTTCTTCCGCTGGTCGATCTCCTGGAGTTCCTTGCTGTAAAGGTTGAAGGCGATGATACCGGGGATCACCACGACGAAGGGGATGATCAGCTTCATCGCCGCGGCGAAAACGATGCCCTTTTGCCCCTGGCGCAGGGAATGGGAGCCGAGGGTGCGCTGGGTGATGTATTGGTTGAGGCCCCAGTAGTAGAAATTCGGGATCCAGAGTCCCAGGAAGATGGCGGTGACGGGGATGTTCTTGTCCCACTTCGGCAGGGCCATGTGCATCTTCTCATGGTTGAGCGCCATGAGCTTGGCGATCGCACCGGCGGAATCGTCCACCGGCCGGGGATTCACGCCTCCGGCCGCGAGTTCCGCCACCGGGGTGGAGCCGAGCTTGTTCAGGGCAAACCAGGTGATGATCGCCGCCCCGATGATCAGGGCGATGCCCTGGATCAGGTCCGCCCAAGCGGAGGCGTTCAGGCCGCCCGCCGCGATATAAGCCGCCGCCAAGACGCCGATGGTCCAGCACCAGCCGGTGAGGCCCAGATCGAGATACCCGTGCCCCGCGAAGAGCTCGCTCATCGTGAGGGCTCCCAGGTAGATGACCCCCGTGAGCGAAACGAAGATCAGCAGGATCATCGTCAGGAAGGCCATGATCGCCCGCGTCCCGTCGCCGTAGCGTTGCTGGAAGAACTGCGGCATCGTGAAGATGCCCGTGCGCAGGAAGTAGGGGAGGAAAAAGAAAGCGACCACGGTGAGGGTCACGGCCGCCATCCACTCGTAGCTCGCGATGGAAAGGCCGAGGTAGTCGGCGGCGGAACCGGACATCCCGACCAACTGCTCGGAAGAGATGTTCGCCGCGATCAGCGAAACCCCGATCAGCCACCACATCAGTCCCCGGCCCGCCAGGAAATAGGATTCCGAGTCCTTCCCCTCGCCTTTGGACTTGTAGAGGCCGAGAGCGATCACGGCGACGATGAAGCCGATGAAGACCGCGATATCGATGGTGGAGAGACTCATGGGTTGAAGAGGGCGTGGACTTGGGTGGGGCTCATTTCAGAGAGGGAGGCCGCCTCTAGCAAGAGACGAGTGCGTGTGCCCCCCGGACACGGGAAGAGGGGCACACGAAAAGGAGGGGCAAAACGGACCGCTTACTCCGCGAGGAACTTGTGGATCATCACGTGCTTGTAGGTCTCGCCGGGCTTCAGCACGGCGGAGGGAAACTCGGGATGATTCGGGGCGTCCGGGAAGTTTTCGGTTTCCAGGCAGCAGGCGGTGCGGTGGGCGTATTTCACGCCCTTCTTTCCGGCCACCTTGCCGTCCAGGAAGTCCCTCAGCTGCGAGGGGGTCACGTCGGTGCCCTCCCGCGTCACGATCACCGCGAGAGGGCGCTCCTGCCACTTCTCGTCCGGCACACCGATGACGGCGGCATCCGCGATGGCGGCGTGGCCGAAGAGTGCGTTCTCGACTTCGGCGGGATAGATATTTTCGCCGCCCGATACGATCATGTCCTTCACCCGGTCGTGGATGAAGAGATAGCCGTCAG
>CBIHMP010000428.1:0-2875 GCA_966211015.1 uncultured Luteolibacter sp. | reverse complement strand
GTGCTGACCGCATGGGTGATGGTGAATGCGCTCTGGGACGCCGGGATCCCGCGCGAGGTGTTGCAATTCCTGCCCTGTCCGGACAACGAGATCGGGCGTTCGCTCGTGACCGATCCGCGCATCGGAGCGGTGGTGCTGACGGGGGCCTATGAGACGGCGCGCATGTTCCTTTCGTGGAAGCCGGAGATGCGGCTCTTTGGCGAAACGTCGGGCAAGAACGCGCTGGTGATCACGGCTGCGGCGGACCCTGATCTGGCGGTAAAGGATCTGGTGAAGAGCGCATTCGGCCACTCCGGCCAGAAGTGCTCCGCGGCCTCGCTCGCGATCATCGAGGCGGAAGTGTACGACAACCCGGGTTTCCGCCGCCAGCTTCGCGACGCCGCCGCCTCGCTGAAGGTGGGACCGGCGTGGGAATACGACTCCGCTGCCACGCCGGTGATCCGGGAGCCCGGCGATGCCCTGCTCCGTGCGCTCACTTCCCTGGACCCCGGCGAGGAATGGCTGTTGGAGCCGCGGATGATCGACGGCAATCCATGCCTATGGTCGCCGGGTATCAAACTGGGCGTTTCGCCGGAGGGCTGGTACCGTCGCACGGAGTGTTTCGGGCCGGTGCTCGGCCTGGTGCGGGCGAAGAACCTCGATCACGCGATCCGCATTCAGAACGACTCCCCATTCGGACTCACCGGCGGCATTCACTCGCTCGATCCCGCCGAAATCGACGAGTGGCGGGAGCGGGTGGAGGTGGGGAATGCCTATATCAACCGCCCCATCACCGGCGCGATCGTGCAGCGCCAGCCCTTCGGCGGCTGGAAGCGTTCCTGCTTCGGCCCCGGCGCGAAGGCGGGCGGTCCGAACTACGTGGCCCTTTTCGCCACATGGCGTGACGAGGGAAGGCCTCATTTCAGGGCGCCGTTCCCCGGAGCAATCGGTGATCTGCTTAAGGCGATCGAAGTATCGTTACCCGCCGCGGATCATGATCTGCTGCGTGCGGCCGCGGGCAGCGATGCGTGGTGGATGGCACGGGAATTCGCAATCGAGCACGATCCGGCAGGACTGGATTGCGAGACCAACCTCTTCCGCTACCGGCCCTTCGCCCGCTGCCTGGTCCGGGCGGACGGAACGACAAGCGATACCGCGCTGGCCCGGATGATACTTGCCGCGGCAGCTGCGGGGGTGAAGACGGAGCTCTCCCTGCCTGTAGGACGCGGGCTCATGCTTCCCGGCGTGGTGCTTTGGCAAGAGAGCGAGGAGGATCTTGCTCGTCGTTTGGGGACCGCGGGCTACGGCGTCCTACGGACCTCCAGGGCCGGTCCGGTGCTCGCCGCCGCGGCGGTGGAAGCCGGGGTCCGGCTAGTGGGTCATGTGCCGGTCGGATCGGGGAAAATCGAACTCCCGGGCTTTTTCCGCGAGCAAGCGATTTCGGAAACCCGTCACCGCCACGGATCTGTATTGCCCCGCCCCCGCGACCTGCAATAGTTCAATGCTTCGTCCCGGGCCAGAGCTCGGGTGATCTGGGGGGAGAATCCGGGCTCACCGGGGCGAGGCACCATTTCCACCTTCCGGGCGACTTGCCGCTTGCGTGCGGGGGGCGGCCTCCTTTACATCCCCCTCACCGAAGGGCGGCTTGGCGGAATTGGTAGACGCGCTCGACTCAAAATCGAGTTCTAACGAGTGTGGGTTCGAGTCCCACAGCCGCTACGGTTCCCCTCCTTTCGGCTTCGGAGGCATGGCGGACACACGGATCATCGGCATCATCGCGGGCAATGGCGTCTATCCCGAGACTTTCGCCCGCGCGGCCCGCGCGAAATCCGGCGATGTGAGGCTGGTAGCCGCCGCCTTCCAAGGGGAGACCTCGCCCGATTTTCTCGATCTGGTGGATGCCTCGGAGTGGTTCCGCGTCGGCCAGCTCGGCAAGCTGATCAAATTCTTCAAGAGCCAGAAGGCGAAGGAGGCGATCATGGTCGGCCAGATCGCCCCTAAAAACCTCTTCGACCTGCGCCCGGACCTCCGCACGCTGATGCTGCTGGCGCGGCTGAAGGAGCGGAACGCGGAATCGCTCTTCGGCGGAATCGCGGATGAACTCGCGAAGGACGGGATCGAACTTCTGCCCGCCACGACCTTTCTGGAGGATCTGCTGCCAGCACCGGGTCCCGTCTGCGGCCCGGCGATGAAAAAGCGGCAGTTGGAGGATGCCGGGTTCGGCTTCCGCATGGCGAAAGAAACCAGCCGTCTCGATATCGGCCAGACCGTGGTGGTCCGGCACGGCACCGTCCTGGCGGTGGAGGCCTTCGAGGGTACGAACGCGTGTATCCGGCGCGGCGGGGAACTCGGCCGTGGCAAGGACGTGATGCTCGTGAAGGTTTCCAAGCCGAATCAAGATTTCCGCTTCGACGTGCCGGTTGTGGGACCCCAGACCATCGAGGTGTGTATCGAAGCGGGGGTGAAAGCGATCGCCGTGGAGGCGGGCAAGACCTTGCTGCTGGAGCGGGAGACGGTCTTCCGGCTCTGCCAGGAACACGGCATCGGGATTCACGCCCTGGAGGAGAAGTAAGCCCGGCAGGGTATCCGGCTTGCCTGGAGATATGCCTCAAGGCCGGGCGCGTATCTCGCGGAGCCGGCTGACAAAAGCCCTTTCCCGGTGCGAGGGAGGCTTTTCCTGACGGTAGGGTTTCCCGTTTTTCCTTGCCTATCATCATGCGTGCCGATATACGCGCAATCACACCAATAGGTGAATGGGGTGAAGCGGGAATGATATTCCGGACGCGTTTTTATTGCCCTCCTTATCGCATCTGATTTCTCAGAGGCTGTCTGAAAAATGACTTCGGAGTGATTTGAATCTGTACTATTTTGGTGGGGTATTGAAGAAACTCGTCAT
>CBIHMP010000427.1:0-2892 GCA_966211015.1 uncultured Luteolibacter sp. | reverse complement strand
CCGCAGGCGTGGGTCATCGCGGCCAGGCCGGGCCGCTGCGGTTGAGCCAGGGAAAAGAGCAGCTCCCGCCGTTGGTCGCGGATCTCCAGCAGATCGGCAAAGCCGCTGCTCACCACGAGTAAAACAGGCGCGCCCTTGCGCTCCAGCAGGGCATTGGTCCCGCGCGTGGTCGCCACCCGGAAATCCATCGGTGGCAGCTTCCCGCCCGCGGGAGTGCCGGTGAGAATGTGCGCCGCGGCCACGGGAGCCTCGTCCCCGCAGGAAAGTTCCAGGATGCCGTGAACTACCAGATTTGCCGTATCTCCTTCCAGTTTCAGGCGGCGGGCTCCTTCGCGGCTGCCGGCAACGGTCGCGCTGCCGCAGGACCAGCCCGCGAAGGTGCCGTCCGGAGCCGCGATCTCCGAATCGGTGATGAACCACCCGTTCTCCTCCCCCACCAGGCGGCAGCGCAGCGTGCCATCGGAAAGGATCTTCGCCCGGCGCTCGATGCCATCGGGCCCCAGCGCCCACGCGTCGGTGAAAGTGCCGCCTGTGTCCACGCGGATGCGCCATCGGGATTGCATGGCGGCAGTGGAAACCCCGGCGTCCGCTGCGGAAAGCGCGGAGTACTCCCCTCCCGGGCACCGCGGTCATTTTTCCAGTTTTTCAATCACCTCCTCGTAATACTCCACACTCATTAGAGCATCCCCAAGAAAAAGAGTTCCTTCAACCCCTTCGGTAGCGGATTCCGAATCGAATACCACCACCCGAAGATCCGCTGGTAACGGCTTGGATTGGCGCTCAAGCCACCGGGGCCAGTCTTCAATGAGGGCCCGGTAGGTGATCACCCTGTTCAATTTTACATCGCCCTTGAAAACACGAACCACGCGAGCCTTCGTTTCAATCGTTCCCTTGGTTACCTCTTTCGAAGGAGGAATCAGTTCCCTATGAAATTCCGCGACCAGAACCACACTATCGCAGAGCTTGGATTGCTCCAGAAACGCCGCCTCCCTCGACGGATCAATCCCGTCAGCTCGCCCCGCCAGAAGCGACAGAACCAATAACAGCGGACGGAATCTATTTTTCATGATCCCCTGTACAGCCGTGATCTCCCTGCCTGTCCAGCAATCAAACGGCAGCGCGTGGTTCAGATCGCGGCAGTGTGAGCCGCCGCTTCAAGATGAAGCCGCCTTCACCGGAGCCCCCAGTCCGGGTGCCGTCTCGGAATTCCTCCGCAGGCCGTGGGCGACCAGCCGCGGCAAGCTGCAGCCGGTCACGGCGACCATCACGGTCGCCATGGAGAGCATCATCACGGCCATGCCGCCCCACTTGAGCGCGACGACCGCGGCGACGGCTACCAGCGCGGACTCCACGAACTGCACCCGCGCGAGCCGCCCCACCTGACCCGTCCCGATCATCAGCGCGTGGTTCAAATGCCGCCACACGTGCGCAAGGAAATACGCCCCGTAGCAGGCGAGCATCGTCCGCGGCGTATCGGCGAATTCCTTGCCGAGCCAGATCGAGAATACCCAGGGACCGAGAACGACCAACCCGGTGACGGAGCAGAGGGCGAAGCCGCTGCCGTAGAGATAGAGGCGGCGCGCGGCGCGTTTCGCCCAAGCCAGATCTCCCCTGGCCAGGGCTTCCGCGACCGCCGGCCAGGTGGGCGTGCTCAACATCATCACGAAGCCGAGCTGCATGATGGTGAGGGACACGAAGACGCCGTAGAGTGCCGTGGCCGAGGGACCGCCGGTGCGGCCGGTGAGCCAGCCGGCGAAATTGTATTCCACGATCCCCGCCACCAGCGTGCATGCGGAGAAGGCGAGGCCGTCCGTGAAAAGATGCTTCGCCACCGGCAGCCGGAAGCGCGTCCACGCGGGCCGGACCTCGGGATGCTGCCGCCAGAGTGAGACGGTGTTGCAGAGCTTCGCGATCACCAGCGATCCATGAACCGCCAGCACGAGGAACCACACCTGCGGCATGAAAAAGACCCCCACGCCGACCGCCACGGCGGCGATGACATTGCCCGCGGCACCCCAGAGGTTGTTCGAGGCCGCTTCGAGCAGGCCTTCCCGCACCCGGTCGGTCAGATTGAGCACGAAGAGCAGGAGGAACAGCGCGAGGCCGGTCCAGAGCGCCGGACGTAGCGCGCTTTCCTTGCCCGCGAATTCCGTGCCGAACAAGGACGGCAGCGGAACTGCCAGGAGAACGAGCGACAGGAGCAGACCGGCCAGGACCGCCATCCCGGCCATCAGGAAAAAGGCCGTCGATGCCAGTTGCTTCGACTCACCCGGAGTGCCCCGAGCCTTCGCCCCCGAGAGTCCGTGGGCGAGTGCCGGGCCGATGCCGATCTGGAGGAGCGCGACGGTGGCGAGGGTGAAATTCACCGTCGTGTAGAGGCCGAATTCCTCGCGCCCGAGCACCCGGATGGCGACCGGGATGGAGAGCAGCTGGAACAAGGCCGTGCCGGCCTTCGACAAGAAGGACGTGGCTACCGCCAGCCGGATCGAGCGATCGCGGCGGGCGGCGTGGCGGTTGTCGGTGGTAGCCCCGGCTTGCATCGGAGGGGGAGAGGCGGACGAACGGCAGGCCGTCCGCCGGGGTTTCTTCTAGCAGGCCCCCTTGCGGTTGAAGAAGGTCATGATCATGATCTGGAGATCGAGGAAGAAGTTCCAGTTCTCGATGTAATCGAGATCGAACTTCACGCGCTCCCGCAGGCAGGTATCGCCGCGCAGGCCGTTCACCTGGGCCCAGCCGGTGACGCCCGGCTTGATGTTGTGGCGCACGTTGTAGTGGGGGATCTCCTCCTTGAAATTCTCGATCAGTTCCGGGCGCTCGGGACGGGGTCCCACGAGGCTCATCTCGCCGCTCAGGACATTGAGGAACTGCGGCAGCTCGTCGATGTTCCACTCG
>CBIHMP010000426.1:0-2900 GCA_966211015.1 uncultured Luteolibacter sp. | reverse complement strand
ACCGGGCGCGGTGCGGCCCCAGAGGGGATTCGCCGTCTCGCGCTGGAGGACCATGTGATCTGAAAAAATCCGGGGGATCCACAGGTCCGCGGGGAGCAGGTAATTGCCCAGCGTGCTCCTCCGCAGCGCCGCGGCGAGGACGTCCGCATTGAACTCCGCGCCGGCGGGCCCGGTGTGGGTGTGGTCTTCGCTAGCGAAAAGCCCGGCGGTTTTCTCCGCGCCGAGTTCCTCGTAGCGGTCGGCCAGCAGGGAGTTGAAATCGACGAAATCGGCTCCGCCTTGGGAAGCGGCTTCCTTCGCCCACCCGGCATAGCTGGCGTCCGCGCGGCCGATCCTGCCGTCCTTCCAGAGGTTCCGCGGGATGAGAGAAACGACAATCGGCGTCGCGCCCTTCGCCTTGGTGTCGGCGATGTATTTGCGGAGGTACCAACCGTAGCTGTGGACCGTTTCCGGTTGCCCATCCGCCTTACGGACGATGTCCTCGGTCTCCTCGCCATTCCCGGGGACCGAAGCCCTGGCGCGTCCTTCGTTCAGCTCCCCGCCATCATTGTGACCGAATTGCATGAGGACGAAATCTCCCGCCTTCAAATTCGCCACCACAGCCTCCCAGCGGCCCTCCGTCAGAAAGGTGCGGCTGCTGCGGCCGCCGATCGCACGGTTGACGACCTCGATCGCGGCCGGGTCGAAGCGGGCGACCAGCGGATCTCCCCAGCCTTTCTGACCGGCGGTCTGGTTACGGACGGTGGAATCGCCGATGATGAAGAGCGTGGGCTTCGACCACGCCGTCGCGACGAGGCAGGCGGCCAGGACCAGGCGGAGAAAGGTGCGCATGAGCACCCACTATCGCTGCCGGGCAGCGACTTGTCGCGTCCCCTCTATGGGGTAAAGACAGACGGGTGTCGCCGACGGGCTCACTGCAGGTACTTGATCAACGCCTCGCTCCGCGACCGCACGTGGAGCTTCTGGTAGATGTGCTTCAGGTGGAAGCGGACCGTATCGAAGCTGATGCCGAGCTGGTCCGCAATTTCCTTCGTGATGTAGCCTTTCGCAAGCAGGGCGAGCACCTCCTCCTCGCGTTGCGTGAGCTGCTCCAGATCCGCATCCTTCGCCTTGGACGGCTTGCGAAAGGAATCCACGACCTTGCGCGCGATCTCGCCGCTCATCGGGGCCCCGCCGAACCAGACGTCTTTCACCGCGTCCACGATCGCATTCCGCGGCGTTCTTTTCAGAAGGTAGCCGCTGGCCCCGGCTTCCAAGGCCTTGAACACGAGATCGCTATCGCCGAAGACGGTGAAGACGAGCACCTGGATTTCCGGCACCAGCGCCTTGATCTGCAGGGTGCACTCCACTCCGGTGATTCCGGGCAATTGGATGTCCATGATCACCACGTCCGGCTTCAACGCGGGAAGCTTCTCCAGCGCTTCCTCACCGCTGGAAAAGCTTTGCAGGAAACGCAGGCTGGAGGCGCGCTCGACCGTGCGCGTGAGCATCTCGCAGATTTCCACGTTGTCTTCGACGATCGCGACGCTGATGGGCATGGGTGTGGGGAGGCTTAGTTCGAAAGCGGGAGCTCGATCACGATGGAGGTGCCGTTCGCGGAGCTACGGATTTCGACGGTTCCGCCTGACTCTCTGACACGTTCCCGGATGTTGTGCAATCCGTGACGCCCGCAGCTTCCCGCATCGTCGGCCGGGAAGCCGTGTCCGTCGTCCTTGATTTCGAGGCTAAACTTGCTGTCTTCGTGGCGTATCGAAAGGGTGACATTCGCCGCGCCGGAATGCTTCAGGACGTTGTTCATGCCTTCCTTCGCCGTGAGGAAGAGATGGTGGCGGGTATCCGGGGAAAGCGGCATCTCGGGAATATCCGCGGCCACATCGACCCGGCAGCGCACCGGTGTCTCGCGGAAGTACTCCAGCGCATACTGGCAGATGTAGGAGGAGAGCGCGGCGAGGGTGTCGTTCTTCGGGCTGACCGTCCATACCGCGGCATCCAGGTCCCGGGCAATCCCGCGCACGCGCGACGCCAGACGACCGGAGTAATCCCGCATTTCCCCCATCTCGGTGACGTCTTCGGCAAGTTCCTCGGCCATCATGCCGATCTGGGTGAGCCCGGCCCCGAGCCCGTCGTGGAGATCCCGGGCGATGCGGGATCGTTCGAGGTCGATGCGCCGTGTCGCCTCCAATTCTATCAGGCGCGCCTTCAGCCGCTGGTGGGACCAGTAGCGCACCGCCACGGTGAGCAAGGCGGCACCGGCAAGCATCGAAAAAGTCCGCGCCCACCAGGTTTCCCACCATGCGGGGACGATCTCGATCGGAAAGACGGCGGGGACCGGGTTCCACACCAGATCGCTGTTGCAGGCCACCACCTCGAAGCGGTAGTGCCCGGGCTTGAGCCGGGAATAGCTGGCGCTGCGCTGGGTTCCGCCTTCGTTCCATTCATCCTCGAAGCCGCGGAGGCGGTAGCGGAAGCGGACTTTTTCCGGGGAGACGAAGGTGGGAGCGGTGAAGAGGAAATCCAGCTTGCGGGCGGCCGATGGCACTTTAGCTCCGTTCACAGGGCGCGGCTTCCCGTCCACCATGAATTTCTCGATGTGGACGCGGGGCCCGCTGCGTTCCATCGGCTGCTGACCGGGATCGGTGATCACCAGTCCTTTCCGCGAGACGAAGATCAGCCGTCCGTCCTTCGTTTTCCATGCGGAGGGCTGGTAATTCGCAGCCGCGGAGAATCCCGCGAGGCCATCCTCCTTCCCGTATTTCACCGGAGTGACCGTGGGAATCTTGCCTGCGGCGCAATCGAGAAGCTCCGCCTTCGTGGCTTTGAACAAGGCCCGGCTGGCCCCGAACCACAGGGCGCCGAAATCGTCTTCCACCATCTGGGAAATCACCCGGTCCGGCAGGCCG
>CBIHMP010000425.1:0-2903 GCA_966211015.1 uncultured Luteolibacter sp. | reverse complement strand
TGAACATCGGAAAGGTAGGGACCTTTCTCCGAAAGGTCCGGCTGGGGGCGGCCGGAGTCTCCGATTTTCAGGCCGCTCCCGCGGGACGATCGCCATCCCCCCGACCTCCCCGGCAGCCTTCCCTGCCTCCTCAAAGCATCCTCTAACAGACACACCCCGCCACATGACCGGCATCATCTTCACCTATCCTCCGGACTACCTCGCCGCTTCCTTCGCCGCGCGTTCCCTCGCCGCTCTCGGCGTCCGCCCCTTGCTCGCCATCCACAAGGACGACCCGCCCCTCCACATCGATGGCGCGCAGATCATCCGCACCCGCGCCCCGCGCCAGGGGAATCTCAATGGCAAGCCCTTCATCCGCGAGGCCCTGGAGCTCATGCGGGATCACTCCGATGGCACCCATATCCTGAAGCTCGATTCCGATTCCCTCGTCTTCCGGCTCGATTGGCTGGCGGGAAAAGAGGAGACCGGCATCGGCCTCCACCACGCGGAGCACCGCGCCTTCTACGGCTTCTGCTATGCCCTCCGCACCGATCGCCTCGGCGATCTCATCACCGCCATGCACCTCCTGCCGGACGGCCATCTCCACAATGAGGATGTCGCCATCGGCACCCTCGCCGCGCACTGCGGCGGTGTCTTCCGCTACCAGAACCTCACCCCGGAGAACCGCCTCGGCGCCTACAAATGGAGCACTGCCCGCGACCCCGCCTGGTGGCGCACCCGCTACGATGCCCTCTGCTTCCAGCGCACCGACGGCAAAAACCGACGAAACGTAACGGGAAAAATGAACGAGTTCCTCCCCGCCTCTTAGTCCGCCCCGACCCTCCTCTTCCAATATTCACTTTTCATTCCTCACTATTCATTCTCTTCCATGCGTCCCTTCATCATCCTCTCCACCCCGCGTGCCCGCGCCTCGCTCCTCGTCTCCGCATTGGACGCCAGCCCCGGCGTCCGCTGCGCGCATGAGTTCCCCGGCGTCCTCCGCTCCCTCAGGGACGTCCACGCCCGCGGGGAAAAGCTCCGGGACCGCGCCGCGGCGCAGCCTTACCTGCCCCTCGGTACCCCCGCTCCCGGCTGGGAGGGCTCGCTCCGCCACGTCCTCGCCGCGCTGACCGGCGCGGATGCCACCCCCGGACGCTACGGCCACTTCGGCCTGAGGGATACCTCGCTCGGAAGGGATGGCTGGGAGGATGCCGTCGGCTCCTGGAGCTGGCTTCAGGCTGCCCTGCCGGATGCCACGCTCGTCTTCCTCACCCGGGACATGGAGGAGACCGAGATCTCCCTCCACGCCACGCTGCCGCTCTGGGTGCCCGCCTACGGCTCCTGCTTCGGGGATTGCCTGAAGCGCATCCGCACCCTCCGCCAGTCGATGTCCGATTACCACGCCATGAATCCACGCTCCACCCTGATGCTGGATTCCGCCGAGCTCCTCGATTTCGATACCCTCTCCGCGAAGCTCGCGCAGGCCGGGATCCCGCTCGACCGCGCCGCCTGGGAAGCCGCCGTCGCCGCGAAAAAGGGCGCGTGGAAAACCCTCGGCTCCCTCCTCCCGAAGCAGGCCGCGCCCGTCGCCGCGCCCCCTCGGGTGCGAAAGGAAAAGCTCTTCCGCCTCCCGCTCGTCGAGCGCCCCGCGCCTCCGGGCCTCGCCATCTACGCCCTGCGTTTCGGCGCGGAAGATTGGCTCGCAGAGTGCGCCCCCACGCTCGAGTCCTGGGCCCGCCGCCACCACCTGCCGCTGAAAATCTGGAGCCAGGCCGACCCGCGCTACCCCTCGCCGAAGTTCGCCGTGCTCGATATGCTCCGCGATTTCCTGGAGTCCCCGGCGCAGCGCATGATGTACATCGATTCGGATGTCCACATCCATCCCGCCGCGCCCGTCCCGCGCTTCGAGCAACCCGGCATCCACATCACGAACGACCGCATCTATGCCGCCAATGAATCCTGGCCGAAGTGGTGCCGCCGGCACTTCGGCAGCACCCCCCGCGGCTGGACCTACCGGAATGCCGGCGTCTGGTCCGTAGATCGCGCCGCGGCGGAGGCCCTGCTCGCCGTCGCCGCGCCGCCCTACCTGGAGCGCGTCCAGGAGCAGCACCAGTTCAATTGGTGGCTGCACCTCGCGGCAGGGCGGGGGATCCCGGTCCACGATCTCGCGGAAGTCTTCAATATGTTCCCGAGCAAGAACCGCCGCGCGTGGTTCTTCCACCTCGCCGGGCGCGACAAGCTGGCAAAGCTCGCGCGCATCCGGCAGCGCGGCCACCTGCCGCTGCCGCCGGAGCCCTTCGCGGAGCTCCCGGCGCCGGATCTCGATCTCGCCATCGTCTATCCCTGGAAGGCCGGGGCCGCCGCATGGGATGAGCTGCGCTACTCCCTGCGCTCCGTGCAGCGCCACTTCAGTGACAAAACGTGTCCCATCTTCATCCTCGGCGATGAGCGGCCGGAGTGGCTGCAGGAGCACGGCCGCGTCCGCTTCATCCACGCCCCCGCCTACGCGGAGGCCCTCGTCACCGGCCTTCAGCTCGCCCGCCGCATCGTCTGGATGAACGACGACATCCAGCTCCTCCGCGATCTCTCCCCGCAGGATCTGGAGGAGGCCCTCGACGCCGGCGACGCCCTCCCGAAGGGCTCCGATTGGTTCGGCCACGCCAATCTCTGGCGCCGCGGCTTCGCCCGCACCGTCATCGATCTCCAGCACCACGGCGCGCGCGATGTCCTCGATTTCTCCACCCACACGCCCTACCTCTACGAGCGGGAAAAGGCCCTGGCCACGCTGGAGCGCTTCCACCTCGGCCGGAAGCCCGCCTTCGAGACCCTCTACCACAATCATCACCGCAGCCCCGCCGCGCCCATCGGCAGGCGGAAGTGCAAGGACATGCTCTGCCACCACGCGTGGTACCTCAATTTCAACG
>CBIHMP010000424.1:0-2905 GCA_966211015.1 uncultured Luteolibacter sp. | reverse complement strand
GAATCTGGAAGCGGCTTGGCAAAGCGGCGACGAAAGCGCCGTGCTGGATGCCCTCGACCAAGTGGCGGAGCTAACGGATCCGAAGCAATGGCGGGCGGTCTCCGATGTTCTCGTCCAGCGGGCCGCCACCGAGGCCCGCAGCGACGTCATCGACTATCGTTTGGCCACGGGCGATGCCGCCCCCACGGATATCCGGCTTTCGATCTATGCTTCCGCCCTTGAGAACAGGGCTCCCGGAGTGAGCGACTCGGCGCGGTTGGAACTGCTGAACCTCACGGGGCAGAAGTTCTCAAACGCCGGCGAGGCGAGAGAGTGGATCCGGCGCAACCCCGCCGCCGCGGGCGAAATCCCGGTCGATCAGTAGGTCGGCAGATTGTCCTGCTGCTGTTGCTCACCGCCATCCCACGTGCGGCCGTGGGCCTTGTTTTCCATCCCCGTGCCCAAGAGCCGCAGATCGCGGCCGAAGCCGATGGCGGTGTTGCAAGAGGAGAGCGAAACGGCGGCGCCGAGCGCCAGCAGAGCGAGCAGCTTCTTCATGAGTGGAGGTGGTAACGTGGATTTCCAGCGATGCAATCGCTTAATTTTCCTTAAGTTTTTTTCTGAGGTTCACGATCTCCTCGCGGATTTCGAAAACGGTATTCTTCAGCGCCTCCAAGGCCCTCCGCTGGTCGTCGTCCCCGGCCGCTCCGATGAGCTCCGCACAAGCCGCCAAGGCGTCGTTCTGCCAGCCGAGGCAGCGCTTGAGCATGGCGAGAACGTAACCCGTCTCCCGCTCGTAGTCGCCGTTCAGTGCCCCCGCCAGCTTTCCCGCCACTTGCATCAGGGCGGAGGTGAGCGCCGGGATGGAGGGGTGGTCCTCTCCCGCACGGGTGAGCTCGATGGCCCGGATCACCAGCTCCTGGGCTCTCGCCTGCAGGGGATGCTGGCGCATGTCCGCCTCCTCGTCCGGGTCGTCATCGTCCTCTTCGCCGGGCTGCCACGACGCTCCCGTCGGCTCGGGTGATTCGGTCTCGTCGGCCAGTGCCTCCAGCAAGCCGTCCCACCCCATCGCAAACGCCTCCTTCCGCTCCGCATCGGGATCATCGAGGTATTTCTCCAGCACTTCCTGGTAGGCATCTGCCAGCCGATCGGATTCCTTCAGCCGTTCCTCCCACTGGAACTCGTTTTCCTCGTCCCCCGTGTCGGCCTGCCGGTCGGCGGGCTCGATCCGCCGCACGAGTTGGTTCATGAAATCCCTCATCGCCTGCATGTTTGCGAGCTTCTGGGCTTCTTCGGCATCATCGTCCATTTCCCAGACACGCTCGGAGAGTTCGAGCGTGAAGTCGCAGGTCTCGATGACCACCCGCCCGTTGGTTTCGCTAAACCATTCCAAGTACAGGGTGTTCTTCCAGCAGAAGGGGATCCCCTTCCGCGTGGCATACAGCGTGGCAAGTTCTTCGCTGGAGACCAGGGGCACCTTGTTCTTGCGGGAAGCCGTCATGTCACCCACCACACCGCGCTGCGGGCTGGAAAGGCTCGCAACGGCTTGCGGCTTCGGCCCGGGGTTGCTGAAAAGCAGGCGCGTCCCCGCCAGATCCCGCCAGCAGTCTCCCGCCAGATCCAGTTCCACCGGCTCCTCGCGGCCGCACAGCCAGATCCGGCCGGAGGTCTTGCCCTCGACCGTGTTGTCGATCTCGCCGTGCACCACGGCCTCGTCGATTCGCCACGCCACGATCCGGAGCTTCTGAACTTCCGCGGGGCCGCGTCAATAGCTGTTGGATTCCAGTCGGGTTTAACTTCTTGAAGCATTTACAGTCGCGGCTACGCTAGCCCTGCACTCTTTTCTTATGCCGGCCCTCGCAGATATTCCCCAGATCGCGCTGTTGATCCTCGTGGTCCTCGTGGTCTTCAATCTCATCATTTTCGTCCACGAACTCGGCCACTTCTGGGCTGCGAAATGGCGGGGCCTGAAGATCGACCGCTTTCAAATTTGGTTCGGCAAGCCGATCTGGAGCAAGACCATCAACGGGGTCCAGTGGGGCCTCGGCTGGATTCCCGCCGGCGGCTTCGTCGCCCTGCCGCAGATGGCGCCGATGGAGGCGATCGAGGGCGGGAACCTCGACCGCGAGCCGCTGCCCCCGATCAAGCCGCTCGACAAGATCATCGTGGCCTTTGCCGGGCCGCTCTTTTCCTTCCTGCTGGCCCTCACCGCGGCCGTGGGGGTCTCGATCTTCGGCAAGCCCGCCGATATCGTTCCGACGACCACCATCGGCTGGGTCCAGCCGGACAGCCCCGGAGCCAAGGCGGGTCTTTCGCGCGGCGACAAGATCCTCGCAATCAATGGTACCCCGGTGAATAGCTGGGAAGGCACCTTGGAGAGCGTTCAGCTCAATATCGTCACCAGCCGCGGCAGCCAGATCGAATTCACCGTGGACCGCCCCGGAGAAGGCGTGCAGACGAAGCGCTCGGAATTCGACATTCCTCCCACCGAATGGTGGCAACGCCGCGCCGTGCGGCAGGTCGGCATCCAGCCGATGGGCACGGGTCCGGTGACGATCGCTCTGTTCGGCGCGGAAAACACCCCCGCCGAGCGAGCGGGACTCAAGGTGGGCGACATCGTGCGTTCCATCAACGGGGAGGCCTTGGTATCCGATCTCCAAGCTTACCACATCCTCAAGGCGAACGGGGACAAACCCGTGGAAATCGGCTACGAGCGCGACGGCAAGGAGGCCACGGCCACGGTCACCCCGGTCGTGCCGATCTCCCCGAAGGAAGACCCCCCGCGGCCCCAGATCGGCGTCGCCAGCATCTGCATCGCCGAGAAGGAGGCGATGAGCAGCGTCACCTGCAGCGGGGTCGCCTGCATCTCGAGCGCGTAGAACGGCAGCACCGGGATGACGATGCCGAACCCGAGCATGTCCAACAG
>CBIHMP010000423.1:0-2925 GCA_966211015.1 uncultured Luteolibacter sp. | reverse complement strand
GTCGTTGCGGGTGTCGTAAAGGATCACCGGCTTCCCCTCGTCCAGCCATTGCTTCAGCGTCCGCGCCTCGATCCGCGGGGAGGTGTAGCTGGCGGGATCGATCTCCCCGATGCCGAAGGCGATGATCTCCTTCTTCAGCCGAACCAGCATCCGGGAAAAGGGCTGCCCCTCGCTCTCGCTGTACTTCGGCGCCAGGTCTTCCAGCCCGGGTAGGGCGCGCAATTCCCCGAGCAGGGCCTCGATCCCGGAGGCATCCCCCGCCACGAAAAGATTGATCCCCTCCGGGGCGAGGAGGATCGTCCCCTTCAACGCCCGCTCCTTGCAGAACGCGATCAGGCGTTCGCGCAGAGCCTTCAGCCCCTCCATGCGGGCAAAGCGGTAAGCGGAAATATTCGTGACGGCGGGCACGCCGCGACGGTGGAGCGGGAAACGCGCGCGGGAAAAGGGGAAAGATCGCGCGGGAAGCGCTTTTCCGGGGGGGGACGTCTGGATAGGGAGAGGGACCTGCCTCCCGCGCGCCCGCCGAGGGGAGAGTGAGGCCGGCGCTACCGGCAGTCCGTAGGCGCGTTCGTGAGAACGCGATGGGGAGAGCCCGTTTCACCCTCTCCGGGGAGAACGCAGGGAAACATTTTTCCCGCGCTGTCACCAGCGCGCCTACGGGTCTCGGAGCGAGACTCGACCTGAATCACTCCGCCCCCACCCCGCTCAAGAGATACACCGCAAAGGATCCCAGCCAGTGCTCGCCCTCGTAATGCCCCGTCGCAACGAGCGCCAGCCCGGCGGCCGCATGCTTGGCCGCCGCATCGAGCAGCACCGTCTTTCGCGGATCCTCATGCGGCAAGGCGGAGGCGATCCCCCGCATGGTCCAGGCCCGGTTGAGATTCAGTCCGGCCAGGTGGATCAGGTGCCCGTCCGTGGGATCGCTCACCTTCACGGGTGTCAGCAGATTTCCCGCCTGCCCCTTCGCGAGTCCCGGCAGGTAGGCATCCAGCCATGCGCCATACTCCGCCGGGGGCAGGACGCGGCGCATGAGGTCGGCCACATTCAATCCCGGCGAAAAGAAATCGTTCCCCGAAGGCTCGTAGGCCGCGGGGTAATCCCGGTCCTTCCCGTAGAAGGCACGCGCCTTCTCCAGCAGCAGGCGCTCGAACTCCGCGTCTCCCGTGGCACGCGCATAATCGATCATCTGGGCCAGCGGGAAAGCCGTCTCCGGATGGAAGCCGCAGCGCACCGGCCAATCGAGCTTCGGCAGGTAGTCCTTTGCCATCAGCACGATCTGCCTCTCCAGCACCTCGAAATGCGACGCCCAGGTCTTCCCGTCGCCGTCGTCCCATCCGCGCAATTCCAAGGCCAGCCGCAGCGCCCAGGCCCAGCCGTACATGCGCTCGAAGCTCCGGTTGTCCTTCGCCTCGAAATACGCGGCTTCCTTGGCCAGCCCCTCCTGCGTGAAGCGCTGCCCGAGGACCTGCCGCACCTCCGGCGCGAAAGGTGCCTGCGGGAATCCCTTCAACAGGCGCACCAGCGTCCAGTGCCCGTGAACGGAGGAATGCCAATCGAAATGACCGTAGAAGACCGGGTGCATCGCGCGCGGCGACTTCAGGTCATCCGGCCCGGTGGTGACGTGGCCGGTCTTGTTCGGATACTCGCGGTCGATCCCCGCCAGGGCCAGTTTCACGAACCCGCTCGCCTGCTCCACCGTCATCGGCTTTTCCTGACCCATGACCGGCAGAACCACAAGCGCCGCGAGCGCGGAAAGGAGGCAACGGAACATGCCGCAAGGAAAGCCGCGGGCGCGCCCTCCGGCTAGCATGAAGGACGGCCCGGCTTCAGGCCCGCTCCGCCCACCTCAATTTCGCCGGCGTGCTCCGCGGGTTGCCACGCCGCTCCTCGGGACCGGCGATGATCACGCCATCGCTCGCCGCGGCGTAGGTGCCCTCGCGCTGGCCGGCTTGGAAGGCCTTCTTCACCCGCCGGTCCTCACCGGAGTGGAAGCTCAGCACCGCCACCCGGCCGCCCGGTTTCAGGCACGCGGGCAAATCCCTCAGGAAAGCCTCCAGCGAGGAAAACTCCTCGTTCACCGCGATCCGGATCGCTTGGAAAACGCGCCTGACCGTCAGATCGGCTCCCTCCTCATCCAGTCTCGCCACCTCCGGGATTCCCCGGATCGCCGAGGCGAGTTCCCGGGTTCCCGTGAATTTCCTCCCCGCCAGTACCGCCGCGATCACTTCCGCCCGGGGTTCATCGGCATTCCCGTGCAGCACCTCCGCGAGCTTCGGTGCCTTCGCCTTCGCCAGCCAATCGGCCGCCGGGATGCCGCGCTGCGGATTCATCCGCATGTCCAGCGGGCCCTCGGATTTGAAGGTGAAGCCGCGCGAGGGATCGTCGTATTGCATCGAGGAGCAGCCGAGGTCCGCGAAGATGAAATCCACCGCCGCCAAGCCCTGCGCCTGCAACACCTTGCGGATGCCCGCGTAGTTCGAGTGCACCGCCACGAAAGCCTCCTCCCCGTGGCCCAGCGCCCTCAGGCGCGCCTCCGTCTTCGGCTGCTCGATCGGGTCCAGATCCAGCCCGATCAAACGTCCGCCCGGCGAGATCCTCGCCAGGATCTCCCGCGCGTGCCCGCCGTAGCCGAGGGTGGCATCGATCCCCGTCTGCCCGGGTTCCACGCGCAGCGCGGCCAGGCACTCCTCCACCATGATCGGCACATGCATCCCGGCGGGCGTCTTCCCGGAGGCCAGCACCTTCCCGATCGTCTCCGCATGCCGCGCCGGATCGAATTCCTTGTACTTCTCCCCAAAGCGTTTCGGGTTCTTCCCCGCATAACGCTTCCGCCGGGGAGGCCGCGGTGCCATCGGATCGTCCATGCCCGGCACCTTAGCGCCCCCTCCCCCGCCGCCAAGCCCGGGAGACAGCGGAGCCTCAACC
>CBIHMP010000422.1:0-2926 GCA_966211015.1 uncultured Luteolibacter sp. | reverse complement strand
GTGCAGGTACTCCCGCGGCAATGGAGCCCGCGGGGAGATCTTTGGTAACGACAGCACCGGCACCGACGATGCATCCGTCGCCGATGCTCACGCCGGCGGTCACGACAACGCGGGCACCGAGCCACACGTCATTGCCGATGCGGATGTCGCGTTCGTTCTTCGGCTGCTGCCGGAAGGGCTTGCCCGCCTCGAACTTATAGTCGGAGGCGGTGATGAAAACCTCGGGCGCCAGCGATACATAGTTTCCGATGAGGATGCGGCCGCTGGAATCGCCAGCCCACAGGTAGCAGCGCTCGCCGACGTGGCAATCGTGGCCCATCGTGATGCGCTCGCCGTTGCGGAAAGAAACGTTGGGAGCGATTCCCGTGCCTTTTCCCGCGGAGAGTTTCCGGCGCTCGCGCACGTGGCTGTAGGCCGTGTAATGGATCAGCCGCAGTACGTGGAGATAGGACCGCGGATCCAGCAGGGAAAAAGCGGCACCGAGCGCCTTGGAGAGCTTCGACCTCACGGCCGGCTCTCCTTCCCGGCAAAGATGAAATCCCGGATACCCTCGACCAAAGGGCCGGATGCATAGGGTCCGATGGGACTGCGCGGCGTCAGGTGATCCACCGCTTCCAGCTTTGCGAGCATCTCCGCCTCGTCGAAGGCCACGTTGACATTGCCCAGTTCCATCATGCGCTTCGCGGTCGCGGTCTGGTGCTCGTTGCGGTGTTCTCCCAGCCTGGCCAGCTTCGGCATCACCAGGATCGGCTTGCCGTGCAGCAGCGCGGAGAGGATCGTCCCCATCCCCGCGTGCCCGATGATGAGCCGCGCGCGGGCGAACCGGTCCTTGAATTCCACCGGCTCGAGGAAGTTGACGTAAGGCACGTGCCGGGGCTCCCAGCCACCCTCGCCGATCTGGGCGAAAACGTCCTTTCTGCCGGTTTCCCCGGCCCACCGGTCCACGACCTTCATCATCCGGTCGAAAGGCTTGTCGGTTCCAACGGTTACGAAGATCATAGTACGTTACCCATGAAGGCCGGTCCTCCCTCGCGCGCCAGATGCGGCCACTGCGTCAGCCAGAGATCCGCACACCCGCCGGCCTTCGCGCCGGACATCGAGAGTTCCTCCGCGTTTGCGACGCTGTCCACCCAGATCGTCCGCATCCCCATCAGCCTGCCCAGTTTGAGGGCGAAGAAGCCCGGGGCCGCGCCGGTCGATATCACCACGTCCGGCCGTTCACGGCGCAAGAGCGAGAAGATACTCCAAGCCGACCGCAGCAGGCCGATCTTGTTCGAGCGGTTCGCATCCACGATCACCCGGAAGGCCGCTTCGCCGACATCCGCGCGGTAGCCCTCCTTCGCGGTCGCGAAAATCACTTCGCATCCCTCGAAGGCGGGGCGCAAGCGCAGGAGCTGCACCCAATGCCCGCCGCCGGAGGCGATCGCCAGCACTTTCGGTTTGGTCCGGGACATATCGGAAAAGGGAATCAGGACGCGCCCCGGCCGAGAAGAACGGCAGGAACCGTCTTCACCAGGATCTTCAGATCGAGCCAGATCGACCAGTTGTCGATGTACTCGTTGTCCATCTGCATCCACCGCTCGAAGGTGGTGTTGCTGCGCCCGCTGATCTGCCACACGCAGGTGATGCCGGGCTTCACGGAGAGGCGCTTGCGGAAGATCCATTCATACTTCTTCACCTCGTCCGGCAAGGGAGGCCGCGGGCCCACCAGGCTCATCTCGCCGTGCAGCACGTTGAAGAGCTGCGGTAGCTCGTCGATGCTCGTCTTGCGGATGAAACGCCCGATCCTGGTGATCCGCGGATCGTTCTTCATCTTGAAGGCGGGGCCGTCGGCGATCTCGTTCAGGTGCGCGAGCTCCTTCTTCTTCGCCTCCGCATCCACCACCATCGACCGGAACTTGTAGATCCGGAAGCGGCGCTGGTTCATCCCTACCCGGTCTTGGGCGAAGAACACCGGCCCGGGGCTGGTGATCTTGATCAAGGCCGCCACCGTCACCATCAGCGGGGCAAGCACGACCAGGGCCGCCAGGGAGACGGATGCATCCACCACCCGTTTGGCGAGCAGCTGCAGCAGCATTTGCTCCCGGAAAAGCGTGACCACGTGTTCACCCTCGAATTCCTCCAGATGCAGGGTCTTGAAGAGCGTGTTGTCCTGGAGCTCCGGCATCAGGCGCAGTACCACGCCGAGGTCCCGCGCATGTTGCACCACCTTGACGATATCGCTGAACCGGGACTCCACCGGCAGGCACACGATCATCTCGTCCACCCGCTCGCGCTTGAGCACCGATTGGAGATCGTCGAGCAGGCCCAGCACCTCGCCCCGGCTCTCCGCTGTCTGCGACCATGAATCGCGGGCGGTGGGAGTTTCCGCGACGAAGCCGACGATCTTGTAACCGAGTTCGGGCCGTGCATCGATCCGCGACGCCACTTCGCGAGCCCGCGCGTTGGCACCGATCACGAGGAGAAAGCGGTAGTTGTAGCCGGAGCGCCGCGCACTCATCAGCATCATCCGCAGGAATAGGCGGCTCACGACGCCCGCCATCGTCACCCCTGCCCAGAAGATCAGGATGTTCGCGGTGGTAATGCTGCGGACCGAGAAAATCCCGCTGACGATCACCAGCCAGAAGGAGGCCAAGGTGGTGGCCTTGAGCAGATCCTTTAGCTGGGTTCTCAGGGCGACGAAACGGTCGGCCTTGTACCGGATGCAGTAGGCGAAAATGCCTACCCAGCCGAGCGCCAGGAGCAGCACGCCTATCGTGTCTCCCATGCGATAGGTCGCAGGAGTAGCGTGGGGAGCTCCGCCGCGGAAGATGATCTCCGGGCGGAAATAGATGATGAGGGCTGCCGCAGCGACGAGGATCAACTGATCCAGTACGCGGAAACTATGGATCAACACCTTGTGACGAAGGCGAATCATTGGGGGGAC
>CBIHMP010000421.1:0-2928 GCA_966211015.1 uncultured Luteolibacter sp. | reverse complement strand
AAGGGGTGGCTCGCGCGCGATGAGATTTCCCGGGGTGAAACGTCCTTAGGCGGCATGACCAAGCTCGAGTGGCGCTCGCTAGAGCAAAAAAAGGCGGCGTGCCGGGAAGCGCTGGAGCTGCCCTAGAGGCTTCAGCGAGGGAGTGGCTCCTTGTTACGAGCAGGCCGGCGGTCGGTCGCGGTATTTACCATGTGATTCCGCAGCTGCTCCGGACCGTTCAAAAACATGGTCGCCCAAGACGGATTTTACGTAAGCGGCACAGGACGAGCTTTCAACGGGCTGCTCCTAACAGTGGTTTTTGAGATTGCCGACCCCTAACTCGGTCCCTAGAAACCGGAGTCTCGAATAACGCGCGTCGATTGACAATCAAGCTCGCCAAACAACATCGCATGACTTTCCGCCTCGCTTCCGCCGCTGCGCTTGTCGCTCTGCTTTTTTCGAGCTGCGCCTCGGATTCCGACCTCACGGTTCTCTCGAAGTCCCGCTCCATGAGCTACTCCTCCGGCGGCTATTCGTCCGCCCGGGGATTTTCCTCCGCCGGAGGATACACCACTTCTCAACCTTCCCCGACGCTCGCCCAGCAGGCTGCCGGAAAGCCGAAGGACAAGCACGGGATGCCATTCTATAAGGCTTCCGAGCGCACCCGGCTGGTCCGCACCACCGCCTACACCTGCTCCGAGGACGACCACATCGAATACGGTTCGATGAACGCCGCGGGCACGCCCTTGCGCTACACGGACCGGGTCCGCAGCGCCGCCGCCGACTGGGCAGTCTATCCGGTAGGCACCGTTTTCCGCATCAAAGGGATGCCCCAGCTTTTCGTGGTGGATGACTACGGCTCGGCCCTGACCGGGACGAACACCGTCGATATCTACACCCCGAGCAAGGCGCACATGGGCACGTGGGGCCGCCGCAATGTCGAGCTGACCGTCGTGCAGTGGGGATCCTTCTCCCGCAGCGCGGAGATCCTCGCCAAGCGCACGCACTATCCCCACTGCGCGCAGATGTACGCCGCCATCAACCGGATGACCTCCGGCCGCACGGCTGCCACCGCTTCCCGCTAAGGGCCGCCATGACGCGAGCCGAACGGGCCGCCCGCGTGGACCGGCGGCTCGCGGAATTGTATCCGGAGACGCCGATCCCGCTGGATCACAAGGATGCCTATACCCTGCTGGTGGCGGTGCTGCTTTCCGCCCAATGCACGGACGCCCGCGTGAATACCATTACTCCGGCGCTCTTCGCCCTCGCGGACACGCCGGAAAAAATGGCCGAGGTGCCGGTGGAGAAAATCAAGGAGATCATCCGCCCCTGCGGGCTCTCGCCGCGGAAGTCGCAGGCGATCCGCGATCTTTCGGTGATCCTGGTGGAGCAACACGCCGGGAAGGTGCCGGCGGATTTCGAGGCGCTCGAAGCGCTGCCGGGAGTGGGCCACAAGACGGCCTCCGTGGTAATGGCACAGGCTTTCGGGGTCCCCGCCTTCCCGGTGGATACCCACATTCACCGCCTGGCGAAGCGCTGGAAATTGACCGAGGGCCGCAATGTCGTGCAGACCGAGCGGGATCTGAAGAAGCTTTTCCCGCGGGAAAGATGGAATGCGCTGCACCTCCAGATCATCTTTTACGGACGCCAACACTGCTCGGCGCGCGGCTGCGACGGGAAATCCTGCCTGCTCTGCCGGGAACTCTTCCCCCCGAAAGGCTAGGAGCATCCTCGCTTGCAGGAACTTGCCGCCCCGGCTTTGATCCTCCGTGATCCCGCGATGAACCCTTACCTCCGCCCCCTTGCCCCCGCCATCGTCATGGTGGCTGGCGCTTCCGCAGCGGAGACGGAGACCGCGGCGGAGGTGCAGGGGCTCCACACGGAAGCTCTGGCCGCGATGGAGACCGGGAAATGGGAGGAAGCGCTGCAGCTCTTCGACCGCTGCATCGCGGAACACGGGAATGACGCCCCGGCGCGCTTCGGCCCCTCCTTCGGCGTCACCTGGTACCGCAAGGGCATCTGCGAAATGCAGCTCAAGCGCCCGGAGATGGCGGCGCGGTCCTTCGAGATTTGCTACCGCGATTTTCCCAACCGGGGCAAGGGCAACGACAACATGTTCAACAAGCGCGCCCTGCTCCGCTGGGCGGAGGCGGCGCAGGCCACGGGCAATCCCGCCGAGGCGATCCGGCTTTTCAAGAAGTTCCTCGACGAGCGGGACAGGACAAAGGACCTCTTCGATCCCGGTTCCTATTACGTCCAGCTCGCCCTCTGCCACCTCGCCATGGGGGATGTGGTGCAGGGTGCGGAGAACCTGGAAACGGCGATCAAGAACCGGAAGAGCTTCAAGACCCCGGTCTCCGGGATCGTTGCCTCGCTCCAGTCGCTGGTCTCCGTCGCCATCACGAAGAAAGACGAGGCGACCTTGACCGCCTTTCTCGAAGAGAATCGCGAGGACCTCGTCCTCGAGCCGGTGGAAATGGCAGCGTACGTCCCGTCTTTCGTGCGGATGGCGACCGAAGCGATGACGGCGGGCATGGATGGAGCGGCCCAAGCCCTGTTCCAACTCCTCCCTCCCTCCGGGAAGATCGCCGAGGCGCTGAAGGGGAGAATTGCCGCTACGGAGGAGGAGCCCGCGAAGGCGGAACTGCAGGCGGCGCTCGATCGCTTGGAAAAGGCCGTCAGGGATGGCACCTGCCACGATGCGATCCGGCTCGAAGCCGCCGCCGTGATCCATGAACGGCAGGGCAAGCCCCGGGAAGCCTATGCGGCCTACGAGCAGTTGGAGCAGCAGTTCCCCCGCGCGAAGGAACGCGAGAAAAATCTCTTCAACCTGGTACGCACCGGGGCCGCCGCCGGCGAGCCGTCTGCCGCCGCGAAGTACGGGCCGCAATTCCTGGAAGCTTACCCGGAGTCCCCGCAAGTCCCGGACGTGCGGCGCCTCATGCTGCT
>CBIHMP010000420.1:0-2929 GCA_966211015.1 uncultured Luteolibacter sp. | reverse complement strand
CTCCATTTCCAGATCCGCCGTCTCCATGAGCTGCCAATCCCCCGTCTTCGTCATCCGCAATAGCCAATCGTGGTGCTTCAGCAAGGTCGAGCGGTGGCCGACGCTGACGTAGGTGTAGCGGTGCTTCCTCAGATATGAATACATCCGGTCCTCGTTCGGCTCGTCCAGCGCGCTGGTCGATTCGTCGAGGAAGGCGATGGCCGGCCGTTTGAAGAGCAGGCGTGCGAAAGACAGCCGCTGCTGCTCGCCGAGCGAAAGCATGTTCGCCCAATCCGCCTCCCGGTCGAAATCCCCATCCACCCGCTCCGCGAGTTCCGGAAGGTTGACCGTTTCCAGCACCTCCTGCATCGACTCCTCGCTGTTCTTCATCCCGGACTCCGGGTACTCCAGTTGGGCGCGCAGGCTGCCGGGAACCATATAGGGCCGCTGCGGCAGGAACATCATGGAGCGGTAAGGAGGGCGGCCGATCTTGCCGCCCCCGGAATTCCAGAGCCCCGCGATGGTCCTCAGCAGCGAGCTTTTTCCCGCGCCGCTTTCCCCCATGATCAGCAGGCTCTTGCCGGGCGGCAGCCGGAAGCTCAGGTCGCGCAGCAGTTCGCGACCGCCGTCCGGAGTTGTCACGGTCAGGTTTTCAAGGATGATCGTGCGTTCGTCCTCGCTGATCTCGATCTGATCGGAGCTCTCGGACTCCAGATCGTCCTCCACATCGCGCTCGTCGAGGAACTCCCCGAGCGATCCGAGGCGCGTGACGCCGGCGGCGAACTGGCTGAGGCGCTCGAATTGCGTGATCACCATCGAGATCGCCGCGAGAAAGGTCGCGAAGGCAGCGGAGGCTTGCGCGATCTTCCCGAACTGGACCTCGCCCTTCAGGAACAGGGGAGCCACGATGATCAGGGGCAGGATCAGCGCCAGGGAATTGTAGCCGGTGGTGAAGAAGGTGAGGTTCCGGTTCCAGCGGATCAGCACCAGCATGTTGCCGACGACTCCGCCGAGCCGCGCCCGCAGGTCCCGTAGTTCCCGGCGCTCGCCCCGGTAAAAGGCGATCGATTCCGCATTGTCGCGCACCCGCACCAGGGCGTAGCGGAAATCCGCCTCCCTCTCGTACTGGAGGTAGTTCAAGCCGATCAGCCGCTTCCCGATCAGGAAGGCAACCAGAGTCCCCACCACCGCGTAGCCGACCAGCACGGACATGAGGAGACTGGAGATCGACCAGAGCACTCCCGCAAGTCCCACCATCTGGATCGTCGAGTTGATCACCAGCAGCGAGAAGGACAGGGCGGTGATGGTGAAGTTGCGGACGTCTTCCGAAATGCGCTGGTCCGGGTTGTCGATCTCCTCGTGGCCCTGCAAGCGGTAGTAGGCCCGGTTGTAAAAGTAGCGCAGCGTGAAGGTGCGGGCCAGGAAGTCGCGCCAGTTGAGTGCCATCCGCTCTTCCATGTAACGGTAGAAGGCGGCGAGCGGGATTCCCGCCCCGATGATTCCGAGATAGACCCAGAGGCCCCGGTGAAAGCCCTCCACGTTCCGGCGCTCGAGCGCGGTCATGATGTCGCTCATCACGTAGCCGGCCCAGATCACGCTGACCGCCGTGGAGGTGACCGAGAGCGTGATCAGGACGCCTAGCTGCGTCCAAGCCTTGCCCGGCGTCCGGCCGAAAAAGTAGGGGCGGATCAGCCGCCACAATTGGAACCAGACGTGCCGTGTGAACTTGGGCGCTTCCTCCATGGATAATCCCACCAGTTCACTCCGGAGCGCGGGATTCGCCAGACAAATCTGGGTCTTTCCGGGAGCTCATCCCGCCCCATGCCTGGCTCTGGGGAGCGTGAGCGTGAAACAGGCGCCCCTTTCACCATGCTCCAGCTTCAGATCGCCTCCGCTAGCCCGCGCCAGGCGGCGTGAAAGGGAAAGCCCGAGGCCGACGCCCGGGCGGCTTTCCGCGGCAGCTGCCGCCGACTTGTGAAAGGCGCGGAAGATGCGCTTCTTCTCCGCCCGGGGAATTCCATCTCCGTGGTCCCTTACCCGGATCTTCACGTCCTTGCCCCGCGCCTCGGCTTCCAGCGTCACCTCCGCGGGATCCGAGCCGGCGGCGTATTTGGTGGCGTTGTCGATCAGGTTGAAGAGGACATGCTCCACCGCGGCGGGGTCGGCCTCCACGCTGGCTTGCCAGCCCGGATCCTCCATGTGCGCCACCAGCCTCAGATTCGCCTCTCCCAATCGCCCGCGGAACCGCTCCAGCATGGGTGCGACCAAGGCCCCCGCCACGTGCTTGCCGGCCGCGGACCTCGCGCTGCCGCGTTCGATGCGCGAGAACGCGAGCACGTTTTCCACCAGGTGGGACAGGCGCTCCGCCTCGCGCCGCAGGGTCTGGAAATAGTGGCCGCGCTGATCGTCCTTGATTGCGCCGCTCTCCAGCATCTCCGAGTAGATCTGGAAGGTCGTCAGGGGCGTCCGCAGCTCGTGTGTCACGGCGGAAACGAAGGACGCCCTGCGCTCGCTGAGCCGCATCAGCCCGACCACCAGCAGCCAGGCCGCGCCGATGGCAAGCACCGCGGCCATCCAGCCCGCGGCCAAAGTTAGAACCACCCCCCGCGGGAGGGGCGCGCCCGCCGCGGCTCCGTTGCCCGGTGCGATCTTCCACGGAAAGGAGGCGAGAGCGAGGCCGTCCCCGGCATCGGAAGGCCGCGCGGGGACCAGAGTTGCCGCGGGAAAGAGATCCGCGATTTCCCGGAGGAGCATCGCCTTGAATGCCTGCTCGTCCAGCCATGCGCCCTGAATCGAGCGCATGGTCACGTCGTCCGCTCGTTTCCACTGCAAGTGACGCAGCAGAAAGAGATCGCTTCCGAAGCGCGCGGGGCGCGGGAGCCCGCCGCGCAGGAGACTCCATCCCCCCACGAGCAGGTTGTTGGACACAGTTGCAGCATTGAACTGCATC
>CBIHMP010000419.1:0-2995 GCA_966211015.1 uncultured Luteolibacter sp. | reverse complement strand
CGTACAAGTGTAAACCATGTCCCCGGCCTTTGCTCGGAGAGCGTTCCCTGCCTTTGGACCGGAGTTCAGGCCATCGCCTTTTCCATCAGCGCGTTCATGCGCTTCACCAGATCGCGGGCGTCGTCGAGCAGGCCGGCGGCGATGAGGGCGTTGTCGAGCATCTGGCTGGCCACCATTTTTGCGAGCTCGGGGTTCTTCTCCCGGGTCTCGGCGAGCTTCTTCACCAGCGGGTGGCGCGGGTTGATCTCCAGCTCCACCTTCACCTCGTCTTTGAAATTCTCGTCCATCGCCTTCATCATCCGGCGCATCTGGGCGGTCATGCCGTCCTGCGGCACCAGCGCGATCACCGGGCTATCCACCAGGCGCTTGCCGGCGGAAACGGCGGTCACCTTTTCGCCCAGCTCTTCCTTCAGGAAGGAGCAGAGCTTTTCGGTCTCCTCCGCGCCCAGCGCCTCGCCTTCGGCAGCGGTGTCTTCCAGCTCCACGCCGGAGTGGCTGATCGAGACCAGCTTCTTGCCCTCGTATTCGCCCAGCGATTCGACCACGTACTCGTCCACCGGATCGGTGAAATAGATCACCTCCAGCCCGCGCGCCTTGAAGGCCTCCACATAGGGGCTGCTCTCCAGTTGTGCCCGACCGGGGCCGACCAGATAGTAAATCTTGTCCTGCCCGTCCTTCGCACGCGTCAGGTAGTCGGCGAAGCTCGCGAGCTTCCCCTCCTCCGTCATGGAGGACTCGAAGCGCAGCAGCTTCGCCAGGCCCTCGCGGTGCGCGTAATCGGTGGCCACGCCTTCCTTGAAGAAGCGCTCGAACTTGCGGTAAAAGCCCTGGTATTTCTCCGGGTCGGACTCGGCTTCCTTTTCGAACATCTTCAGCACCCGCTTGCCGATCACGCTGCCGAGCTTCCGCACCAGCGCGCTGTCCTGCATGGTCTCGCGGGAAATATTCAGCGGCAGGTCGGCGCTATCGATCACGCCCTTGAGGAAACGCATCCACTCGGGCAGCAGGCCTTTCGGGGAGGGGTCGATGAGTACCTTCTTGCAGTAGAGGGCCACAGCCGGCTCCATCTTGTTCATGCCCCAGCGCTCGACGTTCTCGCTCGGGACGAAGACCAGCGCGTTGATCGCGATCGGCGCGTCGGCGCTGAAGTGCAGGCGGTAGGCGGGCTCGTCGTAGGCGTGCGCGGTGAATTGGTAGAAGGACTTGTACTCCTCCTCCGTCACGTCGGATTTGTTCTTCAGCCACAGCGCCTCGACGTTGTTGATGCGCTCGCCGTTGAGGTGGATCGGGAAGCCGACGAAATTGCTATACTGCTCGATCAGGCGCTTCACGCGCGCGGCGTCCGCGAATTCCGCGTGCTCTTCCTTGAGCTTGAGCACCAGCTTCACGCCGCGCTCCTCGGCGGCGGATTCCTCGATCGAGTAGCCGCTCGCGCCATCGCTGGTCCACACCAGGCTCTCGCCATTCTCCCGCCAGCTCCGGGTGTGCACCTGCACCTCCCCCGCCACCATGAAGGCGGAGTAAAAGCCGACGCCGAACTGGCCGATCATGTTCGCGGGGGTGTTCCCGCTTTCCTTCATCGCCTGCAGGAAGGCCTTGGTGCCGGAGTGCGCGATGGTGCCGAGGTTTTCCACCAGCTCTCCGCGGGTCATGCCGATGCCGCGATCGGCGATGGTCAGGGTCTTTGCTTCCGCGTCCGTGGTGATGTGGATCTCCAGCGGCAGCGCAGCATCGTGGATGTCCTTTTCCGTGCCCTGGAGGTGCCGCAGCTTCTCCATCGAGTCCGAGGCATTCGAGATCAGCTCGCGCAGGAAAATCTCGCGGTCCGTGTAGAGGGAATGGACGACGAGATCGAGCAATTGCTTGATCTCCGCCTGGAAGGAATGCGTTTCGAGAGTGGCTTCGCTCATGGGAGTGACGATCGGTTTGGGACGGCGAAAATACGCATCCCGCGGAGTCTGTCAAAGCCGGGTGTTTCCCGCGGGACCGGGAGAAGGAGGGACCGGGATGGATAGGATAGATAGGATAAAAGCTTTTCCCGCAACCGCGTCGGCTTCCTTGCCTTTGTAGGCGCGTTCGTGAGAACGCGATGGGAGCGGCCCCCTCAACCGCAGGGGAAGGGACTCGCCGGAGGGACCGCTCTCGCGGTGTCACCACCGCGCCTACGAAAAACCCGGACTCTTCTCAAGATCCCATCCATCCTATCCATCCTATCCATCCTGGTCCAATACCGGACCAAGGGGGTCATGAGGAGACCGGGATGGATAGGATCAATAGGATGGGGATCCCGGAAAAAGGCAGATGTGGCAGAGCACCTGCCTCGAAATCCCATCCATCCTATCCATCCCGCCCCCCCCAACAAAAAAGCGGGCCACGGATTTCCCGCGGCCCGCTCTTGGAAGAAGCACTCGATCTCAGTTCGCCAGGTAGCTGGACACGCCTTCGTGGTCCGGCTTCATCGCCTTGTCCCCGCGGCTCCAGTCCATCGGGCAGACTTCGCCGTGTTCCTCGAAGTGCTGGAGCGCATCCACCACCCGCAGCGCTTCGCGGATCGAGCGGCCCAGCGGCATGTCGTTAACGATCTGGTGGCGGACGATGCCCTCGCGGTCGATGAGGAAAAGGCCGCGGTAGGCGACCAGTTCGCCCTTCACGGTGAGGCTGCCGTTTTCGTCCACTTCGTAGTCACCGGCCAGCACGTCGTAGGCATCGGCGATGGTCTTGTTCACATCGGCCACCAGCGGGTACTTCACGCCCTCGATGCCGCCCTTCGCCTTCGGCGTCTGGAGCCAGGCCCAGTGGGAGAATTCCGAATCCGTGGAGCAGCCGACGACGGCCACGTTGCGGGACTCGAACTCTTCCAGCTCCTTTAGAATCTGTAAGTTACAGAAACCAAGTTGCCGCCAGCGCCATGAATGCCGTCGATGCCGTCGGGCATTGCCCGCCATTGCCCGCTGACGGGCCCCGGGAGGACAGGACAGCCACCCCATTGCGGTCA
>CBIHMP010000418.1:0-3005 GCA_966211015.1 uncultured Luteolibacter sp. | reverse complement strand
CTCTGAGGCCGCTTCGGGCCCCGCATAGCTCGCTGGAAACAATTCCCGATGGAGCGGGCAGTCGCGATAACGCGGCTGCGCCGCTCGGTATCGCGGTAAGGGAATCAGCCCTCTTCCCCGCCGGCTTCCGGATGTTGGATCTCCAATGCCGCCAGCCGGGCGTTCAGATCCTGCATGCAGGCAAATAGACCACGCAAAATGTGGCACAATCTCCCGGCGCTCTCTTCCTTAAGGGAATCGAGTTCCGTCGTCAGCGCGTTCATCAAGTCGTCGGGGAGGTTCGCCGTCATTCTGGCTTCAATGATTATCGGGGGAAGCTTCGGCACCTGGAGGCGACCTAATTTCGCAGTCCGGTGCTTACCACCGACCTATTAAACTAACATTCCCAAAATCGGCCGCGCTTTCAAGTGCCAGTTCCGCGAGCTGCGGACCGGACCTCGGAAATTTTTGAAGCGGCCGCGGTCAGAGCTTCCTCGCATTCGCCAACGTCATCCGGACGTCCCCGATGAATACCTGGGACCTCAGCTCCACCGGGATACGATTCGCATCGTCGGAGAGCCAGAGGGTGGAGCTTTTCATCTTTTTATAGGGAAGAAGATTCTTCGTCTTCGGGTCGATCTTCTGAAGGGCGACGGAGAGTTTGATGGTGTCGCGCCCGGCGAACTTTTCGCGCCCGAGGACGTGGATCTTCAGCAGATAGGGCTTGTTGAAGGGCTGCAGCGGGAGGACGAGGGTGTCGCCGTTGTCCAGCTTCTGGCTGCGTACGTGGAGCATGGCGGAAAACACATCGTGGACGGGCGTGAAGCGGAACTCGCTGGCCACGGTTCCGGATTTCCCGTTCTTGGTGATTCGAGTGGTCTTCTCGCTCTTAACCAAGGGGCCGGCCCAGGTCGTGCGCGTGGTATTCACTTCATCCCCCTCGTCCTGCACGCCTACCGAAACCCGCGGGCGGAGGGTGGCCGGATCGAGGCGCGACGCCATCGCCACCTTGTTGCGGTAGAGTTTGGAAGCGAGCCCCGTACTCCCTCCGGCGACCCGTGCATGGTAGTCCGCGGGGAACTTGGAATCAGTGGTCCCGAAGGTGAAAGTAAGCTTCCCCGCATCGACCATGCCCTTCCATGAGAGCCGGTAATCGAACTCCTGGGGCTTCAGCTTGGGGTGCGGCCCCAGCCTGGCAGGCGTCACTTCCTTCTTCCAATCCGCCAAGGCAGGAAGAGAAAGGGCGAGGAATAGGACGAGAGCTCTCACGCTCCCTTAGACTTCCACCGATCGCCCGGCATTCAAGCGAAGATGCGTGTCAATCCCCGCAACCGCAGCAGGCGGGACTCAGCGGCCGCTCTTCCTCCGCTTCGGGGGCCGTAAGGCCGGGATTGGGCGCGAGCGTGCCGAGACCGAGCTTTGCCAGCAGGGCGCGGTCCTTTTCCACGGCGGGATTCTTTGCCGTCAGGAGCTTGTCGCCGTAGAAAATCGAGTTCGCCCCGGCGAAGTAGCAGAGTGCCTGGGTTTCATCGGACATGCGGGTGCGCCCGGCGGAAAGGCGCACCTTTGCCTTCGGCACCGCGATCCGGGTGAGGGCGATCATGCGGACGAGGTCGAACACGTCCACCGCGTCGGAGCCCTCCAGTGGCGTGCCCGGCATCGGCATCAGGGAATTGATCGGCACGCTCTCCGGCTGCGGATTGAATTCGGAAATCACCTCCAGCAACTTGAGGCGGTCGTCGCTGGTCTCCCCGAGACCGAGGATGCCGCCGCAACACACCGACATCCCGGCGTCCTGCACGTTGCGGATGGTGCGCAGGCGGTCCTCGTAGGTGTGGGTGGTGACGATGTTCGGATAGTGCTCCGGAGAGGTATCGAGATTGTGGTTATAGGCGGTCACGCCGGCTTCCTTGAGCGCCTTCGCTTCGTCCGGGCCGAGCTCGCCCAAGGTCACGCAAACTTCCATGCCGAGCGTCGAGACGTCCCGGACGATATCGAGCACCTGCTCGAAGCGCTGCGTGCCGCCGCGCACCCCGCGCCATGCCGCGCCCATGCAGAAGCGCGTGGAGCCGGTATCCCGGGCGGCCCGTGCCCGCTCCATGATAACGTCCTTGCTCATCAGGCGCTCGATCTCGACGCCCGAATTGTAGCGGGCGGATTGCGCGCAATAGGAGCAGTCTTCCGAGCAGCCCCCCGTCTTGATCGACAGCAGGGTGCAAAGCTGGACATCGTTCTCCGGCCAATTCGCTTCGTGCACGGCGCGGGCCTGCTTGAGCAGTTCGAAGAAAGGCAGGGAATGGAGGCGCTGAAGTTCGGCGAGAAGCATCTTTCGGAAAATGACTGATTTCTAAGCTCTGATTTTTAAACGGGTGCAGCGCGGGGCGCGGTTTACCTAACCCATCCTTCGCCGACCGGGAGCTTCCCTTGGCCGACGACGGTGTAATCGGTCTTGCCCATGGCACCCTCCAGCTTCAGCCCGATCTTGCTCTTCCAGACCTTGCTCATGCTTTCCGCGGTGTGGCAGCCCCAGCTCTTGCAGTAGGCGTCCTTGGCGAAGACGGAAGAGCGGATCTTCGGGAGATCCCGCTCATGAATCCACGCGGTGCAGGCGGCCATGATATTGCTGCCGTAGTCGAGCATGAAGCAGTGGCGGTTTGAATGACCGAAGTAGTCGAAGGTCTGCACCGCCCCACGGGGGCGGCTGTTGATGGCCGAGATGGTGCTGGCGGTGTTGTCCACCCAGACCAACGTGCAGTTCCTCTTCCTCGCCAGATCGGTGATCCAGGTGGTGTAGGGCTGCCGGTCTTCCTTTCCGCGCTGCTGATAGCCCGGGCGATAGACGATCCATACAATGGGCGCGCCCTCGCCGTACGCCTGGCGGAGCTCCACCATCCGCAGGGTGGAGGCGCGGACGAAATTGGCCCACCAGCGGTCGTGCTGGTCGCGCGGCACGCGCAGGTCCTCCCAAGAGCGCAAGGCAGGCCCGCCCGTCAGGATCACGTGCTCTGCCGGGGCGAGCGAGATCA
>CBIHMP010000417.1:0-3041 GCA_966211015.1 uncultured Luteolibacter sp. | reverse complement strand
GGGTCCGCCTCAGTCGCCGAACAAGTTCCCCAGCCCCCCGATCACCGAGCCCTCTCCCCTGCCGCTGGCATACATGCTCGTGATGCGTTGGGCGAGGCGGGCGAAGGGCATGCTCTGGAGCCAGACGGTGCCATGACCTTGGAGAGTCGCCAGGAATAGCCCCTCCCCGCCGAAGACCATCGACTTCAAATTTCCGGAGCGCTGGATGTCATAGTTGATGCCTTTCGTGAAAGCGACCAGGCAGCCGGTATCGACGAAGAGCTTCTCGCCCTTCAATTCCTTTCTCACCACGGTGCCGCCGGCATGTACGAAAGCCATCCCGTCTCCCTGGAGCCTCTGGAGGATAAAGCCTTCCCCGCCGAACAGGCCCGCACCGAGCTTGCGGTTGAAAGCGATCCCGAGCTGGGTGCCCATCGCGGCACAAAGGAAGGCATCCTTCTGACAGAGCAGCTCCCCGCCCTGTTCCGAAAGATCGACCGGGACCACGGTACCCGGATAGGGAGCGGCGAAGGTCACATGCTTCTTGGCACCTGCGCGGTTCGTGAAATGGGTCATGAAGATCGACTCGCCGGTGAGCGCGCGCTTGCCCACGGCCATCAGTTTGCCCATGAAGCCTTGGTCCGGCGTGGAGCCGTCGCCCATCTTCGTTTCGAAGGAGATCCCCTCCTCCAGATAGTTCATCGCCCCCGCCTCGGCGATCACCGTCTCGCCGGGATCCAGCTCGATCTCCACCATCTGGATCGACTCGCCGATGATCTCGTAGTCGATCTCGTGCGAACGCTTGCCCGGAACCGAAACAGCCCCCCCTGCGGGAAGCGGCGGCGGAGCGCCCGCACCCTTGAAGAGATCCGGCAGGGCCTTCGCCGCGGGCTCCCACCCTGCCATGCCCTGCGTCCAGACGAGGGTCTGCGGCGTCAGCGTGCCGCCTTCGGCAAGCTCGGGAAGATTCTCCTCGGAAGTCGTGGCGGTGGAGCCGGAAGCGCTGTGATAGTGCCAGGTTTTCATGATGATGGAAAGTAGGCGGACGGGTCGGACAAGCAAGATGCTCCGGGTCCGCGAGGCACCTATTTGAGAGAGGAGAAGGCGTTCCACTCAAGCGGGATCATTCCACTTGGCGCATCTCGCGGGCAAAACCGACGGTTTGCCCGTCCTAGAGCAACTGCGTCTCCGCCAGCAGATGGTAAGTCCCGCGGCGGGCGATCAGCTCTTCGTGCCTCCCGCTCTCGATCAGACGGCCGTGATTGAGAACCAGGATCGTATCGGCATGACGGACCGTGGATAGCCGGTGCGCGATGACCAGGCTGGTGCGGCCCTGCATCAGCCGTTCCAAGGCTTCGTTGACCAGGCGCTCGCTTTCCGTATCCAGGGCACTGGTCGCCTCATCCAGAAGCAGGATGCGAGGATCGGCGAGAATGGCGCGGGCGATGGCGATGCGCTGGCGTTGGCCGCCGGAGAGCTTTACCCCCCGCGGCCCGACGAGGGTGTCGTAACCTTCGGGCAAGGCGGCGATGAAATCATGGGCATTCGCCTCTTGCGCAGCCGCCTCGATCTCCGCGGCCGTCGCGCCGGGCTTTCCATACTCGATGTTTTCCCGGATGGAGCCGCCGAAAAGCATCACCTCCTGCGGCACGACGGCGATCTGATGCCGCAGGGACGCGAGCTGGAGATCCGCGGCGTCGGCACCGTCGAAGAGCACCCGGCCGCTCTCCGGCCGGTTGAAGCCGAGGATCAGCGAGAAAACGGTGGATTTGCCGGCACCTGAGGGGCCGACCAAGGCTACCCGCCGACCGGGCTCCGCGGTGAAAGAAAGCTCGTCCAGCACCGGAGCCTCGGGCCGCGAGGGATAGCGGAAGGAGACATTCTCGAATGACAGCCCCCCCGCCAGCCGCCCAACGGCGTTGGAACCGCTGTTTTCGGGGCTCTCTGCCATCAATTCGCGGAGCCGTTCGGTCGCCCCCGACATCGCTTGAAACTGCGAGATGATCTCCGGCAGGGAGCCGAGCGAAGCCCCCACAAAAACGCTGAAGAGAACGAAGGCCATGAAATTCGTCTGGCTGATGCCGCCGCTCGCCAGCATGTGCGATCCGTACCACGCGACTCCTCCGATCGTGCCGAACATTGCAAAAATGACGAAGGAGAGGAACGCCGCGCGGGCATTTGCCCCTCTAAGCGTCACGTCGAAGAAACGGTCGAGGGCGCGGTCATAGCGGGCGGCTTCGAACTTCTCGTTGGAGAAGGCCTTCACGTCGGCGATCCCCTGCACGCTTTCCTCCATCACCATGCCCGCCTCGGCCAGGGCATCCTGTGCTGCCCTTGAGTGCTTCCGGACCCGCCGCCCCGAGATGGCGACGGCGAGAATCACCACCGGGATACTCGCCAGCATCACTAGCGAAAGCTTCCATGAGAAATAAAAGATGAAGATGAGGCTACCCACGAGGATGACGCTGTGACGCGCCGCCTGGGGAAGGGTATTGAGCAGGCTCTCTCGAACGGTGCCCAGATCGGCAGAGACCCGGTTGCTCAGCGAGCCCGAACGCTGGTCCTGGAAGAAGGGAACCGGGAGCTTGAGGAGGTGGCCGAAGAGATCGCGGCGCAAGTCGTTCAGCGCACCCTCGCCCGCGCGGGTGAAGCCTCGGACCCGCCAGTAAGCCACGAAAGCCTGTACCGCCAGGATGCCGAGCAGCCATAGGATCTTCCCGTCGGCCTTCTGACGGGTCGCAGCCGCGTCCACGCCCTCTTTCCAGGCATCCGCCGGGTCTCCCACCAAATCTTTCAGAAACCACGGGAACGCCAGCGACAGGCCCGCGGTGAGGAACAGCGCGATCAACGAAGGAATGAAGATCTTCCGATGAGGCCGGATATACGAAAGGACCCAGCCGAGCCCCCCTCTCACATCGCTCTTCTCGTCCCGCCCGGCGTTCCGCATGCGCGGATGGGAGACGATGCCGCCCCGCCCGTCAAACCGGCAGTCCGCGGCACTCCGTTGCCGCCGCCCCGCGCGCCCATGCATCGGCCTCGATCACCGCTTCCAGCGACGAGGC
>CBIHMP010000416.1:0-3043 GCA_966211015.1 uncultured Luteolibacter sp. | reverse complement strand
ATGCGCACCCGCTCCCCCGCTTCGGCCTGGTAGGTGACCGCTCCGGGCAGGACTTCTTCCCTGCCGTCGGCATGGATTCGCACTTGGCGGCCCGGCTTGCCGTCTTGCCCGCCGGAGAGTCCGCGCGGACCTTCGGCACGGCGTTCGGTGAGAAAGGACACGGTCAGCGGCTCCAGGAACTCGAGCTCGCGGGTGACGCCATCTCCCCCCGCATTCCTCCCCGGGCCTCCGGAGCCCCGGCGGACCTCGTATTTCCACAGCCGCACCGGGAAACGATGCTCCAGCACCTCCGGATCGGTAATGGCCGTATTCGTCATGTGCGCCTGGCGGCCGGACGTGCCCGGGTGCTCCGGGCCCGCCCCCGAGCCGCCCGCGAGCGTTTCGTAGTAGCCGAAGCGGTCGTTGCCGAAGAGGAAGTTGTTCATGGTTCCCGGGCCGTTGGCCGCCACGCCGAGCGCTTCCAGCAGAAGATCGGTGAGCCGTTGGCTGGTCTCCACGTTGCCGCCCACGACCGCCGGAGCGCGGGCGGGATCGGCACCGAAATCAGGCGAGAGCAAGTCGCGCGGGATGACGATCTCCACCGCTTCCAGCAATCCTTCGTTTAGCGGCACGTCCTCTCCGAGCCACAGCCGCAACGCATGAAGCACGGTGCTCCGGACGATGGCCGGCGTCGCGTTCAAGTTCCGTGGATGGACGTCGCCCGTTCCGCTGAAGTCGATCTGCATCCGCCCGCCACCCGCCGCGACCCTTACCTGCAGGGGTGTCCCGTCGTCGAAAGCCGAGCTTACGGTTCGATCCATCGACACGCCTTCGAGGCGTTCTTCCATCAGCGCGGCGGAGCGGCGGAGAATCCCGGCCGCTTCTTCCCGCACCACATCCCCGCCATGCTCCGCAGCGAGCCGCTGGATTGCCGCTGCACCATGATGGATGGAAGCTAACTGGGCCTCCAGGTCCGCGAGATTGTCGCTAATGCGGCGCGAAGGCCAGGGTGCCTCCCGCAGGAGCGTTTCCACCTCGTCGAAGGAGGTCACTCCTTCACACACGAGCAAGCGCGGCGCGATCACCACCCCTTCCTCCGCGAGCACCCGGGCATCGGCGGGCATCGATCCCGGCGCCTTGCCCCCGATCTCCGCATGGTGCGCACGGTTCGCGACGAACGCGACCCGCTCTCCCTTCGCATCGAAGACCGGCGCGATCAGCGTGATGTCCGGCAGATGCGAGCCGCCGAACGCCGGATGATTCGTCACGATCACGTCCCCCGGCCCCGGATCCATCACCTTCAAGACCTCCCGCACGCATACCCCCAGCGCGCCGAGATGGACCGGCACGTGGGGGGCGCTGGCAACGAGGTAGCCGCTCGCATCGAGCAGCGCGCAGGAGAAATCCAGGCGCTCCTTCACGTTTGTGGAGAGCGCGGTGCGCCGCAGCATCTCCCCCATCGCGGCCACGATGCCTTCGAAGCGGCTGCGGAAAAGCCCGGCCCGCACCGCCGCGGGAACCCCGGCCTCGGCAGCCATCGGCTTCACCGCCTGCTCCAGTAGAAGCGTGCCGCGCGAGCCCTTGCGCGCGGTCCATCCCGCGGGAATGAAGCACGTCGAGAACCGGTCCTGCAGTAGAAGCGGCCCGCTATCTTTTTCCTCGCCGAAGGACTCCGCCTCGCGCGGTGCCGGCTGTTCCTCGGCCACCACTCGCAGGGCCACGAGCTCCAATGCCCGGCCAGCGGGCGGGGGATAGCCGTAGATTTTCCGGTACTCCCCGGCGAACGAATCTTCCAGAGACCGCGCGGTGCAGCCGGGGTCCGCGGTCTCCACGGTGAGGAAGGTGTCCTGGCCGACGAGGCGGAGATCCGCGAGCCACCGGAAGACAGGCCCGGCGAGCGACGCGGCCGCATCCTTGGCCAACTCTTTCCGAATTCCTTCCAGCTCGCCGGAGACCGTGCGGAAGGGCTTCAAAATCTGCCGCACCCGCTGCTCCTGATGGCGCGCGCGCTCCAAACCCCAGGCACTCAGCAAGCCCGCATCCGCAGGCACCAGAACCTTCGCGACGCCGAGCTTGTCCGCGACCGCGCAGGCATGCTGCGGCCCCGCACCCCCGAAGGCCAGCAGCGCGAAATCCTCCGGCGCACAGCCCTCCCGCACGCTCACGCTCCGGATCGCCTCCGCCATCGTCTCCACCGCGATGTCCCGCAGCCCCGCCAGCAAAGCCGCCGGAGTCGCCGCCGCTTCGCCCGCGGCGCGCAGATCCGCCGATAGCTCCTCAAGCCTTGCTTCCGCGGCGGCCCGGTCCAGGGGAATGCCTGCCTTGCCCGCATCCATCAGACCGAGCAGCAGGTTCACGTCGGTCAGCGTGAATGGACCGCCGCGGCCGTAGCAGGCCGGGCCGGGATCGGCCCCGGCGCTCTCCGGGCCCACCTCCAGGCGGCCGTTGCGCCATTGGCAGATCGACCCGCCGCCCGCCGCCACCGTCTCGATCCTCAGCGCGGGCGCGAAGACCCGCGCCGGCCCGATCTCCTGCTCCTGCCGCCAGGTGAAGGGACCGTCGATACGCGCGACGTCGGTGCTGGTCCCGCCCATGTCGAAAGTGAGCACCTTCGGAAAGCCCGCCGCGCGCGCCAGTTCCGCCGCACCCACCAGACCTCCCGCGGGGCCGGACAGGAGCGAGTCCTTCGGCCGGAAACGGCTGGCCGGAACCAGTCCGCCCGCACTCGTCATCAGCCAGGGCTCCCCCTCCCCCATCGCTCCGGAGATGCGACTGACGAACCGCTCCATGATCGGCGCGAGGTAGGCATCCGCCACCGCCGTTTCCGCCCGCGGCAGCAAGCGGATCATCGGAGCCACGTCCGAGGAAAGACACACGTGCGCGAACCCCGCCTCCTTCAAAATCCGCCCGACCTCCTGCTCGTGCCCCGGGTTCACCCAGGCGTGCAGCAGCGCCACCGCCGCCGTTTGAATGCCCGACTCCTCCCGCGCCCTCCGCGCCACCACCCGCAGGGCGGCGGTTTCAAGCGGCAGGATCTCGCGTCCCGCTGCATCGAGGCGACCTC
>CBIHMP010000415.1:0-3045 GCA_966211015.1 uncultured Luteolibacter sp. | reverse complement strand
CCGCCAGCAACCGCTGTGCCTCCGCGGGATGTCCGGCAAAGACATCCTTCTGCTGGCCCGGATCCGCCTGCATGTCGAAGAGCTCCAGCCCCACCAGCCGCCAGCGCGCATCCCTCACGGCGAAGTCCCGCGCGCGGAAACGGGCCGCGGCGTCATCCCCCGGCCACCGGCCTACCTGGGTGAAGAGCGTCCGCTCTTTGGGAAAGTTTCTCGTCCCTAGCAGCGCAGCCGAGAGATCCACTCCGTCTCCTTTCCACCCCTCCGGCCGCGGCACGCCGCAGAGGCCGGTCAAGGTCGGCAGCAGGTCCAGATGCGCCGCCGGTTCAGGGACCGTTCTGCCCGCGGCGATTTTCCCGGGCCAGCGGATGAAGCAGGGTACCCGCGTGCCGCCTTCGTCAGGCGTGCCCTTCCTCCCCTTCATGCCGGCATTGTGGCGTGCCATGGCCGAGCCGTTGTCGGTGAGGAAGACAATGATGGTGTCATTCTCCACCCCGCTTTCCCGCACCGCCGTGAGGAGCTTGGAGAAGTTCGCGTCGATATTTTCGATCATCGAGTAGAAGGCCTCCTGAGGCTCCTGCGGCCCGCCCGGCGGCGCGATGTAGGGGGCATGCGGCGCATTCGTGGCCAGTTGCAGGAAGAACGGCTTCTTTTCCGCGGCCTGCTTCTCCAGCCAGCCGATCGCCTCCTTGAAAAAGACGTCCGTGCAGTAGCCGCTGGTCTTTTCCCAGCCCGTCTTCCGGCGGATCATGGGATCGATGTAGCCATTGCCCCAGTAGTCCGGCGTTTGGCCGATGCCGCCGCCGCCGTGGACAAAGACCTCCTCGAAGCCGCGATCCTCCGGACGACACGGGTAGGCATCGCCCAAGTGCCACTTCCCGAAGATCCCGGTGCGGTAGCCGGCCGCGCGGAACATCTCCGGCATCGTCGGAACCCCGGGCTTCAGCAAGCTGCGGCCCATGAACGTGTGGCTCACGCCGCAGCGGAACTCGTGCAGGCCCGTCATCAGCGCGGCGCGGGTAGGTGCACAGGTGGGGCTCACCTGGAAGCACCCGAAGGCGGTGGCCTGCCCGCGGAAGGCATCCAGCACCGGTGTCTTCAGGTCCGGATTCCCGTGCGCGGAGAGATCGCCGTAACCTTGGTCGTCGGTGATCACCACGATCACATTCGGCCCGGCAGCGCGAAGCAGTAGCATCAGGCAGAGGTTTGCGATTGCCGCCAGCGCGGAAATACGGAGCATGCATGTGCTTCTCCACCCGATGTCTGCCGACCGCAAGCCCTTCCGCGTTCTCTTCATCTGCATGGGAAACATCTGCCGCTCCCCCGCGGCGGAAATCGTTTTCCGGAAACTGGTGGAGGAAGCAGGCCTGGGGCACGCCATCGATATCGATTCCGCGGGCACCATCGGCTACCATGCAGGCAAAGGGCCGGATCCGCGCATGGCAGCCACCCTGAGCGCCCGCGGCTACCAGATCGCCGGGCGCTCCCGCCAGGTGACCCCCGACGACCTCGACGACTTCGACCTCCTGCTCGTGGCGGATGAGGAAAATCTCTCCGATGTCCGCAGTCTCGATCGCTCGGGATCCCGGCACGCGAAAGTCCGGCTGCTGGTCGATTTCTGCCGGGGCAAGGAGGCGTCTTACGTCCCGGACCCCTATTACGGCGGCCAAGGAGGCTTCGAAGAGGTGGTGGAACTGGTGGAAGACGCCTGCGGCGGCCTTTTGGCGGATCTCCACAAGCGCCTCGCCTCCTGACTTCACGCCACAGCCGCCTGGCATGCCAAGACGTGCCGGAAACGCTTCCCGGAAGCAGCGTAACCCTCATTTACGCTGGAAATTCCTCCTTCTTTCAGCACCGGCACCCGTACCGCGCATTGACAGGAACGTGACACCGGATATGCGCTGCCTTGTGGTTCAACGCATCACCTATCTAACCGCCGCGCTAATGTTGGCTTCCCCTGCCCCGGGGCAGACTTGGGAGCGGGAGGATGTGACCTTTGAAAAAATCGACGCGCGGGCGAAGGAATTGGCTGCCACGCCCTACGCCGCGCCGGACAAGGAGGCGCTGCCGG
Organism: uncultured Luteolibacter sp.; assembly: GCA_966211015.1. GTDB lineage: Bacteria > Verrucomicrobiota > Verrucomicrobiia > Verrucomicrobiales > Akkermansiaceae > Haloferula. The sequence continues at coordinate 977 of CBIHMP010000415.1, read as the reverse complement.
ACTGGTTGAAGCACCTCTCCTACGACCAGTACCGCGATATCCGCTTCATTCCGGAGCGCGCGCTGTGGGGATCGGAAAACCTTCCTTTCCGGGCGATGCTTTTCCACCCCGGCTACCTCTTCCGGGAGCAGGTGACGGTGAATGAATACACCAACACCCACCAGCAGAGGATCCGGCTGACGGACGCTTTTTTCAACTATGGCCCGCTGATCCAGCAGCGCGGCGATCTGCCGCCGGATGCGGGCTTCGCCGGAGTCCGCCTGCACCACCCCCTGAACCGGCCCGATTACTTCGACGAACTGGCGGTCTTCCAAGGGGCCAGCTACTGGCGCGCGCTGGGCAAGAACCAGCGCTACGGCATCTCCGCCCGCGGGATCGCCGTCGATACCGGCGCGGAAGGAATGCAGGAGGAGTTCCCCATGTTCCGCGAGTTCTGGCTGCGCAAGCCCGCGCCGGAGGACAAGGCGGCGATGCTCTTCGCCCTGCTCGACGGCCCTTCCTACACCGGTGCCTACGGATTCATCATCCAGCCCGGAGAGGACACGGTGATGACCGTGCGTGCGGCGCTGTACCCGCGGAAGGCGGTGAAGCGCCTGGGCTTCGCTCCGATGTCCAGCATGTTCTGGTTCGGCGAGAACTCCCGCCGCCGTTTCGACGATTTCCGCCCGGAGGTGCATGATTCCGATGGCCTGGCCATCCACATGAATACCGGCGAGCGGATCTGGCGGCCGCTCGCGAACGATAGCGGCAAGCTGGAATTCAGCTTCTTCCCCATGGACAAGTGTGCCGGATTCGGACTGCTGCAGCGGGATCGCCGCTTCGCCGCCTACGAGGACGGGGAAGCCGCCTATCACCAGCGACCCTCCCTGTGGATCGAGCCGACCAGCGATTGGGGCTCCGGAAAGGTGATGCTAATGGAGATCCCCGCCCACAACGAGCTTTCGGACAATATCGTCGCCATGTGGGAACCTTCCCAC
>CBIHMP010000414.1:0-3054 GCA_966211015.1 uncultured Luteolibacter sp. | reverse complement strand
TCTCAGGAAGCCGAATCTTTCCATGATTACCGGCTATCCCGCCGAACTCGATTACACGGGCGAGAGCGGCGGCTACTTCCTTCACTCCACGGAGCCGGACTTCACTCCCTTCCGGGCGACATCCACGAATTACCTCTACGCCACCCACATCTCCACCGGCCCCGGCAATAGCGGCGGCCCCGTGTGGAGCCAGGATGATTCCGGTCTCTGGAAGGTCGCGGGGGTTCTGGTTTCCGGGCGACCCTCGGAAGCCGGGATTTACGCGCTGTCCTCATCGGTCAGATCGTTTTTGAAGGCCGCTGCACCCGTCATCGGGGAACCGCGCAAATCATCGAAGGCCGTCCGCACGGTGGGAGGGAGCACATCCGTCATGGTGCTGAAGAAGCCCAGGAAGATCCCGGACGGTCTGCACCGCTGGACAAAAATCCCGCTCAAGTCGATCAAGTTTCCGACGGGTAGCCTGGTGGCTTCCGTCGAGCTGGATCTCACGGTGACCACCGGCCACCGGGGGGATCTCATCGTGGTGCTGGTAGGCCCGGACGGCGCTTCCTCGATGGTTCACGACGGCCAAGGTGCCGGCGAGGACGACCTTCTGATCGAAGACCTCGATCTCACGGCAGAGTTTTCAGGTGCATCGGCGGTCGGCCACTGGCAGGTGCTCGTCCAGGACCGGCTGACGGGCGACCCGGCGGTGGTGACCAAGATCGAGCTGGAGGTCATTGCCGAGGTGCCTGCGACCGGGTCCGGTTCGTGATGATGTCCCGACCGTCTCTCGCAGCGGCGATCGTGCTGGCCAGCGGCCTGGCCTGCTGGGGATTATACGTGGGGAGCCGCGGTGATCGCGCGTCACCGCCGACAGCGGCAGCGTCCACCATGGTTCCCCGCACGCCGCCCCGCAGCCAGCCTGCCGGTGCCGATTGGCGGAGCCTCCGTGAAACATGCGATGGCTCTCAGGATCCGGAAACACTGAGAACGCAACTGGCCGGGCTGAAGGAAAAATGGCTGGAGGACGATCTCCATACGGTCGCCCAAACCGCGGCCCGGCTCCTGCGATCCGGGGAAGACGCCGCCACGGGCATGTCCTTGGAAGTGGGACCCGGAGGCAGCCTGCGGGGTTGGCCCACCATGCGTGTCTTCCTGCTCGATGTTCTCGCCATCGCGGATCCGGACCTTGCGGTTGAAATCGCCCGGGAGGTGCTTGCGGGCACCCGTTCCGCCGAGGAGTATGCTCTTGCCCTGAAGCCGCTGCTGATGGAGGGCCCTTGGCGGGCGTCCGAGGAGGAATTGCAGGCGCATTTCTCCAAGCTGCTCTGGACTCGTGACTGGCAGACCCGCGAAGGCTTCGCTGAGGCGCTGGATCTCGCCCGGGTGGTTTCGAGCCCCGGGACGGCCGAAATCCTCGCCCGCTGGATGGATGCCTCTCCGCCCGCCCTCGAGGCAGGTGAAATGGCGCTCCACGAAACCGCCGCCAAAGCTCCCCGCCTCTTCGTGGAACTGATCTCCGGGGATCGCACCCTTTTCGCGGACCAGCCGGAATTGAGAGCCGGCCTGATGGCACGGGGGACTGTCTCGGAAGAAGGGCAGGCAGCGGGCATCGAGTCCTACCTGAAAAGCCCTGCCATCCCCGCGGCGGAGAAAGAGACGTTCCTGAAGCTTTATCCGCTGCGTAGCGCCACGTCAGGCCACCGGCTCTACGGGACTCTCCCCAAGCCATTCGAGCGCGGTCAAGTCGCGGCGGACGATCGGGCGGCACTGGAAGCAGTAACCCGCTGGAAGACGGACCCTTCGCTGGCACCATTGCTTCCTTCGATCACGGCTCTGGAAGGCCGGCTTCAAACATGGGTGAAACAGGCCGAAGATTGACCGTCGTGCCGGTCCCGCTTTGAATGGGGCGATGGGAGCGACCGAGATTTTTCCGTTGATTGGCATCGTGTTGGTCCTTCTCGCGATTCTGGTCCCTCTCTGGATCGGCCTCATCGGGATGCGGCGCTCGGGAAGGAGCGGCTCCTGGTGGGCGATGTTCTCGGGCATGGTGCTGATCCCCTTGGGGGTGATTGCCTATTTCAGCGGGGTCTCGGCAATGATCGCGCAATACTCCGGCTCCCTCTCGCCCGGAAGCGGCTCCCTTCCCCCTCCGGCTTGGATCGCGCGTCTGGCACTGGCAGGAGGTGCCGCCGTGGCTCTCGGCATGCTTCTCTTCGCTTTCGGCTTCTGTTTCCATGGCCTCCGTACGGCCCGCCTGGCGGCCCGGAGCAAGGAGTTGGAGGGATTGACCGTCGCGATGACGGCGGAGATCAACAGCCTGCGTGAAGGAGGGGCAGCGTGAGATCGGAGGCGGTTGGATTCCTCGATTTGGCGGAAGGCAAGACTCTCGTCGGCTACGGGCCTTTTCGCACGACCGGTGCCGCACCTGCTTCCGGAGCAGCGTTTTACCGGAATGACTTCGGTCTCACCTCCTCCGCTCCATGGTGGATTCCCGACAGGTGGGAGATCCTCGCCAAGGGAGAGGCGGCACGGCTGCTGAAAGGCTCCGGACCCATGCCCGATTGCATCTGGGAAGCGCCGGAAGCCTCCGGATTCGCTGCGGTTTTCCAAGAGATCAGCGCTTCGATCCGCACCGGCGCGTTCGAGAAGACAGTGCCCGTGGTGGTCGAAAGGGGAACCCTTGGAGCACCGGCAGGGCCCGCCCTGCTGGCCTCCGCGGCGACTTGCGAAGCCCCTCTTTTCGCCTACGGGTTTTCCGATGGCGAATCCGGCTTCGCCGGCTCCTCTCCGGAACGGCTTCTATCGGTGGCGGACGGGGTGCTCCGCACGATGGCGCTCGCTGGCACGGCGCGCGCGGAAGAGCGGGATGTCCTGGCCGTGGACGAGAAGGAAATCCGGGAACACGAGTACGTCGCCCAATCGCTCGTGGCCAAACTCAGCGATATCGGCCGCGTCCGCCGGGCTCCGCGCGGAATCATGGAGTTGCGTTCGATCGTGCATTTCCACACGCCCATCGAAGTCGATTTGACGGGAAGCGAAACGCCGGACGCCTTGGTCAAGAGACTGCAC
>CBIHMP010000413.1:0-3063 GCA_966211015.1 uncultured Luteolibacter sp. | reverse complement strand
ATATGATCCCGCGGAATCCCGTAGTCCCCGTGGATCAGATCCACCTGCTGCTCGGTGGTGGCGATGATGTGGTCGCAGTTCCTGTAAACGAGGAACTCCTTCTCGATGCGCTCGGTGAAGCGGTAGATCTTCTCCTCCTCTCCCCGCGAGCCCTTCATGTCCTTCTTTTTCCAACTGCCGAGCGAATGGGGCGTGTGGATGTGCGGGATGCGGAGTTCTTCCGCGATGCGCTGGCCTGCCCAGCCCGCGTCCCAGTAGTGGCTGTTCACCACATCGTAGCGCAGGTTCCTGCGGCTGGCTTCGGCCAGGAAATTGGTGACGAAGTCGCGTAGCTGGCCGTGCATGTCCTCCTTGCGGATGAAGCCCTTCCCCCCGAAGGGGATCCGCCACACCCGCAGGTTCGGGTTGATGCGGTCCATCTCCGGCTGCTTGTCGAAGCGGCGGGTCACGAGATCCACTTTGTAGCCTAGCCGGGCAAAGCGTTTCGCAAGCTCCAGCACGAAGACCACCTGGCCTCCGGTGTCCGGCTTCCCGAGCTCGGGCTCGGCCGCCACATAGCCGTGGATCGAGAGCATGAGGATCGATCCCTGCAGGTTCGTTTTACGGTCGCTTGTCGTCATCGGATCGCCCCCCAGTGCTTGAGTCCCTCGATCACGCCGAAGGCGTGCTTCTCCGTGGCGAAAAACGTCCGGTTGGGGTCCGCCCTTTCCAACAGCTCGGGCCGCGAATTTCCCACGGCGATGGCCATGCGGGCGGCGTTGAACATGGTCAAATCGTTGCCGGAGTCTCCCGCCACGACCACCCGGGCGGGATCCACGCCCAGTTTTCCGACCACCCATCGGGTTGCGCGATCCTTCCCCGCAAGGGAAGGTATCACATCGAAATCGCTCTCGCCGGAGGTGATTACCTGGCTTTCCGGGGCAAGATCCAGCACGGCCCGGCGGAAGTAGGGCCATTTTCCAGCGGGCACCGAAAAACTCGCCTTATAGGCGGTCTGCATCTCGGCTTCGTGAGGGATCATCCCCTTTTTCGCCATGAAAGTGTCCACCGGACCGCGGCTCCAGTCCCCGAAAGTCCGGGTCCACTCGCTTTGATCCTCCCCCGCGAGATGGATCTCGGTTCCCATCGCGGTGATGAGGCCCTCCAGCCGCAGCGGGGAGGGGAGCGTGTCGAGGGTCCGGATCACGCTGGCGCGCGGTCGGCTCGAATTCAAAACCAGCATGAACTGGATACCCAGGCGGGCAAGTGCGGCCACTCCGCCGTCATTGCCGGTCAATGTCCCATCGACATCGCTGACCAGCAGCCATCGTGTAAGTTTATGATCGTCCATTATTCGCTTTTTAGCGTCAAAACCCGCAGGGCATCCGCCCGCCGTTCAGGCACCGGAACTCCGGTGCGGGAAGGGGAACTTTAGCCCCGTAAAAAAAGGGGGCCAGAAAAAGCCGCCGGGGATGAGATCGAAACGGCGCGTGAAGGTAGCGAACCTCAGGCAGCCCCATCCCGCGGCGCTAAGGCGAAAATCTTGCGGAGTGCGGTGTAATCCTTTGGCGCTCGGGCGATAAGAGCCGGTCGCGGATCTCTCTTTTCGCGGAGGAGCACACCGACGCGGCGACTCCAGCACCGTTACAAAATCCGCCCCGTAGGGGGTCGTGGATCTGCGGGCGAAGTCTGGTTCTCTGGCTCCGTCCGCAACTGGCTGGTGCTGGTGGCACTCTTCTCAGGGCCCCAGCACGACCGGCTCGATCTTCTTCGTCGTGAAGCGCACCACGATCATGCAGGTAGCCCCCTGCTTGGTCGTGCCGAGGAGGGCGGAGCCGCCCTTGAGTTTCCACAGGTGCGAGGGGAGGAAGGTATCGCTGGTCAGTTCCTCCGCTTTAGGGAAGTCGCTGGCTTGGAGAGGCTTGCCGTGGAGCGTGGTGAGCAGCGTGGCCAGCTCTTCCCAAGTGCCTTTGAGGCGGTTCACATAGACCTCCTTCGGCACCGACTGGGTTTGCAGCGAGATCTCCTTGAGCGTGCCGGCACCGGTCCAGTCGAAGTAGAGCTCGCACTGCAGCCCGCCGATCTTTTTCCGCGTCCGGTAGGTACCGTTCAGGCCGGTACGGCCCATGAATACCTCTCCCACGCCTGCTTCCAGCATCTTGCTCTCCTTCAGTTTCTTCGTCACCTCCTCGCGGCTGTCGCCGAAGCACAGGTTGTCGAAGACGGCGTCGGGATCCTGCGGGGTGCCGGGCTCTGCCGGTGCAGCGGCTTGGGTGGATACCCAAGTACGATCCGAGTTGCTCAGGCGTGTGAGTTCCACCGCGAAGACCTTTCCGTCGGCACGGCGGATCGTTACGGTCTTTTCATTCTTGGAGACATATTCGCCGCTGAAAGATTGGGTTCCGTCGCTATTCTTCCATTGCCGGGGCTCGGCAGGAAGCGGCAGGGTGGAGGCGAGGAGGGCAATACTGAGGAGGTACGCGCGCATCAGGAGGTAAGAACGTCCGGTTTGGAAAAAAGTTAACGAAAAATCCCGGCAGGGATCACTCCACTGCCGGGATGAGAAATCAACGCGGGTTCCGTGAGGAAATCGTGAAAAAATTACCAGCGCTGGGTGCGCGTGTGGTAGAAGTAGCTTTCAGCGCCCAGTTCCGGCGGGAACTCGGAGAGACCGTCGGTCGGGTTCATCTCGATCCGGTTGTCTTCGCCGCAGCGCTCATACGGAGGCTTGAAGGTGCCGCGATAGGTCGGGCAGGTGAAGGTGAACACTTCGTAGAAGCCGTAACCGAGGCGCTTCAGGGCGCGGTTGGTGCCATCCACCGCACCGTAGGACCAGCCGGCTTTGCGGCCGTGATCGTCGGTCTTGCGGACGATCTGCTCGGGAATTTCGATGAAGCCGTAGAGGATGTTGCTAAGGCCGCGGCCAAGCTTGCGGGTCGCCGTGTAGGTCGATCCCGGAGGAGCCTGGATGTCGGCGGAAGCAACGCCGCCGAGGGCGAGCATGGCAGTGGCGAGAACGGCGAGTTTTTTCATGTGCTGCGGTTAGCCTAGGAACGGGGTTGAGGGGTTGGCAACGGGAAAGTG
>CBIHMP010000412.1:0-3078 GCA_966211015.1 uncultured Luteolibacter sp. | reverse complement strand
TGTGGGGGGACGTGCCGAACGGGGACAGGAATGTCCCCGCTCCTTACTGCTTCGCCTCTGCGGGAGCATCAGCGGCTTCGCCTCTGCGGTAGCATGAGCGGCTCCGCCTCGGGCGACAGCATAAGGAGCAGCGACATTCCTGTCGCTGGCGGGGGACGTGCCGAACGGGGACAAGAATGTCCCCGCTCCTTACCGCTTCGCTTCGGCGGGAGCGGGAGCGGCTTCGCTTCGGCGGCAGCGTGGGAGCTCCGCCTCGGGCGGCAGCATAAGGAGCAGCGACATTCCTGTCGCTGTGGGGGGACGTGCCCGACGGGGACAAGAATGTCCCCGCTCCTTACCGCTTCGCCTCGGCGGAGCGCGGGGGCTTCGCTTCGGCGGCAGCGCGGGGGCTTCGCTTCGGCGGCAGCGTGAGGGGCTTCGCCTCGGGCGACAGCATGAGGAGCAGCGACATTCCTGTCGCTGAGGGGGACGTGCCGAACGGGGGCAGGAATGTCCCCGCTCCTTATTCCGGGATCCCCCGCCCGCTGCCTTCCAATCCCCGATAATCAACAATCAATAATCACCCCTCCTTGCTTTTTGCCCTTTTCGTCCCGTTTCACGCCGCCATCCTCCCGCCCCCATGACGTGCGACTTCCTGGTGATCGGCGCGGGCATTGCCGGTCTCTGCTTCGCCATCCGCGCCGCGAAGCACGGCTCGGTGATCGTGCTGACGAAGGGCGCGGCCCTCGATTCCAATACGGCCTGGGCCCAGGGCGGCCTGGCCTCCGTGCTGCCGGAGGGCCTGCGGGACGAGGGCGATTCCGTGGAGCTGCACGTGGCCGATACCCTGGACGCCGGCGCGGGCCTGTGCCGGGAGGAGGTGGTGCGCGCGATCGTGAGCGAGGGCGCGGCCACCGTGGACGATCTGACGGGCTACGGCGTGGACTTCGACAAGAACGGCGGCGGGAATTTCGCGCTGGGGAAGGAAGGCGGGCACTCGAAGCGCCGCATCCTCCACGCGCTGGACACCACCGGCCGGGAGATCGCGGAATCGCTGGTGGAGACCGCCCGCCGGACGCCGAATCTCACGCTGCTGGAGCACCACTTCACCATCGACCTCATCACCACGGGCAAGATGGGCGTGACCACGGAGGACCGCGTGCTGGGCGCCTACGTGCTGGAAAAGGCCACCGGGGAGGTGAAGATCTTCCGCTCCGACCGCGTGATGCTCGCCACCGGCGGCTGCGGGAAAGTCTATCTCTACACCACCAATCCCGACTCCGCGACCGGCGACGGCGTGGCGATGGCCTGGCGCGCGGGGGCCAGCGTGGCGAACATGGAATTCATCCAATTCCACCCCACCTGCTTCTACAATCCCGCGGCGATGGGCCCGGAGGCCCGCTCCTTCCTGGTGAGCGAGGCGGTGCGCGGCGAGGGCGGCATCCTGATCAACGCCCGCGGCGAGGATTTCACGAAAAAAGCCGACCCGCGCGGCTCCCTGGCACCCCGCGATATCGTGGCCCGGGCGATCGACCGGGAGATCAAGAAAACCGGGGCGGCCTGCGTCTATCTGGACGTGACGCACAAGCCGCCGGGCTTCATGCGGGAGCGTTTCCCCTTCATCTACGAGAAATTACACGGCTTCGGGCTGGATTGCGAGCAGCAGCCGATCCCGGTGGTCCCCGCGGCCCACTACCAGTGCGGCGGCGTGGTGACGGACGTGAACGGGAAGACGACGATCCGCGGCCTCTACGCCCTGGGGGAAGTGGCCTGCACGGGCCTGCACGGGGCGAACCGCCTGGCCTCGAACTCCCTGCTGGAGGGCAATGTCATCGCCCGCCGGGCGCTGGAGGACATCCTGGCCCACTACGGCGTGGACAAGAACACGGACCACGCCCCGGAGATCCCGGCCTGGCACCACGGGGACGTGACCGCGCCGGACGAGCTGGTGGTGATTTACCACAACTGGGACGAGCTGCGGCGCCTGATGTGGGACTACGTTTCGATCGTCCGGACGGACAACCGGCTGCGCCGCGCGGGCACGCGATTGCGTAATTTGAAGAAGGAGGTGCGGGAGTTTTACTGGGGGCACCGCGTCACCGCCGACATTCTTGAGTTGCGGAATCTCGTCGCAGTCGCTTCTCTCGTCGTCGATTGCGCCATCCGCCGCCGGGAATCCAGGGGCTTGCACCATACGCTAGACTACCCCGGCACGGACGAAAAATTTCTCAAGGATACCGTCCTCCGGCGGTTTTAAAGAGACGAAAGATGGGAAGACCCCCCGCACAAGATCGGACACCAAGGCTCGCCCCCCGAAGCCCGGGAAGGCAGGCGCGGCGCGGTGTCTGCGGGATTCTGGCGCTCCCCTGCGCGCTTTTCACCGGGCTGGTCCCCGCCGCGGCGCATGCGCAGACGGCGACCGCCACGGCCTCCAATGCGCTGCCGCGGGTGGTCATCCCCACCTCGAACCGCAGCACGATGCCGATCCGCCCGATGCAGCCGGGCGCGGGCAATCTCTACCCCTGGCGGAAGAACATCACCGCCACGGTCTTCTGGGTGGGCGAGCAGCCGTCCCAGAACAACCCGACGCCGAATCACAAGTCCTCCTGGGACCAGGCGTGGGCGATCAATTTCGGCGGCTACGACAATCCGGAGCCGGGGGCGCGCGTGGCGAATCGCGCGACGAATGAATTCCGTCCGAAGGGCTTCACCCCGCAGCTCAATCCATTCTACATCGCCCTGCCCTACAACGACGTGGCCGGCTGGGGCCGCCACAAGCCGGAGGCGGCGAAGGTGATCCCGTGGTTCGCCCGCATGCGGCCGGAGCCGGGCAAGACGGTCCTGAAGGGCCGCTGGGTCCAGATCACGGACGGCAAGCGGAGCTGCTACGCGCAGTGGGAAGACTGCGGCCCCTGGGTGACGGACGATTGGGAATACGTCTTCCTGGGCAAGCCGCCCAAGAACCGCTCGAACCAAGGCGCGGCGATCGATATTTCCCCGGCCATCCGGGACTACCTGGATCTGCAATCCGGCGAGAAGTGCCACTGGCGCTTCGTGGAGGACGCCCAGGTGCCCTACGGGCCCTGGAAAAAATACGGC
>CBIHMP010000411.1:0-3084 GCA_966211015.1 uncultured Luteolibacter sp. | reverse complement strand
CGGCCCAAGTTGAGCGCTATCCTTCGGGACGAGCGGATCCCGGCCGGCGGCGACGGTCCGGTCCGCGGTCAGCCGCGTGATTTCCGCGAGCGCTTCTTCAGGATCGAAGTCTCCGGAGATCACCGCGAAGGCGCGGTCCGGCGTGTAGCGGCTCCGGTGGTATTCGATCATGTCCTCGTATTTGAGGGTGTCGAACAGGTGGCGGTGGCCGATCACCGGGTGGCGGCGCGGATCCTGCGTGAAAGCCGTGGAGAGCAACAGCCGCGTGACCGCATTGTCGGGATCGTCCAGGCCCATGTCGATCTCCCGCCGGATGACGTCCTTTTCCTTCTCGAATTCGGTTTGCGGGATGGTCGGATGGAACACCAGGCCCGTCAGCGTCTTGAGGAAGATGGACAGCGATTCCGAGGGGCCGTCGATGTAATAGACCGTGCGGTCGAAGGTGGTGTAGGCGTTCCAATGCCCGCCCGCCGCCTGTACGGCTTCCGCCAGATCATCCGCGCCATAGTCGCGCGTACCTTTGAAAACCATGTGCTCGAGAAAGTGCGACAGGCCGGTGCCCAGGTGCTGGTCCTCATGGATGCTTCCGGTCTGGACCCAGATCTGGGCGCTGACGACCGGGGCCGCGGGATCCGGATCGAGAATCACGGTGAGCCCGTTCGGGAGGGTATCTACGGTGGCGGTGGACAGAGGGTATTCCATGGATTCAGCTTGGAGAAAGGGGGCTGGCAGGCTTAGAAAACGCCATGCAGCGATGGATCGTGATTGCGGTGTTAGGGGCGATACTTTTCGGACTGGGCGGAGGATACGCCGTCTGGACGTACAAGCAAAACCGCCCGCAGCCGGTCTGGGTACCGCTGGCGTTGAATGAAAACCTGCCGCAGGAAAAACGCGAGGAACTCGCCGCGCAGATCAAGTCAAAGCTGCTGGAAGGCACCACTCTCCGGGACGCCGTCAAGGAAACCGGACTCGCCGGGAGGCTCGGCCTTCCCTCGGATGAAGCTGCGGAAGCGGAAGTCCGCAAACGTCTCTTTGTGGAAATCGGGGAAACGGATGTGCCTTCCGCGGCGGGGATCGCACCCACCAGAGTACCTTCAATCAACATCGGCATCAGGGCCCAGCGGAAAAGCTTCAAGCCGATGAGCGAGGTGGCCATGAGGATCATGCGGGATGTTTGGAAAATGCTCGGAATCAAGGAACCGTCATCGGGGCCGACGATCTGAAACCGCGGGCGAAGAATCTCAAACGTGGCGGATGACCGCTTCCCGGGCGAACCGCGCCTTTGGCAGTGAGGCGTGCCGGTCGGCCGAATCCCGGTAACCCACCGCACAGCCGACCGCCGTGGCGTATCCGGAATTCTCCAGGCCCAGCACCCGATCGTATCCGGCGGGGTTGATCCCTTCCAACGGACAGGTGTCGATCCCGAGAATCGCCGCCGCCGCCATGAACTGGCCGAGCGCGATGTAAACCTGGCGCGTGTTCCATGCCTGGCGCTGCTCGGGGGTCATCGGGTTGATGAATCCCGTGATCACCGAGCGCAGCGGCGCGAGCGTTTCGAGGGACGTCGATTGCACCTCGGAGAGACGTTCGATCCAGCGGCCCACATCCTCATCACCCAGATCGGTGCGGGCGGTGAACACCACCAGGTGCGATGCGTCCGTGAGCTGCGCCTGGCCCCACGATTCCGCGCGGAGCGCCTCGCGGGTTGCAGGGGTTTCCACCACCAGAAACTGCCACGGCTGCAGGCCGAAGGAGGACGGCGTCAGCGCCAGCGAATGTTCCAGCGTTTCCCAGGTTTCCGCGGGGATGCGCCGGCTCGGGTCGAATTTTTTCGTGGCATAGCGCCACTTGAGGGCATCGAGGAGCGGGGCTTGGGAAGGGGTCACAGTCCCGGGATTATTCCGCATCAAGCTCGAAAGGCAAGGAGGCCGACGGCAAATCGCGGAGCGTCAGGCTGAACATGATCCCGAATTCATCCTTCAGGCGGTTGTCACGATGGGTGATGCCCACTCCGGCGATCCAGTTCCCGAGGTTCCGGTGCAGCGTGTACTGCTGCACCTCGAGCGTATGGTCGTCCAGTTCGAGGGTGTGTTTGGTGCCGACGCCCCAGGTCTCCGCCAGGCGGGTGTAGGTGCGGAGGTCGATGCGGTTCGAATCGACGAGCACCGGATGGTTGTCGAGCGCCCGGTAACCGATGGCAAACTGGAAGTCCGCGGTCGGTTGGAAGCTGACGGAGGTGGCGAACTCGGTGAAGCCGGAGCCGCCCTCGAAGATCGGGAACTGGGTTTCCAGATTGACCGTCATCCAAGGGAGCGGCCGCCAGCGGAGATCGTTGTAAAGGTTGGAGAAGCCGCTGTCATACTGCTCATCTTCAAGGAACGCGTCCATGTAGGTGTCCAGGAACAGCCACTCGTAGGATTGGCCGTCACGTTTCGTGATCAGGCGGTTTCTCGCGCCGAGCCGGATGGTGTTCCAGTCCTGGAAATCATCGATCGCCGTGTAGCGGTTCGGGGACAGCGGCCGCGGCCGGGTGGTGAACGTGAGGCGGTCGATCCGGGGCTGGATTTCGTCCAGCTCGTCCGCGGAGAGGAGCGACCAGTTCGCATACGGCTGGACTACATGGAGCAGCCCGTCGATGCCCCACGGATGGTTCTGGATCGAGCCGTAGTCTTTGGAGAACTTCAGCGAGGCTTCCGCGCCGATGTGATAGATCATCCGGTCGAAGTTGTCGGCCGGACCGTCCACGGAATCGTAGCGGGTGTAGCCGATGCCGGCGTGCGGCACGAGGGTCAGCCAGCCGCCGAGATTCATCGGCAGCGAAAAATCATGAAACGTATGGAGGCGGGTGAAGCCTGTATCGATCAACTGGTTGCGCAGCGCCTCCGCTTTCGCCAGGCTTTCGGCATCTCCGGCGTCCTGATAGGCGAGGATCTGCTGTGCCAGGATCAGTTCGTAGCCGGTGAGCTGGCTCAGATACCGCGCGCGGTCCGCAGGCGGTCCGTCGAGCAACGGCTCGATGACGGAATTTTTCCGCATGTCGGAGGTCTGGTCGCCCAGGATTGAGAATGAGGTGCTCCCTTCATG
>CBIHMP010000410.1:0-3102 GCA_966211015.1 uncultured Luteolibacter sp. | reverse complement strand
TCTAAGAACCTTTCCAATTTTGAATTCCGGTCTGCTGTTGGAGTCGGGATGCCGACTGATTTCAAAACAAGCGGTCCGGATTTGCACTCCCCGGAAGCGGATGCTCCCGGGCTCGGTTTGCCGAGACAGGACCTCCATGAGTTCCGCTTAGCCGCTCCCGCATTTGTCCGCCATCCCGCGAGCTCCACATGCGAACGCTCGTCGTTACAGAGTAAAGGAGGTGGCTCGCTCTTTCCAAAGAACCGCGCCGCCGAATAGCGCGGCGAATTCTCCCAAGGCGGTGGCGTAAAGGCGGACCTTCCGCGAGTGGGGAAGCACCTGCCACAGCGATTCCTCAAGCAATGGCAGGATTTCTTCCTTTCCCTCCATGATGCCTCCGCCGATTACAACCCGCTCCGGATCGAACTGCGGTATCAGGTTCGCCAGCACCGCTGTCCAGTCGCGTATGGCGCTCGCTTTCAACTCGCGGGCAAGCGCGTCACCGCTTGCGGCTTGCGCGAACACCTCCCGGTAGTCGAGGCGCTCGCTGTCCGCCAGAGCGCTCGCCGGAAAAAGCGGGGACTCCCGCGCAATACCCGGCAGCGCCCAGGTCGCGACATGGGCCTCGGCGCAGCCGCGTTGCCCGCAGGTACATTCCCTTCCTCCCACGTGAATGACATCGTGGCCACCGAGATTTCCGGCCATGCCGGTGTCACCATACAAGGGACGCCCGTCGAGGATGACGGCGGTTCCGATCCCGGTTCCCAGCGTTACCATCACCATGTCCAGGCACCCTTGTCCGGCTCCTTGGAACCATTCACCTATCGCCGCTGCGCGGGCGTCGTTTTCCAAGAGCAGCGGGATGCCGAAATGGTGCTCCACCCAACCGGAGAGATCCAGGTCGGGCGCATCCTCAAACTTCCCAAAAGTCCGCGTGACGGTACGCCGGTCGGGCGCGACAATGCAAGGCAGCGCCCAGATCATCGCCTCCGGAGGGACATCCCCTCCTAACTTCCCGAAGAGGCGCCGGAGCTCCGGCAACTGAGGTTCCAACGTTCTCCCTCCGGGGGTGTCGTGGATGTGCACGGAAAGCAGGCGGCCGTCCTCAACAAGGCCGGACTTGATCCGCGTTCCTCCGAAATCAGCGACTAAGACTCTCATTCAGGCATCCTCCATCGTTTCGGCAAGAAGGTGGGACGACTGTGTAGGCGACACCCGCGGATGGGAACTAAACTGTGCGAACATAGCACCTCGGCTTCACCGCGGACGTCCGCGGAATGCACGTGTCCGCCTATGCGAATGCCTTGCGCGGCGGACCCCGCGGCACTGGGGCCCGCGGTCTATTTGGAAATGCTCGTGCTCGGCTTTTATGGAGCGGCAGATTTAATGATCCTGGCCCTGAAGAAATTGGGGGAGGTGGTGGCATCTACCACGTGGGTGATGACGGTGGACCAGTTCACCAGATCGTCGCTCGACTCGATCACGACGTCGTAGATGCCCGCGGAGTTTTCCGGAAGGACCAGTACGGCACCGGCAGGGACCGCGCCGATCTCGCTGGCCGGCGTGATCTTGAGGGTCACGGACGTATTCGGTGCCGGTGTACCGTTGGATTGTTCGAGCGCTACCGCAGTGAGGCCGGTGAAAACATTCCCCCTCATGTCGCTGAACTGTCCGGACTCCTTCCCGCGAAGGACCATTCTGGTAATAGATCCGTCGGCGAAGGTCAGCTTCAGATTGTCAGCGGTCCCGTCGTTGTTCTTGTTGGTGCCGACCACTTCAATCAGTGACGTCGGAAGGACCGTTTGTGAGGTGGTGACTCCGGTGAGGGTGACATGTTCCAGAGCGGGAGCCGCGGTGGCCAAGGCGAGGGTCAATGCAATCGTGGCGACGGTTTTCATATAGTATGCGGTGGTTTACTTGCAGACAGGTGCCTTTGGGGGCTCCTCACGAATCGTTCGCAGAAAAGTGGGTCTCGGACGTGACGAGGTCATGGAAGCGGCCGCGGCTTCCCATAAGTTCGGACCGCGTGCCGAATTCGATGAGCCTCCCCCCTTCCAGCACGCCGATCAGGTCGGCACGGCGGATGGTGGAAAGGCGGTGCGCGATGATGATGGTCGTGCGGCCTTTCATGAGCTCCTCCAGCGCCCCGAGAAGGTCACGCTCGGTCCCGGCATCCAGGGCGGAGGTGGGTTCATCCAGGATGAGAACAGGAGCATCCTTCAGGAATGCGCGGGCGATAGAGATGCGCTGACGCTGGCCGCCGGAGAGATTCACGCCGCGTTCGCCCAGCGGGGTGTCGAATCCCTGGGGCAGTTTCAGGATGAAATCCTCCGCCTGGGCGCGGCGGGCCGCCAGCCGGATCTGTTCCTCGGACGCCTCCGGGTTTCCCTGCGCGATGTTTTCGCGAATGGTGGCCGAGAAGAGGAAGGGATCCTGGAAAACAATGCTGATCCGCGACCGAAGCCACGAGAGACGCAGCGAACGGAGGTCGCGGCCGTCGAGAAGCACCGAGCCCTCCGCAGGGTCGTAAAAGCGCAGCAACAAGCTCGCTAGCGTGGACTTGCCGGAGCCGGTCCTGCCTACCAGCGCGAGCACCTGTCCGGGCGGGACGCGGAAGGAGATGCCGTGCAAAGCGACCCGGTTCTCCTCGTAGCTGAAGCTCACCTCATCGAACTCGATTTCGCCTTCGAGCTCCGTTGGGACGACCCCGCATTCCTGATCCGCGATCGTGAGCGGTTCATCCAGGATCTCATAGACGCGTGCGAGTTGCGCGGAAGCGGAGTGGAAGACCCCCGCGCCCTGGCTGAAGGCATTGAGCGGCTGATAGAGCGTCCCCAGGTAGGCGAGGAAGACGAGCACGTCTCCGGGATACAGCTTGCCGTTCAGCACCGCATTCGCACCCACCCATACCACGGCGGCGGTGCCGATCGCCATGATGACGCCGATCACCCACCCGAACGAAAGCTCCGCGCCCGATTTCTTCAGGTTCTCGCGGACGCTGGTCTCCGCCCTTTCCCCGAAGACGCGGTTGTTCGCGGCCTCCATGGTGAAGGCCTGAATCACGCGGATGGAAGAGAGGGACTCCTGAAGATTTGCCGCCAGCTCGCCCTCGCTATCGTGGAA
>CBIHMP010000409.1:0-3132 GCA_966211015.1 uncultured Luteolibacter sp. | reverse complement strand
TCGGCGGGCAGCTCCAGCAGCGGATCGACGAACTCTCCGGCACCATTGCGAAGCATGCCGGTCGCCCTTTCAATCTCAACTCGCCGCGGCAGCTCGGAGAGATCCTCTTCAACGAACTCGGGCTCGCCGACAAGGCGAAGAAGACGAAAACGGGGCAGTTCAAGACCGACGAGGCGACTTTGGCGACCCTGGCCGGGAAACACCCGATCATCGACGAGATCCTGGAGTATCGCGAAGCGACTAAACTCAAGGGAACCTATCTGGACGCGCTGCCCGGACACATCGTCAAGGAGACCGGCCGCATCCACACGCAATTCCACCAGCTCGTCGCCGCGACGGGACGTCTGGCTTCCACGGATCCGAATCTCCAGAACATCCCGATCCGCTCGGCGCTCGGCCGGCAGATCCGGAAGGCCTTCGTGCCGAGGGAAGGATCCACCCTCCTGTCCTGCGACTATTCGCAGATCGAGCTGCGGGTGATGGCGGCGCTAGCGAAGGACGCCTCGATGATCGAAGCCTTCCGCGAAAACCGCGACATCCATACGGCGACCGCATCCAAAGTGTGGGGCGTGCCGGAAAGCGAGGTCACGCGGGAGCAGCGCAGCGGCGCGAAGATGGTGAACTTCGGCATCATCTACGGCATCTCCGCCTTCGGCCTCAGCCAGCGCCTGGGCATCCCGCGCGGGGAAGCCGGGGGAATCATCGATAGCTATTTTAAGCAGTATCCCGCGATCAAGGAGTTCATGGACCGCACCATCCAGGAGGCGCGCATGAGCGGGTATGTGGAAACCCTCACCGGCCGCCGGCGCTACTTCCCGGACCTCACCTCCGGAAACCAGACTATCCGCGGGAATGCGGAACGCGCCGCCATCAACACCCCGATCCAAGGAACTTCCGCCGACATGATCAAGCTGGCGATGATCCGGATCGATTCCCTTCTACGGAAAAAGCCGTACCGGACCCGGATGCTCCTCCAGGTGCATGACGAACTCGTGTTCGATCTTCATCCGGACGAGAAGGACGAGCTCGTGCCGGCGATCCTCCACGCCATGGAGACGGCGCTTCCCCTGCCCGGGGAAGTGCCGATCCTGGTGGAACACGGAACCGGGAGCAACTGGCTGGTGGCGCACTAGCGGCCCCCGATCCGTCCCTCACTGCAGCGCGACCTTCACCCTGCCCATGCGTTTTCCGACGGGCGCAGCGGTGCCGTCGTCGGTGACGAGATGCTCCCTCCGGCCTTGCGCGGCCGGGGCAATCGTCGAGCTGGCGCTGCCGGTCCAGCCCGGCGTCCCTGCTTGTTCCGCCACGACGGTCCAGCCGCCTAGATTGTCCGAGACCTCGACCTGATAGAGCACGTCCACGGGGATAAATTCCGGCAGGCTGAAGCGTAGGCGCAGCCGCTTGGCAGCCCCGATCTGCACCACCTCCGGGATCACGCGGGCGAGATTCCTGTCGGCGTCACCCTCGCGCGGCTCCGTGCCGAAGGCATACTCCAGCACGTTCGCGGCCCCGTCGCCGTCCGGATCCGCATCGGGCCCGACGATCGCGGGATTCCCGAGCTCCTGCTCCGTGAAATGATCCGAAAGCCAGGCATCGTAGCCGCCCGTGCCTGTCCAAGAGAGCTGATCCACCCAAGCCGCGTCATCGCCGGCCACGCCGCTGGAATTCTTCACATAGCGCCAGCGGAGCGTATGGGCACCGGCGGTGAGATTGTAGCTCTTCTCGGCCCAATCGACGTTCCCGGTGACGCGGCCGGTCTGTAGCACGCCGTCGATGTAGAACTCGAGGTAGTCGCCCGATTGCGATGACACCTTCCACCAGAAACCGAGCGTGCCGGGGCCGTTCACGATCGCCTGCATCCAGCTCTCCTGGCTATGCCCGATGGGGCCGCTCTGGGCCGCATCCGTTCCATCCCGGGAGGTGACCACCTGCCCGGTCCAGATTCCCTCACCGCCCGTCCCGAAGACGAGGGCGCTCTCCAGCGCCACCGGAAGGCTCGTCCCGAAGCCCGCGATGATGTTCTTCTTGTCCGCCAGCATGGTCAGTTGCAGCGGGCTCGCGGTGCCCGAGGCATCGCCGGTCCAGCCGGTGAAGATCAGGCCTGCATTCGGCAGCGGCGTGAGCGTCACCACCGTCCCGCGATCATACTTCGGCAGATCGGGAAATTTCGTCACCGTGCCGAAATTCGCATTCACGGTGAGGAAATATTTCGCCGAATTGGTGTCGTTGGGGATGGTCCCGTCGGTGAACTCCACCAGGTTCGTCACCCCGTCGCCATCGGGATCGTGGGTGCCGTTGTGGGTCGAGATCGAAGGGAAGTACGTGCGCTCCCATGCGTCGAGCAGGCCGTCGGCATCCTCGTCCTCGGTGCCGGAGTTCTGGCCGTCGATGTTCACCAGCACGTTCGCAGGCGAAGCGCCGTTGTTCACGATGCGCACGTAATAGGTCTGCGCCGTTTGCCACGGCCAACCGGTCGCCGTGAGCGGCTGGTTGAGGGTGCTGTTCGCGCTGCTGCTGGTGGAGTGCTGGACGCCGGCGAGGCCGGGAAGGGTGCCCTGCTCCACGCGGATCTGCACGGTAGCGGGATGGGTCGCCGCCCACTTCAGGCGAGTGGCCTCGGCCGGCGCGGCGATTTTGTAGAGGGCGCTGCCACCCGCAGGGATGCTCGTGTCGATCACGCCGCCGTAGAAAGCCAGCGGCACGGCAAGCGGGGCAGTCCCGGTGACGGTGCTGGTCAGCCCGAAGGTGGCGTCCGTGTTCGCCCGGAAGCCGGCATAATAGGTATGCCCGGGGCGCAGCGGCGGCGTATTGAAAGAATAGATCCCCGCCGCATCATGACCGGCGCTTACATACGGCCCTTGATTCTTGTTGTCCGCGGACCAGGACTCGATGTTGCTTGTGGAGGTCCCGCTGTTCTGCCCGGAGGGCACCGTATCCCGCAGCCACATGACCACGTCGCCCACCTGCTGGGTGAATCCGAGATTCCATGTGGCGGGAGCATCCACGGGCACCGTAAAGCGGTAGTAGCGCCAGTCCCTGCCGATGAGTGTCTGGTTGCTCAAGCTCGCGCTCGTCAGATCGAGATCGGCGACCTGCCCGGTGGAAGCGATGAGCCGGTAGCGGGCATTGCTG
>CBIHMP010000408.1:0-3143 GCA_966211015.1 uncultured Luteolibacter sp. | reverse complement strand
GCAGGATCGAAAAAGAGATCCGGGACTTGCAACTGCATCCGGCGGAGCCGCCGGCTCCTGCCGCGAAGCCCTCGATCTGGCGCTGGCTGTTTCCCGCCACCGCGTTCGCCGGCATGGCGCTGGCGTTCTGGATGGGAACCCAGACCCATGCCCCCGCCACGGGTTCTGTTGCGAAAACCGATGGCGGCGGCGCTCCGCCGGTCTGGTATACCCCGGAGCAGGGCGTGGACGCGAAATGGGTCCAAGGATCCGATACCGGCTCGACGGTCATCGTGCTGCAAGGCGTGACTGCCATTCCTGACACGCTCGATTTCACCGAGACGGTGCTGTTCCAGCATCCCAAGGAGTCAGACTCGACCGCGGGCACCGGAAACCCAAGCGAAGGAAAGGCGGCGCGATGAACCGCCGTTCCGGCCTCCGCTTGCTCCTCGGCCTGCTCCCGCTCTGTGCGGGGGTGGCGGCGGCGCAGGATGATCCCGGCAAGGCATCGATGGGAAAGGTCACAGTCACCGTCTATTATGGGACCAACGGGAATCCCGCGGTGGCCGGACCCCGTTTCAAAGGGACTTCGCAGGCGGTCGAAGAGCAGCTCCGCGATGTCGAGCAGCTTTCGTTCAAGCACTACCGCCTGCTCGGTGGTGATACCCAGCCCCTGTTCCGCAGCTACGAGAACTGGGCCCAGCCGCTGAAGCCCTCCGATGAAATCCTCGTTAGATTCGAAGCCCGCAGCCGGCCGACACCGGACTCCACCCGGCTCGACCTGGAACTCTGGATCAGCCGGAAGAAGATCCTCAAAACCGACGCGGCGCTGGAGGGATCCCGCCCGCTCTTCGTTCTCGGGCCGGAGTGGCGCGGCGGCCGTCTGATCATCGCAGTATCGCTTGCGTCCTGAGGAGGCCCGCCCATAGTGAGGCCATGAGATGCATGATCGCTGTGTGGCTCGGATTGGCCGGAATTCTCTCCGCCGCCGGCCTCACATTTACAGAGACGGTGAAGGAGCTGAATCCGGCCTTGGGGGAAACCCGCGTGAAGGCGGATTTCGCTTTCACGAACCAAACCGACAAGACGCTGGTGGTCAAAGAGACGCTCGGCGATTGCTCGTGCACCTCGATTGAGATTTCCGGTGGCAAGCGGAGCTACGCTCCCGGAGAATCCGGAGTCCTCCGCTTGAATTTCGACATGGGGACCTTCTGGGGGAAGGTGGAGAAGGGGGCCTCCATCTGGTTGGAAGAGGATGCAAAGGATGCGCCTTCCCACCGCCTGACGCTGAAGGTGAACATCCCGATTCTCATTGAAATGGAGCCGAAGACCGTCAAATGGGACACGGGGCAGGCGTCCGGGTCGAAAACCATCAAGTTCAAAATGAACGGTGACAAGCCGATCCACATCAAGTCCATCAGCACCTCGACCGAAAATTTCACCCAGGAGCTGCGGACGATCGAGGATGGCAGGAACTATGAACTGGTGATCACTCCGAAGGATGTGCAGAAGCGGGCGCTGACCATTTTTCGGGTGGAAACGGATTGTGAGCTGCCGAACCATCGGGTGCAGCAGGTCTTCGCGGTGGTGAACCCACCGGTCAAAGCGGCATCGAAATGAATGCCATCGTACAACTCGCCGCAGTCATCGCGATGGCCGCCGCTGGGGCCGGAGGCACATTCCTGATTAAAGGGGCACCTCTCCGGGCACTGGTCTGTGATCCCGCCACTCTCAAGGAGGGGGAAATTTGCCTGCAGCAAGTGACGGAGCCGGTGGTATGGATCGATGCGCGCCCGCGCAAGGATTGGGAAGCGAATGGCTTGCCCGGCTCCATCTTATGGAACCTCGATGCCTCGGAGGACGCGCAGGCTTTTGAAGCAGAGGCGATGATGAAGCTGATCGAAAACCCGCGCGCGGTCGTTTATTGCTCGAACGAAGATTGCGGCGTGAGCAAGCAGGTGGCGGATAAAGTCCGCGCACTGGATCCGACCTACGAGGTGAAGGCACTGCGGGGCGGATGGCAGGCCCTGAAGGACGCTGGCAAGATCAAGGATTCCAGCGGAACTCCTTGATCTCCGTGGCCTCGAGGAAGGGGATGGCGGGATCTTCCTCCTTGTTCCAGCGGAGGGTGACTCTGGCGGCGCGTGCCTGTCCGTAACGGAAGCCGGAGTCATCGGTCGTCAGCATTTCCCCGATCTTCGAGTGCTTCGTGAAATACGCGTTCGCGATCTCCTTCTCATTGTCCCGCGGCATCAATTTGAGACGCAGCTTGTTCTCGTAGTTCGGCACGTTGCGGTCGGACGTTGTCTGGGCGACTGCGGAAATGACCACCTGGAAGGAGGCGGTTTTTTCGGAAGGGGCCGCGGCATAGGCAGCCAGCCGGCCGCCGAAAGTATCGAGGAACGGATCCACGATGACCTTGAATTCTCCATCGGGACGGGCGCGGAGGAGGATCACCTGGGGGCTGTCCTTGCCCCCGGCGATCTCGAAATCGACATTATAGAAGATGTCGGTCGAGCCATCCGTCGGGTTGGTCTCCTGGATGTCCTGGGCGACCCGGGGATTGGGTGGCATGGGCTTGGCAAGGACGGTTTTCTCCAGCTCGGCGCGTGACAGGCGCGTGTCGATGAACGGCAGCCGCTCGTCCAAGGTGGAAGCGGCGAGGAATTTCTCCAGCACGGCGGCCGCAGCAATTCCCGCATGAGCCTTCGAGGGCTTGGCTGGTTGTCCCGCCGGAGGCTTGGCGGCAGCGGCCGCCGGAGCGGGGCTGGCCGGGGTGATCGCCGGAGCTTTTGGCATTTCCTCCTCGGGTAGAATACGGAGTGGCCCGGAGGATGCCGGCGGCTTCGTGAGATCCGGCTGATCCCTGAAATAGAGGATCAGTCCGAACGAAATGCCGGCCATGGCGAGAATGACCAGCATGCTGATGAGGAGCCTGGGAACGATCCGGGACGGTTGCCTCTCCGGTTGCCGGTATTCGGTACTTTCCGCAGCGTAACGGTCGCCCATGGGGCGGCCGAGGGCCTCGGGAGGGTGTCCTGCCCTTTGCCGATGATTCCGGGGTTCAACCTTGACGATCGGCGCTGGCAGCGGGGAAGAGGCCGGAAGCGCGGCAGGTACCCCGGCGCTTGGCCCGGCGTGAAGCTGCGGGACCGGTCCGGAGG
>CBIHMP010000407.1:0-3162 GCA_966211015.1 uncultured Luteolibacter sp. | reverse complement strand
CATCCGCGCGTGCACGGAGCGCAGCCTGCGCAACCTCGGGCTCGACGCGATCGAGCGGGCCGCCCTCCGTGCGCGCGGGACGACGCTCGAGGCGGAAGACCTGCCGAGCCCGGTTGCGGCGGATGCCCCCGGCGCATCCGCCGGTAGCCCGGCGGGCCCCATCATCGGCGGCGAATACAGCATCGACGACATCGAGCAGACCCACCTGCGGGAAGTCCTGCGGTGGGCCCCGACGCTGCAGGATGCCGCCGCTATCCTCGGAATCGACAAAGCAACCCTTTACCGCAAGCGAAAGCGTTTCGGCATGGACTGATCTCAGCGCTACATGCTCCGGACCCGTCTGTTTTTCGGCCTGCTTACGCTCATGCTCCTTCTTTGGGGCGTGGGAGCGGCGGCGTTGTTGCTGGTACGGGATGCAAACCGGCGCTACGAATCCAGCCTCCAGGAGAACTATCCGGCGATCAAGCTCACGCGCGGCTTCCGCACCCTCACCTCGGCGTTGAACACCCACTATCTTCCCGTTCTCGCCGCGGTCCCCGAGACGCCGGTGCCGGACCGCGCGCGCTTTGATTCCAGCAAGGCCGAGTTACTCACCCGGCTCGAGACCTTGCGCGGCGCGGGTGACAGCGACACCGGGTGGGATGATGTGGTGGAGCGGCTGGACCATGAGCTCCTCTCGTATTTCGACGGCTACGAGCGTCTTTTTTCGGGTCAGGTCCGGAGCCAGGACGAGCGCGCGAAGCTGCTGGATTACATGAGCACCCAGACTCAGCGGATCACCGATCTTTCCGACAATATTTTCATGCTCGCGGATGCGCGGATGCTTGGCGAGACGGTCCGCTCCAGCGCGGAATCCTCCAAAAACACGCTATTCGTGGTCACGCTGGTGCTTCTCGGCACCGGCATCGCGATCGTGATCTATTACCAACTGGTCCGCCATCTGGTGGATCCCGTCGTCGGGCTGCGGCGTTCGATCGAAGAGATCCGGAAGGGGAACTTCGAGCTGACGCTGCCCGAACCGGGGTCCGACAGCGAATTCCGTTCCGTGGCGACCGCTTTCAACGACATGGCCGCGGAACTCCGGGTCCGCCGCGGCGAGACCAACGAGCGCCTGCTGCGCACCAATCTGGTCAATCGCGCGATCCTCGAAGCCATTCCTTCCCCGGTCTTCGTGCTCGGGGAGGACGGCAGGATTCTCCAGGTGAACCCGGCGGCCGAGCGACTCACCGAAAGCCTGGGCGTGGCGGACCGCTTGCCTGCGAAGATCCAGCGGATCCTCGACGAGTCCAATGTCTCCGGCGACAACCATCTTCCCGAGGATCCACGGGAGGCGCTGCTTTTCCGGATCGACGAGCGGGAATTCTACTACCTTCCCCGCATCTTCAGTTTCACCTCGGAAGACGGGCTCTACTCCGGCCGGGCGGTGCTGCTCCACAATGTCACCCGCATCCGCTGGCTTGATGACATGAAGACGAACCTGCTTTCCACCGTCAGCCATGAGATCAAAACCCCGCTGACGGGGATCCGGATGGTGCTGCACCTGCTGCTGGAGGAACGCTCGGGCGGCCTTTCGGCGATGCAGAAAACGATGGTAACCTCCGCGAACGACGATTGCGAGCGCCTGCTCTCGACACTCAACGCGCTGCTCGACCTGTCCCGCGCGGAAAGCGGCAGCACCCATCTGGAGCGAGTGCCGGTGCCCCTCCGCGAGGCAATGGGGCGGGCGGAGCGCCTCTTCGCCGCGAAAGCCGCCGAAAAGAACGTGTCGATCCACGCCGAAGCGCCCGAGGGACTTCCGGAAGTGAATGCGGACCCGGTACGTTTGGACGAGGTGCTCAATAATCTCGTGTCGAACGCGGTGAAGCACAGCCCCGCCGGAGGGAAAGTGATGCTGCGGGCCAGCCAGCCGGACGCGGACCACATCCGCGTATCGGTCATCGACGAAGGCCCCGGTGTTCCGGAAGGGGCGCAGAACCGGATTTTCGAGCGCTTCTTCCGCGCGCCGGGCCAAGAGACGGAAGGGGTGGGCCTCGGCCTCTTCATTTGCCGCGAGATCATGAGGGCCCACGAAGGGCGGATCGGCCTGAAAGAAAGGACCGAAGAGCAGACCGAATTTTTCATCGATGTTCCCATTGCCTGAAAGCGGGGTTGCCGATGCCCCTGCCCGCTACAAGGTGCTCGTCGTGGATGACGAGCCTACCTTGCGGCTGGGCTTTTCGTACGCGCTTTCGGATCACGACACGGATACCGCGGCGAACGGGTCCGAAGCGTTGATGAAACTGGATTCCGGCAGCTACGATCTGGCGATCCTGGATCTGCGGATGCCGGATATCGACGGGCTCCGCGTGATCGAGGCGCTGCGGCGGCACGGGAATTTCTTGCCGGTGGTATTGTGCAGCGCCGTCATCACGCCTTCCGCCGCGCTGCGGGCCATCACCGGCCAAGTGGTGGATTTCCTCCTCAAGCCCGTGCGGCCCGACGAACTCCGGGGTATCGTGCAGCACATCCTGGCGGGGGATGGCGATCCTTTCGCGCAGGCCATGGCTCACGCACGCGCGGGACGCCACGACCTGGCGATCCACGATCTGGAGGCGATGGAGAATCAGGATGAGCGGGTCCGGGCTTGGTTGGGGATCCTCCGGGCGATCCGTACCGGCAGCCTGGAAGCCGAGGCGGCGGCTTTCGGCCGGCTGGAGCGGGACGGCTTGGGAGCATTGGCCTACCGGGTGCCGGAAATTTGAAAAGGGAGGAGCCGGTTCCCCCGAAAAATCCTCTCCGTACGGGCTCAAGCCGTCGCGCAGGAGCCGATCACAGGACCGGCACTCCGGGCTCCGGAAGTTTTACAGGGCGTAGCTCACTGGCAGACAGTGGCACGACAGGGAATCCCGCAATTGCGTGGCTTATTATTTTAGAATTCCTGTCGCCCGCCGGGTCCCGTCACCGAACCCATTCCGCCCGACCAACTTTCTGACCCCTAGACTTGGGTCGCCACAGGTCGGGCCATCTTCCAGGGAGCCCGTATTTTTCAAGCGCTTAGGCTTTTCGCGGCTCTTGTCAAGATCCCTTCAGCCCGGCCATACTACTACCTGTAGTATTGTTAATAATTTGTGGATACCATATGAGCAGAATCGCCTTGAAGGCTGCTGCCCGATCTGGCAGCAG
>CBIHMP010000406.1:0-3167 GCA_966211015.1 uncultured Luteolibacter sp. | reverse complement strand
ATCGAAATCCCGGGAAACCGGTCACCACCCCCGCTTCACAAACAGCTCAGAATGCCGCTTTTTCCGGTAAATCCGTTTGACCGGCGTCCAACATCACCTCGTTTTGTCATTTTAGACTGGAATACAGGATATTAAATGCCTAATCCACGCTCATGCACGATCTCCGCCACGTTTCCGCCCTCTTCGACATGAGGAGCGATTTCGTCGATGCCCAGCCCTATGGGTCGGGTCACATCAACGACACCTACTGCGCGTGGTATGACCAAGCCGGCATGCGAATCCGCTACATCCACCAGCGGATCAACCACAAGATCTTCAAGGATCCCGTCGCGCTGATGGAGAACATCGAGCGGGTGACCGCGCACTCCCTGGCACGCCTGATGGACCTGGATCATCCCGAGGCGCGTCGCCGCACCCTGACCGTGGTTCCCGGGATGGACGGCAAGCCGTATGTGATGGATCGCGATGGCAACTACTGGCGCACCTACCCCTTCATCGAGCGCGCCCGCGGCTATGATGAGATCCGCTCCAACCTTCAGGCGGAGCAAGCCGCCAAGGCCTTCGGCGAATTCCAAAAGCTCGCGGCGGATCTGGGCGGGGTGCGTCTCCACGAAACGATCCCGGATTTCCACCATACGCCGAAGCGGCTGGAGGCCCTGCAGCAGGCGATCGAGGCGGACATCGCCGGCCGCGCCCGCAGTTGCAAGGCGGAGATCGAATTCGCCCTCGCCCGCGCCGCCGATTGCCGCCGCGTCACCGACCTCCTTTCCGCCGGTGTCATCCCGGAGCGGGTCACCCACAACGACACGAAGCTCAACAACGTGCTGCTGGACGACGTGACCTCGGAAGGTGTCTGCGTCATCGACCTGGACACCACGATGCCCGGTTCCGTGCTCTACGACTTCGGCGATATGGTGCGTACGGCGACCCCCACCACCCGCGAGGACGAGGTGGACATCTCCCTCGTGGGAATCCGGCTCGACCGCTTCGACGCGCTCGTCCGCGGCTATCTCGAGAGCGCCTCCTCCTTCTTGAACCGCGCCGAGATCGATCTGCTCGCCTTCTCCGGCAAGTTACTGACGCTCGAGTGCGGCATCCGCTTCCTCACGGACTACCTGCATGGCGACGTTTATTTCAAAACGAAGCGCCCGGGTCACAACATCGATCGCTGTCGCGCGCAATTCGCCATGGTCACGGCCATCGAGGAAAATCTCGATCGGATGGAAGAAATGGTGCAAGCCGCTGCCGGCAGCGCCAAGATCGTGGCGGCAGCCTGAGGCATCGGAGGCCTCCCCGCCTGGCGTCTTCCCTCTTATGAAAATCCTCGTCACCGGCGGCTCCGGCTTCATCGGCTCCCATATCGTCGAGCACTATCAGGACAAGGCGGAGGAGATCCGCGTGCTCGACAACCTGCGCACCGGCTACCGCAGAAACCTGGACGGGCTGAAGCACGTCTTTATCGAAGGCTCCGTCACCGATCGCGAAACGGTGGCGAAAGCGGTGGCCGGCGTGGATTATATTTTCCACATGGCAGCGCTCGTCAGCGTCCCGGAATCGATGGCGAAGCCGGGGGAGTGCGTGGACATCAACGTCCACGGCCTCCTCAACGTCCTCGAAGCCGCCGCCGCCGCCGGCGTGAAGAAGCTCGTCTTCGCCTCCTCCGCCGCCATCTATGGCGATAACCCCACTGTCCCGAAACTTGAAACCATGCTTCCGGAGCCGAAGAGCCCTTACGCGGTGACCAAGCTGGACGGGGAGTTCTATCTCGATCTTTTCAACCGCGAGCGGGGCCTCGAAACCGCGGCGATCCGTTTCTTCAACGTCTTCGGCCCGCGTCAGGACCCCAAGGGCGCCTACGCCGCCGCCGTGCCGATCTTCATTGAAAAGGCCCTGAAGGGCGAGGACATCACCGTGTACGGCGACGGCGGGCAAACCCGCGATTTCATCTACGTGAAGGACATCGTCGGCGCGCTTTCCTTCGCGGCGGAGACCCCCGGCGTCACCGGCGTCTTCAATGCCGGCTACGGCGGCCAGATGACGATCAACGAACTCGCCCGCAAGATCATCGCTGCCGCGGGCTCCGCCTCCAAAGTGCTGCACGGGCCGGAACGGGCGGGCGACGTGAAGCACTCCCGCTCCAGCGCGGACAAGCTCCACGGAGCAGGGTGGCGACCGCAGCACTCCTTGGATCGGGCGCTCGCGACGACACTCGATTTCTTCAGGCAGCAAGGTTGCTGAACGGAGCGGCCGGGAGGATCCGCAGCCCTGGACCCCGCGGGCGGCGGCTCATCCCTCCCAGAAAGAGCCACTTCACCCGCTTGTCCACGAGCTGCGGATCATCGCGACCGCCCCCGCCATTCACTCGCTAGAAGATCACCATCCGCCGCCGAGTGCCTTGTAAAGCCCGATCGAATTCACCGCCCGCGCCAGCCGGAGCTGGATCAGGACCTGACGGGAATCGAAGAGATCCTGCTGGGCGGCCAACACTTCAAAGTAGCTGTCCACACCCTGCTTGTAGCGGGCATCGGCAAGCTCGAAACGCTTCTGCTGGGCGGCCACCAGGCCCTGATAAGCCTCGATGCGCGCCGCCAGTCCGCTGCGGGCGGCCAGTCCGTCGGACACTTCGCGGAAGGCCGTCTGAATGGCCTTCTCGTAGCGAGCCACTTCCATCTGCTTGCGGATCTCGGCGACGTCGAGATTGGCCTTGTTGAAGCCGCCGTCAAAAATGGGCACGCTGATCTGCGGGGAAAAGGCCCAAGCGGTGGTGCCGCTCTGGAAGAGATCTCCCAGGCTGCGGCTGGCAGTACCGCCGCTACCGGTGAGCGTGACCCGCGGGAAGAACGCCGCGCGGGCAGCCCCGATGTTTGCATTGGCAGCCCGGAGCTGATGCTCCGCTTCCAGAATGTCCGGACGGCGGCGCAGCAGGTCGGAGGAAACCCCGGCCCGTACTTCGGAAACCAAGGCACCCTCCAGTGATCGGCCCTCCGGCAGACCGGAAGGAACCGAGGTGCCGAGGAGCAGCGTCAGGGCGTTGTTCGTTTCCGCCAGGCGCTGGCGGAATTCGGCAAGATCCGCCTTTGCGGTCTGCACTTGGATATCGACCGAGCGGAGATCGAGCTCCGATACGTCACCCGCGTCGAACCGCTTCTGCATCAGCCCGTAAGTCT
>CBIHMP010000405.1:0-3207 GCA_966211015.1 uncultured Luteolibacter sp. | reverse complement strand
GCCACCACCGTAGCCGCCTTTGCCGCCGCCACCGCCGCGGCGATCGCCACCACCGCCGCCACCACCAAAGGAGGGGCGTTCTTCACGGGGGCGGGCTTCGTTCACGGTAAGGTTACGACCGCCGAAATCCTTGCCATCGAGACCGCGGATCGCGGCTTCCATGCCTTCCTTCGTCTCCATGGAGACGAAAGCGAATCCACGGGGGCGACCGGTTTCACGGTCCATCACCAGGCTCACCTCGGCCACGGGGCCGAATTGGCTGAAGGCGTCGCGCAGCTCGTCTTCGCCGGCGGAGAAGGGGAGATTCCCCACATACATCTTGTTGCTCATTGCTATTCAGTGGCCCGATCTATCCTACTGTCTCTTCTTCGACTGTTCCCGAGAACCGGGTTTCAAATCACCATTGAATGCAATCACTCACTTGATGACCCTCCATGCCTTGATTTGCCAGGGCGGCGAGCGCGATGCCACTATACGGGATTTTCAAAGGGCGGCAAGCTCCGATTTTTCAAACGACAGGGGCAGCGGAACCGTGCAATTCGCCCCCATTTGCAAAAAGAAGCTCTTTGAAGGTGCTGGGACATTGACCTTGGGGGCTAACGGTAGTATCGGTCCGCGCCCCTCCGGGGTATTATTCCGCACATGAAATTGAGCATTCCTTTCGAGCGGGTGGACTGGATCAACACCGTCTTCCTGCTGATCATCAGCCTGCTGGCGGTGATCGCCGCACCCATTTACCTGTGGTACAACGGCTTCAACGGCTTTTTGGCGGGCATGTTCGCCTTCTACGCCATCGCTACCGGCATGAGCATCACGCTCGGCTACCACCGCCTCTTCTCGCACCTTTCGTTCAAGGCGAAGTGGCCGGTCCGGCTCTTCACCTTGGTCTTCGGTGCCTGCGCCTTTGAAAACTCCGCGCTGAACTGGGTTTCCGACCATCGCCGCCACCACAAGCACACCGACCACGACGACGATCCTTACGATATTTCAAAGGGTTTCTTCTGGGCGCACATCGGCTGGATCCTCTTCAAGGTGCTGCCGGAGCCGCCGCTCGATAACGTGCAGGACCTGCGCAAGGACAAGCTGGTCATGTGGCAGCACCGCTGGGACAAGGCGATCGCCATCCTCGTCGGCCTCGTGCTTCCCGCCGTGCTCGGTTATTTCTTCGCAGGCGGTGCCACGGGTGCCCTCGGCGGCTTCCTCATTGCCGGCGTG
This sequence comes from uncultured Luteolibacter sp., assembly GCA_966211015.1. Taxonomy (GTDB): domain Bacteria; phylum Verrucomicrobiota; class Verrucomicrobiia; order Verrucomicrobiales; family Akkermansiaceae; genus Haloferula. Next base: position 1,992 of record CBIHMP010000405.1, on the reverse strand, counting down.
CTCCGGGTCTTCACGGTGCAGCAGTGCACCTTCTTCATCAATTCCCTCTGCCACACCATCGGCCGTCAGCCTTATTCGACGAAGTGCAGCGCCCGCGATAGCTTCCTGATGTCGCTCGTCACCTTCGGCGAGGGCTACCACAACTATCACCACGAGTTCCAGCACGACTACCGCAATGGCGTGAAGCCTTGGAACTTCGATCCGACCAAGTGGGCGATCTGGCTGCTTTCCAAATTCGGACTGGCCAGCGATTTGCGTCGCGTGCCGGATACCAAGGTGCTGCTGGCCGAGATGGCCGAGGCCCGCCGCCGTGCCGATCAGGAGCTTGCCCGCTTGCACGCCGCCCAGGATCATCCGTGGCGGGACAAGGCCGTCGAATCCATGAACTCGCTGATCGAGCGCCTCAGCGCCAATTATCACGAGCTTGAGAAGGCGATGACGGATCGCGTCGATCTCTCCCGCAAGGCCCTGCGCCGCTGGAGCCGGGAAACCCGCGAGATGCTCGATCATTTGGCGGCCATCCGCAGGGGCCGGGAAGTGCCGGCCTGAGCCGCAGCTCCCCCTGAATTTCAAAGCCATCCGGGCAACCGGGTGGCTTTTTTGCTTCAGGCATGGATGTCGTCCGCGTGGACGGGCCATGGGCATCGTCTTCTTACTGAGGACGGGCAGTGGGGCGGGGAGGCGTATTTAAATGCAATGACTCATTGCACTTTGCAATCTGCATCTTACTTGGTAGCAAAATGCACGACCGCGGAACTCCCCCGACGTCCCGCCTCTCCCAAACTTCTTGAGTGTCAGCAGCCCGGAATCCGGAGGGGTAGCGGCATGCAGAGTGTTAGGAGGGACCCTCATCCAAGTCTCATGGACATCCTCATCGTAGACGACGAACAATCAATCCGCCTGACCACCTCGGTCGCCCTTGAATCCGAAGGCCATTATGTCGAAACCGCCGAAGACGGGGACTCGGCCCTGCAACGGCTGAAAGAAGAGGATTTCCAACTGGTGTTTCTCGACCTGCGGTTGGGGGACGAGGACGGCCTTCAGGTACTGCAGGAGATTCTGAAAAAGAATCCACGGCAATTGGTGACGATTTTCACTGCCCATGCCTCGGTGACCACCGCCGTGAAAGCCACGCAGCTCGGGGCCTTCGATTATCTGGAAAAGCCGTTCACGCCCGACCAGCTCCGCGCGATCCTCGCGAAAGCAAGCAAGGCTCTCCAAACCCAAGGGGAGGTCATCCGGTTGCAGGAGACCGTGCAGGAGCTGAAGAGCGAGGTCCGGCACAATTCTCCTCCGCTGCGGTTCGAATCGGAAGACGACCGCACCCGCATGGAGATCGAGACGCTTTTCCGGGCCGCGGCCTCGCCCGCCTCGGTGCTGATCCTGGGGGAGAGCGGCACGGGGAAAAGCGTCATCGCCCGCGAGGTGCATGACCGCAGCCATTTGCGCGACAAACCCTTTGTCACGGTTAGCTGTCCCAGTCTCTCCAAGGAATTGCTCGAAAGCGTCCTTTTCGGGCACATGAAAGGCTCCTTCACGGGTGCCGTGAAGGACACCTGGGGAAAGGTCCACGCCGCCGATGGCGGGACCCTCTTCCTCGATGAGATCGGCGAGCTTCCGATGGAAATCCAGCCGAAGCTCCTCCGCTTGCTCCAGGAGCGGGAGTACGAACGGCTGGGCGAGAACAAGGTGCGGGAGTGCAACGTCCGCATCATCGCGGCCACGAACCGGGATCTGGCCGCGTGTGTCGCCGCCCGCACCTTCCGGGAGGATCTGTTCTACCGCCTCAATGTGATCAGCGTGACGGTGCCGCCCCTGCGCGAGCGCCGTGCCGATTTGATCCGCTTCGCCAACGATTATCTATCGTTCTTCAGCAAGCAGATGGGCCGGGGGATCGAGGGCTTCTCGGAAACCGGCCGCCAGGTGCTGGTCCGCCACTCCTGGCCGGGCAATCTCCGCGAACTCCGCAACGCGATCGAGCGGGCCGCCATC
>CBIHMP010000404.1:0-3220 GCA_966211015.1 uncultured Luteolibacter sp. | reverse complement strand
TTCGATGTTGAAAAGCTTTTTCAACAGCCAGTTGGCGGTGCCGTTCAGCACCAGAATGGCCCAATGCGCCGTCTTGTAGAAAGCATGCAGCGGCGTAGCGAGATTCATCGTCACACCGACCGAACGGCTGATGGCGATCGACTTCGGCATCAATTCGCCGATCACCACATGGAGGAAAGTGAATGAGATGATCGCCAGGGCGAAGGAGATGCCCTTGACCCACCATACGGACATCCCCGTCTGCATCAGCACGGGCGAGACCATCGCCGCGACGAATGGCTCACCGAGGAAACCAAGTGCCAGCGAGGCGATGGTGATGCCGAGTTGGTTGGCGGAAAGGTAGCCGTCAAGGTTGTTCACCACCTTCAGGGCGGTCGCCGCTTTCACCGGATTCTCTTTCATTTCCCCCTCGATCTGGCTTGGGCGGACTTTGACGATGGCGAACTCCGATGCGACGAAGAACGCGTTCAGCAGCAGGAAGAAAATAATCCCCGCGATGTAGAGCATCGCCTTGCCGGCACCCGGGAATTCCGTAGCTGGCTCCGGCGCGACGCTGGCGAGGAACTGAAAGTGCGAAATAAGATCGATCATCGCTTCACGAGGTCAGAGTTTCTCGTAAACGCCCTGATCGCGCTTCTGGAGGATCGTGAAACCGGCCTTCTTGGCATCGGTCACGGACATCGGTTTGGACACCACCGGGGAACTCACCCGGGAGATCAGCTTCTTCACCGGATGTTTGCAGAGCGGACACACCTCCAGGGCGGTCCGATCCACCGGACGTCTCAATTCAAAGCCCTTCGAACAGATCCGGCATGAATGCTCGCGATCTTCGGGGGCTTCGGAAACGTCTTCGTAAATTGGCATGGATTTGACGCGGAATGGGAAATTCCACTCCGCGTCTGAAAATAGCGCAAGCCGTGCCAGCTTACCAGCTCGACTTGGTCACGCCGGGAATCATCCCTGCGGAAGCAAGCTCACGGAAAGTAATCCGGGAAAGGCGGAAACGGCGCAGGAAAGCGCGGCGGCGGCCGGTGATTTCGCAACGGTTCACGAGGCGCGTCGGGCTCGCGTTGCGTGGCAGCATCGACAGGCCGACGTAATCTTTCTCCTTCTTGAGTTTCAAGCGGAGTTCAGCGTATTTCTTGACGGTTGCTGCTTTGCGCTCGTTGCGTGCGATCCAACTTTTCTTAGCCATAATGAGATTCGGGACGCGGGAGATAGCCAGCGCACCAGTCCGGCGCAAGCCTAAAGTCGCTTTTATTTCGATCCGGCAAAAGGTTTCCGCCATCCCACGGAGCCAACAGCGACGGAATCGGAACCGCGAATCCGGCGAATCCAGCGAATCTTTCATATCCTCCATTCGCAAAATTCGTACGATTCGCGGTTTGTTCCATCCTGATGAATTGGGGTGGTAGGGACGGTTTTCCAAACCGTCCGGCGGGGAGCGGCAGGGATGATCCTGCGATTCCGGATACGGGGCGTGATCCGGGTAAAAATCTGATGGTTGTCCGTAGAGAAAATGGCATTGCGAGGGTAGCGGTGGCCTGCCCCAGCCGGACCGCATGGAATGCGGTCCCTGCCACGCAGGGCGAGCCCAAGCCACTTTCCCGACGATCGGGAGAAGAACCGCGAATCCGGCGAATCTGGCGAATTTTTCCGTATCTTCATTCGCAAGATTCGTAGGATTCGCGGTTCATTCCATCCTGAGGAATCGGTGCCGCGGAGGTCACCGCCGGGACAGGATCTCCGTGATCCGGCCCAGAATCTCCTCCACCGGCGCGAGTCGCCCCACCCCTTCGTAGCCACACGCGAGCAGGCCTTCCGCCGGTTCCACGAAATGACAGCCATCTCCGGTGAGCCGGGAGACATTTCGCCGGGTCGCCGGGTGCAGCCACATTTTCCCGTTCATCGCCGGAGCGATCAGCACCGGGGTCGTCCGTGGCAGCGCCAGGTAGATGGCGGAAAGCGGGTCCGGGGCCAGCCCGTTGGCGAAGTTCCCGATCGCATCCGCGCTCGCCGGGGCGATCACCAACAGATCGGCATTGTCAGCCAGCTCGATGTGCCCGGGCTTCCACGATTGCTTTTCATCCTCCAGCGACACCAGCACCGGCCGCCGGGTGAGCACCTGCAGCGTCAGCGGCGTGATGAACTCCGTGGCCGCGCGCGTCATCACCACGCTCACTTCGTGGCCGAGTTTGACCAGTTGTGAGGCGAGGTCCGCCGCCTTGTAGGCCGCGATCGATCCGGTGATGCCGAGGACGATTTTCATGGATGGGGAAAAATTCAGCGGAGCATGCCGATGGCCTTCCTGGTGGAGGAGACCAGCGCCTCCACATCCTCCGCTTTATTATACAATGCGAAGGAAGCGCGGGTGGTCCCAGGAATGCCGAAACGGGCCATCAGCGGCTGGCAACAATGGTGCCCGGTCCGCACGGCGATCCCCATCTGGTCCAGCAACGTGCCCAGATCGTAATGGTGGACGCCCTCGACGATGAATGACAGCGCCCCGGCACGGTCCGCGGGGCCGTAGATCCGGAGTCCGGGGATCTCCCCCAGTCCGGCCACCGCACCCGCCACCAGCTCGTGCTCATGGGCGGCAATATCATCCAGTCCGATGCCGTTCACGAAATCCAAGGCGGCCGCCAGCGAGATGGCGCCTTCTATGTTCGGGGTGCCCGCCTCGTATTTGAACGGCAGATCGTTGTAGGTGGTGTGTTCGAAAGTGACCTCCTTGATCATCTCTCCGCCACCCCGCCACGGCGGCAGGTCATTCAAAACATCCGCCTTCCCCCAGAGCACGCCGATGCCAGTGGGCGCATAGACCTTGTGCCCGGAAATGGCGATAAAGTCCGCTCCCACCGCCTGCACGTCGATTTTCACATGAGCTGTCGCCTGGGCGGCATCCAGCAGGACATAGGCTCCGGCCTTCTTCGCCGCCGCGGTCATTTCCGCGACCGGATTCACGGTGCCGAACGCGTTCGAGATCCAGCCGATCGCCAGGACCTTGGTCTTTTCGTTCAAAAGGTTCCGGAACGCCTCCTGATCCAGCGTTCCGTCTTCATGGCAGGGAATCACCTTGAGGAGGGCCCCGGTCCGCTCGCAGAGCATCTGCCACGGCACGATGTTCGAGTGATGCTCCAAGGTGGAAATGAGGATCTCGTCTCCCGGACCGATCTTTCCCGAGAGGGCCAGCACGTTCGAGACCAGATTGATGCCATCC
>CBIHMP010000403.1:0-3298 GCA_966211015.1 uncultured Luteolibacter sp. | reverse complement strand
GTCCTGCCCGCCGAAGAAGGAGGCGTCCGTATCCAGCACGAGGCGGTACTTGCCTGCCGCCGGGGCATGGAATCTGTAGTCAGCGATTGACCGGTGGGTGGAAAGGTTGAAGACGAAAACAAGGTCCCCCCGCTTCGCGCAGATGACCTTGTTGGCGAGATCGAGATTGAGGAGCTCCGCGGGCGGGCAAGCCGGAACTCCATGTTCCCTGCCGATCTCGAGCATCGCGCGGTCGAAGGCGCCGAGGAAGGCATACTTCAGCGCGGGATTGTCGGCCAGCGACCACTGGCGGCGGCAGTAGTGGTATGACCAGCCGTTGCCCTCGCGGGGGAAATCGAGCCACTCGGGGTGCCCGAATTCGTTGCCCATGAAATTCAGCCAGCCCTCGCCGCCGAGGGCGAAGGTGATCAAGCGGATGATCTTGTGCAGGGCGATGCCGCGCTCGATCAGGGGATCCGGATCGTCCTTGCCCATGTGCCAGTACATCTGCTGGTCCATCAGCCAGAAGGCCAAGGTCTTGTCGCCCACCAGCGCCTGATCGTGGCTTTCCGCGTACGCGATGTTCGCTTCGCCGAGGCGACGGTTCGTCAGCGTGGCCCAGATGGCGCCGATGTCCCAATCTTCATCGCGGGTGTGCTTGAGCAGCTTGATCCAGAAATCCGGTATTCCCATCGCGAGGCGGTGGGTGAAACCGACGCCGCCTTCCTCCACCGGCCGGCACAGCCCCGGCATCCCGGACATGTCTTCCGCGACCAAGATCGCCCCGGGCCTGAGTTCCTTCGCAAGGGTGGTGGCGAGCTGGAGATAGAGGACCGCATCCGGGTCCGCCTCCGGACCGAAATATTTCCCGTAGTCATCGAAGGACGTCGCGCCCCGGTGCCAGTAAAGCATCGAGGTGACGCCGTCGAAACGGAAGCCGTCGAAGCGAAAATCCTCGATCCAATGACGCACGTTGGAGAGCAGGAACTGCCGTACCTCCGGGCGGCCGTAGTCGAAGACCTTCGAGTCCCACTGCGGGTGATCGCCTCGGCTGTCGGAGTGGAAGTAGAGGTTTCCGGAGCCATCCAGGTCGTTGAGCCCTTCCGCGTAGTTCCTTACCGCGTGCGAATGGACGATGTCCAACAACACCGCGAGGCCCAGACCGTGGGCCGTATCGACGAGGTATTTCAGATCCTCCGGCGTGCCGAAGCGGGAAGAGGGGGCGAAGAACGACGAAACGTGGTAGCCAAAGGAGCCGTAGTAGGGATGCTCCTGCACCGCCATGAGCTGCACGACGTTATAACCGGCCGCGGCGATCCGGGGCAGGGTGGAGTTCGCGAACTCCCGGTAGGAATGCACGCGACCTTCCTCCCCGGACATGCCGACATGGGCTTCGTAAATAAAGGGAACCTTGATGGAAGCGGGGTCGAAATCATTCCGCCATGCATAGGCTTCCGCGGGCTCCCAAATCTGCCCCGAGAAATCGTGGGTGTGCGGATCCTGAACCGCGCGGAAGATGCAGGCGGGGATGCGGTCGCGCTGCGAGCCGTCGGCACCGGTGATGTGTAGCTTCACCCGCTGGCCGTGCGCCAAGGTATCCGGAGGCAGGCGGAGCTGCCAGACCCCGCCGCGGGCGGGGGCGAGGGGATGGCTGTCGCGATCCCAGCCGTTGAAGTCCCCGGCCAGCGAGACGGCCTTCGCCTTCGGCAGCCATTCCGGCACGATCCAGTGGCCGTCCGGCTGCCGGTGGATGCCCGTGAGGCGGTGGCCGTTGGAATGGGCGACGAGGCTGCCGCTCCGGCCTTCGATGTCCCTCAACGCGGCGCGGAATCGCTCCCGGCGCCCCTTGATCGCCTCGGCAAACGGCTCAAGCCAAGGATCGTCGCGGACAAGTTGCGGGGTTTCGCTCACGGCGGCAGCATGAGCGCGGATCGTGCCAGAGGAAAGCGGGGACTGTGTTCCGTTCGAACAACCCTTCGCGCCCGCCGAGCCGGCATCCGCAGGCGCGTTCCTGAGAACGCGGCGAGAAGGCCCGCGTCACCCCGGAGGAGGAAGCCATCGGAAGGACCCTTCCCGCGGTGTCACCACCGCGCCTACGTCCTTAGATTCTGGACCACACCAACGCCGGTGCCCGGGCTTCGCCGGCCGATCCGCATTTCCAATATCCGGATGCGGAGGTCCCGATCTTTCCCGGCGGAGTTTCCGATCATCGTGCTTGTTGCTCGCGCCGGGCGGGCGAATGCTCGCCGGGTGGATACATCGAAGGCGGTTCTGGCGGCGGTCTTGCCGGTGTATTTGCTGATTCTTGCCGGAGCGCTGTTGAGGAAAATCCGGGTGCTGAGAAAGGATCAGGACGATCCGGTTTTCCGCCTCGTTTTCAACGTGCTCTATCCTTGTCTGATCCTGGACAAGATCCTGGGCAGCGAGAGCGTGCGGAATCCCGGTTCCGTGCTGTGGGGAATCGGCATCGGCTTCGGCCTCACCGTCCTGAGCTTCGGCGGCGCTTGGCTGGCCGCCGGCCTGCTGGGCTTCCAAAAAGGCACCGGCAAGCGGACCTTCGCCCTCTCTTCCGGTGTTCAGAATTTCGGCTACACGGCGATCCCGGTGGTGGAGCAGCTCTGGGTCGGTGGCGGCGCCATCGCAATGCTCTTCGTCCATAATCTGGGAGTGGAACTCGCGATCTGGTCGGTGGGGGTGATGATCCTTTCCGGGGACAAGCGGGTCCCGTGGCGCAAGCTGGTGAACGGCCCGGTGATCTCCGTCCTGCTGGGTCTGATCCTGGTGGGCACGGGTGCCGACAAGTTCCTCACGCCAAGCGGCGAGGACGCCTTTTCAATCGGAGCGGCGATCCGGAAAACCATGGCCTGGATCGGAGCGGGCGCCTTTCCGGTGGCCATCCTGATCACGGGGGCCTTGATGATCGATCTGGTCGGAGAAGAGCGACCGTCCCTGCGCGTGACCTTGGGAGGATGCGCGGTGCGGCTGGTGGTGCTGCCCCTCCTCCTGCTGGCGGCGGCGAAGTTCCTGCCGGCCCCGCTGGCGTTGAAGCAAGTGCTTGTCGTTCAAGCCGCCATGCCATCCGCGATGACGCCGATCATGCTGGCGAAAATCTATGGTGGCCGACCGGCCGTGGCGGTGCAGGTGGTGATCGCCACCACGGTGGTCAGCCTCTTCACCCTTCCCTTCGTGATCGTATGGGGGAGCCGCTGGGTGGGTTTGTCATAAGAAACAAGTTAGAAACTTGAAAGAGGGGTTTGATTCCCGTTGTATCGGGCGGCGCACGCCGTTTCATATGACAAACGAATCTGACTGGGAAAAC
>CBIHMP010000402.1:0-3309 GCA_966211015.1 uncultured Luteolibacter sp. | reverse complement strand
GTCGTGCCGATCTCCCCGAAGGAAGACCCCCCGCGGCCCCAGATCGGCGTCGCCTTCGACCAGGACTACGAGGTCAACCGCGACATCATCAAGCCGGCAGCCTTCAAGCAGATCTCGGACACGGTCAAAATGATGTGGCTGACGATCGCGAGCGTGGCCTCGCCCGATTCCAGCATCGGCGTCCAGCACCTCAGCGGTCCGGTCGGCATTGGAAAGCTCCAGTATTTCATGCTCCAGATGGACTACCCCGTCCTGCGGATCATGGCCTTCCTGGTGCTGCTGAACATCAATCTGGCGATCCTCAACATGCTGCCCTTTCCCGTGCTCGACGGGGGTCATATCGTCCTGGCCACCATGGAATGGGTCGCGAAGCGGCCGGTGCGGGTGAAGCTGCTGGAGTACATCCAGCTCTGCTTCGTCTTCCTGCTTTTCGGCATCATGCTCTACGTCAGCTCGAAGGACATCTTCGATGATTTCGGGCGGGGCGGACGAAAGAAGGAGCCGACGGTTTTTCCCACGAATTGACCCGGGGAGGGCGGACCCGCCGCCGCGATCCCTCCATTTCCCGCTTGGAACTTTTGCCGGCCGATTTCACGTTCCCCCGGTGTTCCAGATCGTCTTCAACGAAATCAGCGCCGCCGAGATCTCGCGTCTCGACACGCTCGAGCAGCTCGAACTCCTGGACGAGTTCAAGGTGACGGAGAAGGATCTGGAGAATCTGGGCGACGAGCGCTTCGGCAAGATCGAGCGCGACGGCCGCGTGCTCTACCGTTTCCGCGCGAAGGACTGGCGCTTCTATTTCGAGGTGAAAGAGCGCCTCGTGATCGTTCACCGCGTGCTCCACAAGGGCACCTTCAGCGACTTCGCCTTCCGCTCGAAAATCCCGATGGGGGAGGATGAAGAGCTCGCGAAGTCGAAGCACTTCTGGAAGCTCATCGACGAAGGCCGCGCCGCCCGGCGTCTCTGAGTCCGGCGAATGATGTCCGCCGCGGATTTTGTACTTCCCCGCGGGTGAGGCCGGAGGATTAGTCTCCCTCACATATGAAGTGGGGTATTTATGCCGTTCTCGCGTTTTTTGTCATTTTCGCGTGGTCCAAGTTCAATGGCGCGGAGAAGGATATCCAGAATGATGAGAAGCGCCTGGTGGAGCTGAAGGACAGCGGCGACGACGAGGAAGCGGCCACCAAGCTTGAGAACGACATCGAAGGCCGGAAGAACGAAAAGACCTTCACCGGCATCCTGCTCGCTTTCCTCACGGCGGGATTGGTGGGCATCGTCTTCGTCATCCACGTTCTCCCCGCCATCGCCCAGCGCTTCACCCACGCGGTGTACGACAGTGCGGAGATGGTGGAGAGGGATCCCATGCACGACGCCCGTGCCAAGGTGGCTCAAGGCGACTGGGAAGGTGCCATCGAAGCCTTCCGGCTGGCTGCCGCGGCCGACCCGCTCAACCGCTTGCCGTGGGTGGAAATTTCCAAGATCCAGTTGGACGAGCTTGAGGATCCGGCGGCGTCCGTCCAGACCCTCCGCACCGCCATCGAAGGCCAGGAGTGGGAGGAAAACGATGCCGCCTACCTCATGTTCCGCCTCGCGGAAATTTACAACGAGCACATGAGCGACCGCAACTCCGCCGCCTCCATCATGCAGCAGGTGATCGACCAGTTCCCGGAAAGCCGCCACTCCGCGAATGCCCGCCACAAGCTCCGCGAGTGGTGCATGATCTGAGGCCATGCACCGCAAGCTCCGCCGCGCGGTGGAGCGCCACCCCCTCCTGTGGATAGCTGCGGCGGCTGCCGCAGCCGTGGTGGTGGCGGACGGGAATTTCGCTGCCGGTGCACCTGCCGGGCTGGCGATCCTGGTGCTGGTAGCCCTCGCCGGGGTGCGGAAGATTGCCGCGGCTGCACTGGTAGCGGCTCTTGCGGCCGGACTGTTCCACGCGGGGCGCTTGGGACCGCAGCAGCAGGCCGCCGCGGCGATCGAATTGTCGGGCATCCGCTCGGCTGAAGCCACCGGCCGGCTTCTTTCGCCGCCCCGGATCTCCGGTGGCGGCTGGACCGCCCTGGTGGCGCTCTCCGGGAGTGACCCCGGCGGCCGGGTTTCCTGGCGGGGGAAGGGAGAAGCTCCTCTGCGCGGGGAGACCATCCGGGCGCGCGGCGATTTCCAGCCGCTCCCGGAGCGTCGCAATCCCGGCACCTTCGATGTCGCCGCTTGGCTCCACCGCCAGGGCGCATGGGGCGTCTTCGAGGAACGGGGGGAAAGAAGCCGGCTGGCACCGGCCCCTTTCCTGACCCGTCTCGGCGAAAGGCTCCGGGAGGCGTTCCGCCAAGCGGTCACCTCGGGGCTCGATCCGGAGGGCCGGGAGGCGGCGGTCATCCGGGCGATGGTGCTGGGGGACAATCCGGAAGACGACGCGCCCTTGGTGGAAGCTTACCGCGCCAGCGGCACGCTCCACGTGTTCTCGGTCAGCGGGATGCACGTGGCGATGATCGGGATCATCGGCTGGTTCGTGCTGAAATGGCTCGGCGTCGCACGCCGCCCGGCCATCGGTTTCATTATCGTGGGCATGCTCGCGTACGCGTGGATCACCGGCATGAAGCCCCCCGCGGTCCGCTCGGTGACCATGGCGACCATCGTGCTCGGTGCCTTTTTTCTCCGCCGGAGGCCGGATTTGCTCAATGCCCTGGGTCTCGCGCTGCTGCTCGCGGTACTGGCTGACGGCCACCTGATTTTCCAAGCGGGCGTGCAGCTTTCCTTCGGGGTGGTGTTCGTGATGGGCCTCGCCGCCTCGGCGGCCTCCCGCCTGTTCTCCTGGATGGCGTGGCGCGAGCCCTACCTCCCCCTGCAGCTCTACACGAAGCACGGTGAATGGTGGCTGCGCCTGCGGCAGAGGACCGCCACCGCCTTCGGGGCCTCGACGGCTGCCAGCGTCGGGTCGATTCCCCTGACGCTCTGGCATTTCGGCTTCCTCGCACCGATCTCCATCGTCGCCAGCACCATGATCGGGGTGGCGGTTCTCGCGCTCATGTCGCTCGCCCTGTTCGCGGTGGTTCTTTCGCCGCTGCGGCCGGCACAGGAGCTGGTCAACAAACTGAATGGGAAGGTGGCGGGGATCTGCACCGGGATCGCCGGGAGCTTCGCCGCCATTCCCGGCGGGAACCGCACCTTTCCCCGCGACCGCCCCGGAGAGAACTTCCTGATCGTCTATGATCCCGGCTACGGAAACGGCGCCTCCGTGCTACGCGAGAACGGCCGGACCCTCCTTTTCGATACCGCCGGTGCCGGCAGCTTCCGGCACATGCTCGGACCCTC
>CBIHMP010000401.1:0-3319 GCA_966211015.1 uncultured Luteolibacter sp. | reverse complement strand
TCCAAGCGCTTCTGGCAGGCCACCGTTCCCGGCGGGAACTACATGGTCGCCATCGACCGCATCTCCTCGGTCAGCATGCACGAGTACGTGCTGGATGCCCTGCTGGTGAACGAGGTGGTGATCGACACCAACGGCCGGGCCCTGGCGCGCTTCTACCACATCGGGACCATCGCCGACGCCGCGGCATCCTCGACCGGCAGCCGGGTGGTGGAACGCGGGCGGCAGCTTGTCGATCAAGCGGGCCAGCGCGCCAATACGAACATCCACAACCTCCCGCAGAAGAGCTACCCGACGACCACCCATGCGGGAATGATCGAGTACCGCATCCTCAACCTCGCCGACTTGAAGGCCCTCTACAAGAACGTCCAGTCCGCATGGGAAAGCGGCCGGGGGAAGACGATCACCGTCCGCTGAGGCTACTCCCGCTTCTCCTCCTCGCGGGGGCGCTCCTTTCCCCTGAGAACATCGAAGATTCCACCCACTTCGCGCACCACGTCCTCCGCTTCCCGCAGCGTGTCGCGCCCCTCCCCGATCAAGTCCGCGCTCTTCTTCAGGTGGGCTTGCAAGTCGTCGCCGATGACTTCGCGGGTGAATTTCAGCACGCGTTGCCCGGATTCCGGGAGCACCTCGAACATCCGCAAGCCGGCGGCCTCCACCAGCCGCGCGGTCAGATCTTCCTCCGGTTCGTCGAGCGTCCCGGTAATGTGGAGGTCGGTCCAGAGAAGCCCTTTGTCACCGGGCATGAAAACGACCGATTCCGCCCCGGGAATGCGCGACAAGATCCCCGGTACCAGGCCGAGGCGGAAGCGTCCGTCCAGCCGCTCGTCCCGGTCCATGCGCAGGCCGCCTTCGAGATGCACCAAGCCTTCGCATCCGATCACCAGATCCCGTAGCACCAGCGCTCCATCCTCCCACTCGAAATCGGTCCTCCCCTCCTGCAGCGAAACCCGCCGGAAACGGGTGGTATCCGCATAGGCGGACAGGGCATCGAGTAGCGGGAGAGCCGTCAGGATTCCGTCCGTGAGCTCGAGATGCCCTGCCACCGAGGGACCGGCGTCGCCATTCTCCACGGAAAAGTCGGCATCCACTTTTCCGGAAAGCCGCTGCTTCCAGTTTTCCGGCAGGATCTCCGCGCACGCGATGTCCATCAGGTTGCCGGTGAAAGCATATCCGTCTCCCTTCACCGACATTTCCCCGGCCAGGTCGAGCCGCCCGGTTTCATAGACGCGGAAATCCGCATCGGTCAGGAAAACCGTATCTCCCTGATAGCGCAGCCTCGCGCGCCCCAGCTCCATCGCCGGTGCCCATGTCCAGGGCAGCTTCACCACGCCATCGGATCCTTCCGCCTTGTAGCTACGCTTCGCGCCATCCGGCGTGAGGCGCCAGGAAGTGCCCGCGATGCCGATCGAACCGCTCCGGGTAAGGACGCTCAGGGAAGAGCTGGAAATCTCGACCTGACGGAGTTCCACCTCGCGGGGAATCAGGAAATCGTACCACTTCTTCCCCTTCGGAAAGGGGGCCGGCACGGCCGGGGGCGGGGTGTGCCTGGTCCTGTCCGCGGCGGTGGTGTCGATCGCGATCTCGATGCGATTGGCGCGGGCGTCATCCACTTGCCAGACATCCTTCCACCATCCGCCGAGACCGACTTCCACGCGCAGTCCCTCGGCATCGATCGATTTCACCAAGCCATCCCCGGCGGCGGTGAAGGAGGGAGTATCCATACGGGTGCCGCTCCATTGAAAGGGGCCGAACTCGCTCTCCACCCGCAGGGCCTTGTCGGCCGAGGCGGAAAGCATCCGCCGGAAGCTTTCCCCGTGCAGCCAGCTGCGCAGCCACATGTAGCCTCCGCCCATCAGGATCACGCCGAGACCGAGCGCCGCCACCACACCGCGGGTCCACCACCGGGCTCGCCCGGCGTTCCCGGCTGCCGCGGTCTTTCTCCTCTGTCTCCGGCTCATGGGCGAAAGCTGCCGTCTTTCGCGCCACACGGCAAGCCGCTTGCACCGCCCCGTGCCCCCGCTACACTGGGTCCCATGCACGAGGAAATCGCCCTGTCCCGCGAAGTGGAAGCCATTCAAATCCCCAGCGGGGACAGCATCACGCTACCGGCCGGGACTCCCGTTTTCATCACCCAGCGGCTCGGCGGCACCTACACCGTCGCGACCTCCGCCGGTCTGGCGCGCATTTCCTCAAAGGATGCGGACGCCCTGGGAGTCGATCTCGAGAAGGAGAAGGAGAAGCAGGCCGAGGCGGTCCGCCTGAAAGATGCCCCGCTCGAAGAACAAGTCTGGGCTCAGCTCAAGGGCGTCTATGACCCGGAAATCCCTGTGGACATCGTCAACCTCGGTCTGGTTTACGACTGCGGCATCGAGGAGCAGGACGGCAAGAAAACCGTTTCGATCAAAATGACTCTGACGGCCCCCGGCTGCGGGATGGGTCCGGTGATCGCCGCCGATGCCCAGGCGAAGATCATGACCATCGAAGGCATCGACGATGCCAAGGTTGAGCTGGTCTGGGATCCGGCCTGGAATCAGGACATGATCTCCGAGGAAGGGAAGATGAAGCTCGGGATGATCTGAGCTTCTTCCGGGCCTTCGTTACAAGGCCTCCTCGTGGAAAGGATAAGGCATTCTCCCCCCGTTCCATCCTTTAGCCGCAAGCTCGCGGTAAACGGTAAGAATCCGGTCCTTGAACACCGGGTCGGTAGCTTGCATGGCGGGCGGGACTTCCACCGCGGCCTGACCGTGCTCGTAGGGCGCTCCCTTTACCACCTTGACCGGATCTGAGGCGCGGATCGCTTCGAGGAGCAAATTGTAGCGGACAAGGACCCCATCGAGATGGAGCTGTCCGCGGTGGTCGATCTTGAAGGAGAGTTTTTGCGAGCGGCCGATGCGGCGAGCCAATAACTTCGCGTCCTGAGATTCGTGCCAAATAGCGAGCTTCCCGTCCTTCATCAGGACGCCGCCGACCGGACCCGCGCAGCACAGGCAGTCATTCCACGTGATGGGCAGGATTCCCTCGATGCGCTTCGGGGTGTTCGGGGAGACCTTGCGAAGTCCTGCCCATTGTTCCCTGGTCAGGGTCACGGAATCCAGCGCCTCCATTTCCTCGACCTGCGACGGGCTCAAGGTGACGAGCGTATGGGGAACCGTCAAACGGTCCTGCTCATCCTTTGGCAGTCCGTCGGCCAAAGACGAGTGAGCCATGGCGAGACCGAGAACCAGGATCGATGTTTTCATGGGATGGAGTTGTCAGACGTTGGCGGGACGTTAAATACCACCAAACTCAGGTCGAAACAACTCAGGATCTTCGGAAGGCT